>NZ_JBHXPI010000058.1:0-39064 GCF_042718575.1 Streptomyces sp. NPDC058579
GGACGGCGCAAGGATGCGCTGTCCGAGCCCTGTGCCGTGTGCTTCACCGCGTTCCAAGGAGTCCAGTAGAAGATGAAGACGATCGACGAGCTTCTCGCCGAAGGCGTCGCCGGCAAGCGGGTATTCGTCCGCGCCGACCTCAACGTGCCGCTGGCCGGTACGACCATCACCGACGACGGCCGGATCCGCGCCGTCCTCCCCACGGTCAAGGCGCTCGCCGAGGCCGGCGCCCGCGTCGTGGTCGCCTCGCACCTGGGCCGCCCCAAGGGCGCCCCGGACCCGGCGTTCTCCCTCGCCCCGGCCGCCGCGCGCCTCGGTGAACTCCTCGCCGCCGACGTGGCCTTCGCGACCGACACCGTCGGCGAGTCCGCCAAGGCGACCGTCGCGGGCCTCGCCGACGGCCAGGTGGCCGTGATCGAGAACCTGCGCTTCAACGCGGGCGAGACGGCCAAGGACGACAAGGAGCGCGAGGCCTTCGCCAAGCAGCTCGCCGAGCTCGCCGACCTCTACGTCGGCGACGGCTTCGGCGCCGTCCACCGCAAGCACGCCTCGGTCTTCGACCTCCCGGCCCTGCTGCCGCACGCCGCCGGCTACCTCATCGCCACCGAGGTCGGCGTCCTGAAGAAGCTGACCGCCGACGTCAAGCGCCCCTACGTGGTCGTGCTCGGCGGCGCCAAGGTCTCCGACAAGCTCGCCGTCATCGACGAACTGCTCGGCAAGGCCGACCGCATCCTCATCGGCGGCGGCATGGCCTACACCTTCCTCAAGGCCCAGGGCCACGAGGTCGGCATCTCCCTCCTCCAGGAGGACCAGATCCCGAAGGTGACCGAGTACATGGAGCGCGCCGCGAAGACCGGCGTCGAGCTCGTGCTCCCCGTCGACGTGCTCGTCTCCACGGACTTCCCGGACCTGAAGACGAAGGCCCCGGCCGACTTCGAGACCGTCGCCGCCGACGCGATCCCCTCCGACAAGGAGGGCCTCGACATCGGCCCGAAGACCCGTGAGCTGTACGCCTCGAAGATCGCCGACGCCGAGACCGTCTTCTGGAACGGTCCGGTGGGCGTCTTCGAGCACCCCGACTACGCCGAAGGAACCCGCGCCGTCGCGCAGGCCCTCGTCGACAGCAGCGCCTTCACCGTCGTCGGCGGTGGCGACTCGGCCGCTGCCGTGCGCACCCTGGGCTTCGACGAGAATGCCTTCGGCCACATCTCGACCGGTGGCGGCGCCTCCCTCGAATACCTCGAGGGCAAGACGCTCCCCGGCCTCGCCGCACTGGAGGACTGAACACCTTGAGCACGCGTACCCCGCTGATGGCGGGCAACTGGAAGATGAACCTCAACCACCTGGAGGCCATCGCCCACGTCCAGAAGCTCGCCTTCGCCCTGACCGACAAGGACTACGACGCCGTCGAGGTCGCGGTCCTGCCGCCCTTCACGGACATGCGGTCCGTCCAGACCCTGGTCGACGGCGACAAGCTCAAGATCAAGTACGGCGCCCAGGACATCTCGGCGCACGACTCCGGTGCGTACACCGGCGAGATCTCGGGCCTCATGCTGTCCAAGCTGAAGTGCGCCTACGTCGCCGTGGGCCACTCCGAGCGCCGGCAGTACCACGCCGAGACGGACGAGATCTGCAACGCCAAGGTCAAGGCCGCCTACAAGCACGGCGTGACCCCGATCCTGTGCGTCGGTGAGGGCCTGGACATCCGCAAGGCGGGCAACCAGGTCGCGTACACCCTCGCCCAGCTCGACGGCGGTCTGAAGGACCTGCCGGCCGAGCAGGCCGAGTCGATCGTGATCGCGTACGAGCCGGTGTGGGCCATCGGCACCGGCGAGGTCGCCACCCCCGAGGACGCGCAGGAGGTCTGCGGGGCGATCCGCGGCCGTCTCGCGGAGCTGTACTCGCAGGAGCTGGCCGACAAGGTCCGCATCCAGTACGGCGGCTCGGTCAAGTCCGGCAACGTGGCCGCGATCATGGCGCAGCCCGATGTCGACGGCGCCCTGGTGGGCGGCGCGGCGCTGGACTCCGAGGAGTTCGTCAAGATCGTCCGCTTCCGCGACCAGTGAAGCGAACGGTGAGTAGGCGGTAGCGACGATCCGTCGTACCCTTGCGGGGGTCGGGCAGGACCTGCCCGACCCCCGTCCGTATAAGTCCGAGGAAGTTGGTCCAGCCGTGGTTATGGGGTTCTCGATCGCCCTGATCGTCTTCAGCGCGCTGCTGATGCTGCTCGTGCTGATGCACAAGGGGAAGGGCGGCGGCCTCTCCGACATGTTCGGCGGCGGCATGCAGTCGTCCGTCGGCGGCTCCTCGGTCGCCGAGCGCAACCTGGACCGCATCACCGTTGTGGTCGGTCTGATGTGGTTCGCCTGCATTATCGTGCTTGCGCTTCTGATGAAGTTGGACGTGTAACTCCAATCACTGGACGCGCGTTGGGCCTTACGTAGACTGGGGCATCTTCGAGCACCATCACGCAGGGAGTTACGACCGTGGCAAGTGGCAACGCGATCCGGGGAAGCCGGGTCGGAGCGGGGCCGATGGGGGAGGCCGAGCGGGGCGAGTCGGCACCGCGCCTCCGCATCTCCTTCTGGTGCTCGAACGGGCACGAGACGCAGCCGAGCTTCGCCAGTGACGCACAGGTTCCGGAGACGTGGGACTGCCCGCGTTGCGGCTTCCCGGCCGGTCAGGACCGGGACAACCCCCCGGACCCGCCGCGCACCGAGCCGTACAAGACGCACCTCGCGTACGTACGCGAGCGGCGCAGCGACGCGGACGGTGAGGCGATCCTCGCGGAGGCGCTCGCCAAGCTGCGCGGCGAGATCTGAGCGTGGTGTGACAGTGTGACGAATCGGGCCCTGCCCGCGAACCAGGTTCGCGGGCAGGGCCCGATTCGCTTATGCAGGTCCCTCTTACCGGTGATTGCCCGGAATGTGCGCGGTGAGTGCCATCGCGGCGGTCGCCCGCTCGTACGTCAGCTGCGCCACGCGCGCGTAGAGGCAGTCCAGGATCAGCAGCACCGAGTGACGGGTCCCGAACCCGCCGCGCCGGAAGCTGGTCTCGGCCGAGGTCGACGTCAGATGGAGCGAGGCGGCGCGGGCGACGGGGGAGCGGGGGTCGCCGGTCACCGCGACCGTGCGCGCGCCCCGTTCGGCGGCGAGCCGCAGCGGGGAGAGGACTTCGCGGGTGGCGCCCGAGTGGGAGACGGCCACGACCGCGTCCGCGGGCGTGAGCAGCGCCGCCGAGGTCTCCGCCGCGTGCACCTCCGTCCAGCCGCGGGCGTCGCAGCCGATGCTGAAGAGCCGCGCCTGGGTCTCCTGGGCGACCATGCCGGAGGCGCCGACGCCGTAGACGTCGATCCGGCGGGCCTTGGCCAGGATCCGCGCGGCCCGCTCCAGGGCGTCGAGGTCCAGCTGCTCGGCCGTCCGGCGCAGGGCGAGGAGATCGGCCTGGGCGACGGCGGCGACGACCTGGTCGAGCGGGTCGTCGGGGCCGATGTCGGGGCCGAGGGGGCGGGCCTCGCCGGTGCGTTCGCTCTCGCCCCGCTCCTGGGCGAGGGCGAGCAGGAGTTCCTGGTACGAGCCGAGGCCGAGGGCCCGGCAGAAGCGGGTCACGGTGGCCTGGGACGTACCGGTACGGCGGCCCAACTCGGCCGCCGAGACGCCGGTCACCCGGCCCGGGTCGTCGAGGACCCAGGCGCCGACCCTGCGCAAGGAACCGGACATGCGGGGCAGTTCGGCGCGGATGAGAGCGGTGATCACGGGCGGTGTTCCCTCCTGGCCGGCCTTGGGGCTTGTCGAGTCGTGAATCTATCAACCACCATGCGGGCTGATGAACGAATCAGGGATTCAGGAGTGCGTGCTCGGGATCGACGCCGGTGGCACGCGGATCAGGGCACGGCTCGCGGACGCGGCGGCGGGCGTTTCGGTGAGGGAGGGTGCGGGCGGCCCGGGGAACGCGTTGAGCGTCCCTCCCGACGCTCTCGTACGGAACCTGGCGTGCGCCCTGCGGGACGCCGTGCCGCCGGAGCGGGCGGGCGCGGTCGTCTCCGTGGTGGCCGGCTTCGCGGGCGGCGGCCAGGGCGGCGGCCTGGCGAACGCCCACGCCGCGCTGCTGGAGGCGCTGGGCGGGGTGGGCGTTGCGGAGGGCGCCCGTGTCGAGGTGCTCGGGGACGCCGACATCGCCTTCGCGGCCGGGCCGGGCGTCCCGGCGGACGGGCTCGTGCTGATCGCGGGCACGGGTGCCACCGCCGCGCGCGTGGAGCGGCGCAGGACGGTCCGTGCGGTGGACGGCGACGGCTGGCTGTTGGGTGACGCCGGCAGCGGCTTCTGGCTGGGGCGCGAGGCACTGCGGGCGGTGCTGCGCGCGCTGGACGGCCGGGGGGCGGCCACGGCGCTCACCGGGCCCGTGGGGGAGGTGTGCGGGGGCCTGACCAAGGAGGCCGTCGTCGGGTACGGGTTCGGAGCCCACCCGGTGCGGCTCGCGGCGCTCAGCCCGCTGGTGATGGACGCGGCGAGAGCCGGGGACGAGGTGGCCCACACGCTCCTGGACCGCGCGGCGGACGAACTGGCCGCGACGGTAAGAGCCCTGACGCCCCGCCCGGCCGAGCCCCTGATCGTCACAGGCGGCCTCCTCGGCCCCACCGGCCCCCTCCTGCCCCGCCTCGCGGCCCGGGTCGCCCCCTGGGGCCTCACGCCGGCCCCGGTGCCGGACGGTGTGACGGGCGCGGTGGCCCTGGCGCGGCTGCTGGCGTGATGTGCTGCGGGGCTGCGCCCAACTCCCGTGCGGGGCCCTTGACGGTGGTGCTCCCGACTGGTTCATTGAACCGAATCACCCGCCATCGATCGGCTCATCGAACCAACGGAGGCCCCCGCCATGTCCCAACCCGCCCTCGGTGCCGCTCTGTTCGTCGACTACGCCCGCCAGGCCTTCGAGCGGGTCGTCGCCTCTAACAAGGACGCCGTCGGGGCGGCCGCGCGGCTCTTCGCCGAGTGTGTGGCCGGCGACGGGGTGATCCATGCCTTCGGTACCGGGCACTCTCAGGCCGCCGCCCTGGAGATCGCCGGGCGGGCCGGGGGGTTCGTGCCCACCAGTCGGATCGCGCTCGCCGATCTTGTGCTGCGCGGTGGTGAGGAGGCGGCCGTGCTTGCCGATCCTCTGCTGGAGCGGTCGCCCGGGCTTGCCGAGCGGCTCTACGCGTTGGCCACGCCCCGCCCGCAGGACCTCTTCGTCGTCATCTCCAACTCCGGGGTCAACAACTCCATCGTCGACCTGGCCCTCACGGTGACCGGTGCCGGGCATCCGCTCGTCGCGCTCACCTCGCTCGAGCACACCCACGCCGTCCCCGCGCTCCACCCGAGCGGCAGGCGGCTCGCCGATCTCGCGGACGTCGTTCTCGACAACGGGGCCCCCACCGGCGACGCCGTGCTCCCGCTCCCGGACGGCGGCGCGCTCTGCGGGGTCTCGACCCTCACCTCCTCCCTCCTCGTACAGATGGTGGTCGCCGAGGCCGTCGCCCTGCTGCTCGCCGAGGGGTACGAGGCCCCTGTCTACGTCTCCGCCAACATCCCCGGCGGGCACGAGCGCAACGCGGTCCTGGAGGCCCGCTACGCAGGGCGGCTGCATCGCGGCGGTCACTGAAGTCGCCGCGCGCCTTCCGCCCTCACGATCAACTAGGTTGGAGTCGCAGCGGGGGAAGCAGGCAGGAAGAGAAGAAGTAGGCGATGTCCGAGATGAACGCAGAAGGACGTACGAGGCTCAACCGGACGCCGGAGTGGGCCGCCCTCGGCAAGCACCGCGAGCAGCTGGGAGACACCCAACTGCGCGAGCTGTTCGCCGCCGACCCGGACCGCGGCACCGCGTACACGCTGCGCGTCGGCGATCTGTATCTGGACTACTCCAAGAACCTCGTCACCGACGAGACGCTGGCGCTGCTGCGCGAGCTGGCCGCCGCGACCGGCGTGGCCGAGCTGCGCGACGCCATGTTCCGCGGCGAGAAGATCAACACCACCGAGGACCGCGCGGTCCTGCACACCGCGCTGCGCGCGCCGCGCGACGCCGTCATCGAGGTCGACGGCGAGAACGTCGTCCCGGCCGTCCACGCCGTCCTCGACAAGATGGCGGCCTTCGCCGAGAAGGTCCGCTCCGGCGAGTGGACCGGTCACACCGGCAAGCCCATCAAGAACATCGTGAACATCGGCATCGGCGGCTCCGACCTCGGACCCGCCATGGCCTACGAGGTCCTGCGCTCCTACACCCAGCGGGACCTGACGTTCCGTTTCGTCTCCAACGTCGACGGCGCCGACCTTCACGAGGCCGTCCGCGACCTCGACCCGGCCGAGACGCTCTTCATCGTCGCCTCCAAGACCTTCACCACCATCGAGACGGTCACCAACGCCATCTCCGCCCGCGACTGGCTGCTCACCGGCCTCAGGGCCGACCAGGCAGCCGTCGCCAAGCACTTCGTGGCCCTGTCGACCAACGCCGAGAAGGTCCAGGACTTCGGCATCGACACCGCCAACATGTTCGAGTTCTGGGACTGGGTCGGGGGCCGTTATTCGTACGACTCCGCCATCGGGCTCTCCCTGATGGTCGCCATCGGTCCGGACCGCTTCCGCGAGATGCTCGACGGCTTCCACCTCGTCGACGAGCACTTCCGTACCGCCCCGCCCGCCGAGAACGCGCCGCTGCTCCTCGGCCTCCTCGGCGTCTGGTACGGCGGTTTCTTCGACGCCCAGTCGCACGCCGTGCTGCCGTACTCGCACTACCTGTCGAAGTTCACGGCCTACCTCCAGCAGCTCGACATGGAGTCCAACGGCAAGTCCGTCGACCGTGACGGCAACCCCGTCGACTGGCAGACCGGACCGGTCGTCTGGGGCACGCCCGGCACCAACGGCCAGCACGCGTACTACCAGTTGATCCACCAGGGCACGAAGCTGATCCCGGCCGACTTCATCGGCTTCGCCGAGCCCGTCGCCGACCTGCTCCCCGGCCTGGTCGCCCAGCACGACCTGCTGATGGCCAACTTCTTCGCCCAGACCCAGGCCCTCGCCTTCGGCAAGACCGCCGAGGAGGTACGGGCCGAGGGCGTCGCCGAGGAGCTCGTCCCGCACAAGACGTTCCAGGGCAACCACCCGACGACGACGATCCTGTCCAAGGAACTCACCCCCTTCGTGCTCGGCCAGCTCGTCGCGCTCTACGAGCACAAGGTCTTCGTCCAGGGCGCGATCTGGAACATCGACTCCTTCGACCAGTGGGGCGTCGAGCTGGGCAAGGTCCTCGCCAAGAGGATCGAGCCCGTGCTCACCGAGGGCGTGGTCGAGAGCGGGGAGCATCTCGACCCGTCCACCGCCGGGCTCGTCGCCCACTACCGCTCGCTGCGCGGGAGGTAGAAGCGTGAGGGGGGAGAACGCGGTGCGGGGCGAGGTGCGGTTGCGGCCGCCGAGCAACACGCTGAACGAACGGGCCGTCGGCTGGTGGCGCACCCAGTGGCTGGTCACCGCCGCCGTCCCGGTGGTGCCCCTGGCCGTCCTCGGGGCGTTCATCGAGCCGGCCCGGTTCTGGCTGTGGCTGCCCGCCGCCGTCCTCGCGGTCGCCGGCCTCGCCTGCGCCGCGTTCTTCCCCTCCTGGTGGTTCCGGGTCCACCGCTGGGAGGTCACCGAGGACGCCGTCTACGTCCGTACCGGGGTCTTCTGGCAGGAGTGGCGGATCGCGCCCATGTCGCGGATCCAGACCGTCGACACCGTCCGCGGTCCGCTGGAGCAGCTGTACCGGCTCGCCACGGTCACCGTGACCACGGCCTCCTCCAAGGGCGCGCTCCGGATCGAGGGCCTCGACCACGAACTGGCCGCGGAGCTCGCCGAGAAGCTCACCCGCATCACCCAGGCCACCCCCGGGGACGCCACATGACCGGCGAGGAGACCGGCGCCCCCGACGGCACCCCCGACGACTGGCGGCGCCTCGACCGCCGTACGGTCCTGGTCACGGCGGTCGTCCTCGCGGGCGTCGCCGGGGGCGCCGCCCTGCCCACGTACTTCGGCCTGACCAAGGGCATACCCGCCGGGCAGGCCATCGCCTGGATCCTCGCCGGAGCGGCCCTCCTCATCGGCCTCGGCTCGGCCGGCGACTACGTCCGCTGGCGGCGCACCCGCTACCGCATCGGCGCCGAACGGGCCGAACTCCACACCGGGCTCCTGCTGGTCAAGCGCCGCTCGCTGGCCCGCGAGCGGATCCGCAGCGTCGACCTGACCGCCAACCCGCTGCAGCGCGTCCTCGGCCTGGTCGAGGTCCGCATCGGGACCGGCGAGCACCACGGCGGCGGCGAGTCCACCCTCGCACTCGACCCCGTGGCCCGGGCCGAGGGCGAACGGCTCCGCCGCGAACTGCTCGACCGCACGGTCCCCGCCACCGAGGACACCCGCCACGACGGCGCCCTCGCCGAGCTCGACCCGCGCTGGATCCGCTACGCCCCGGTCTCCTTCGTCGCCGTGCTCTTCGGCGGCGCGGCGGCCGGTGCCGTGATGCAGGTCAGCGAGTGGTTCGGCGCCCAGGAGGAGGTCATCGACTGGATAGGGGACCGCTTCCAGGACACCTCGATCGTCTCGATGATCCTCGTCCTGATCCTCCTCGCCGTCCTCGCGGGCACTGTCGGCGCGCTCGGCCTCTGGGTCGAGATGTGGTGGAACTACCGCCTGGAGCGCGAGCCCGGCGGCACCCTGCGGGTCCGCCGCGGCCTCTTCACCGCCCGCTCGATCTCCATCGAGGAACGCCGGCTCCGGGGCGTCGAACTGGTCGAGCCGCTGGGCGTCCGGATGTGCCGGGCCGCCCGCGTCGACGCCGTCGCCACCGGTCTCGCCGAGGACGACGAGGACAAGCACGCCGATCACAAGACCCTCCTTCCCGCGGCGCCCCGCGCGGTCGCCGACCGGGTCGCCGCGCAGGTGCTGCGCGAGTCCGAGCCGCCGACGGGCGCGCCGCTCACCGCCCACCCCCGCGCCGCCCGCACCCGGCGGCTGCGCTGGGCCCTGTGGAGCGTGTTCGCCCCGGTCGCGGTCCTCGTCGTCCTCGGGCTGCTCCTCACTCCGGTCCTGCTGTACGTCGCCGCGGGCTGCGCCCTCGTCCTGGGCGCCCTCGCCGTGGTGGCCGCCCTCGACGCGTACCGCAGCCTCGGACACGCCGTCAGCGGCGACTACCTGGTGACCCGTTCCGGCACGGTCCGCCGGACCACGGTCGCCCTGGAGCGCGGCGGGGTCATCGGCTGGACGGTCAAGCAGTCGTACTACCAGCGCCGTGCGGGGCTGCTGACCCTGACCGCGACGACGGCGGCGGGCACGGGCGGGTACGACGTGTACGACGCCGGGCAGAGCGAGGGCCTGGCCTTCGCGGCCGATGCGGTGCCCGACCTGCTCGCGCCCTTCCTGGAGCCCGTACGGGAAACGCCGGAGGCCCGGTCCACCGTGGTGCGGTGAACCGGGCCTCGTCAGGCGTCCGTCAGGCCGAAGCCGGACGTCAGGCCGACGCCGGCGGATACAGATCGCGCGGCAGCTCCGAGGCGGCCGCCGTGTCGAGCAGCCAGAGCGTCCGCGAGCGGCCGTAGGCGCCCGCCGCAGGGGCCTGGATCTCGCCCGCGCCGGACAGCGCGATCGCCGCCGCCTTCGCCTTGTCCTCGCCCGCCGCGAGCAGCCAGACCTCACGCGCGGCCCGGATCGCCGGCAGCGTCAGCGAGATCCGGACCGGCGGCGGCTTGGGCGCGCCGTGCACGCCCACCACCGTGCGCTCCGTCTCGCGGACCGCCGGAAGCTCCGGGAAGAGCGAGGCCACGTGCGTGTCAGGACCGACGCCCAGCATCAGCACGTCGAAGGACGGCACCGGCCCACCCGCGGCGGCAGCCGCTGATCGATAATGCTCGGGACCGGCGGCCGCGGCCAGTTCGGCCGCGTACGCCTCGGCCGCGGCCTCGACGTCACTGCCGTACGGCCCGTCCGAGGCCGGCATCGCGTGCACGCGCGCCGGGTCCAGCGGGACGCTGTCGAGCAGCGCCGCGCGGGCCTGGGTGACGTTCCGCTCCGGGTCGCCCTCGGGCAGGAACCGCTCGTCGCCCCACCACAGATCGAGCCGCGACCAGTCGATCGCGTCCCGCGCGGGGGCCGAACTGAGCGCCGCGAGCAGCCCGTTGCCGTTCCGGCCGCCCGTGAGGACCACGGACGCCGAGCCGCGCGCGGCCTGGGCGTCCACGATCCGGGTGATCAGCCGGGCCGCCGCGGCCTGCGCCATCAGCTCCTTGTCGCGGTGGACGACGAGCTGCGGAGTGCTCACTTGGCCGCCGCCTTCTTGGCCGGGGCCTTCTTCGGAGCAGGAGCGGGTGCCGCCTTGGTCTCGGCGGCGGCCGCGACCGGCACCTGGGGGGCCGTCACCTTCGCCTCGTCGTCCAGCCGGTCGAGCCCGTACCGCAGCGCCGAGGCGTACGTGTCGTCCGGGTCGAGCCGCCGCAGCTCCTCCGCGATCAGCTCGGCCGTCTCGCGGCGCTTGAGCGCCACGGCACGGTCCGGCTGGCCCTCGATGGAGAGCGTCGCCAGCGAGCCGTCCGGCCGGTCGAGCACGATCGGCCCCCCGGAGGACTCCATCCGTACGGAGGTGAGCCCGGGCCCCTGCGAGGTGGACCGGCGCACCGGCACCTTCAGCCGGTCCGCCAGCCACATGGCCAGCAGCTCGACGCTCGGGTTGAACTCCTCGCCCTCGACCTCGGCCGAGGTGACCTCGCACACGACCTGGTCGAGCGCGGCGGCCAGCATCGAACGCCACGGGGTGATCCGGGTCCAGGCCAGGTCCGTGTCGCCCGGGGTGTACGTGTCCGCGCGCCCGGTCAGCTCGTGGATCGGCTGCTCGGCGGCGTACGTGTCGGTCACCCGGCGCTGGGCGAGCGAGCCCAGCGGGTCGTTCGCCGGGTCGGCCGGGGCGCTGACCGGCCACCAGACGACGACGGGCGCGTCCGGCAGGAGGAGCGGAAGGACCACCGACTGGGCGTGCTCGGCGACCTCGCCGTACAGCCGGAGGACAACCGTTTCGCCGGTGCTGGCGTCGGCGCCGAGGCGGACCTCGGCGTCGAGCCTGGCCTTCGCGCGGTCCCGCGGCGAGCGCGCGGCCCGCTTGATGACCACCAGGGTGCGCGAGGGGTGTTCACGGGACGCGTCGTTGGCCGCCTTCAGCGCGTCGTAGGCGTTCTCCTCGTCGGTGACGATGACGAGGGTGAGCACCATGCCGACGGCGGGCGTGCCGATGGCACGCCGCCCGAGCACCAGCGCCTTGTTGATCTTGCTGGACGTGGTGTCCGTGAGGTCGGTCTTCATGGCCGGCGCCAGCTCCGTCCGTCTCGTGCGAGCATTTCGTCCGCCTCGACCGGACCCCAGGTCCCGGACGGGTACTGCGCCGGCTTGCCGTGCGCGTCCCAGTACTGCTCGATCGGGTCGAGGATCTTCCAGGAGAGCTCGACCTCCTCGACGCGCGGGAAGAGGTTCGAGTCGCCGAGGAGCACATCGAGGATGAGCCGCTCGTACGCCTCGGGGCTGGACTCCGTGAAGGACTCGCCGTACGCGAAGTCCATCGACACGTCCCGGACCTCCATCGAGGTGCCCGGCACCTTGGAGCCGAACCGCATCGTCACGCCCTCGTCCGGCTGGACGCGGATGACCAGGGCGTTCTGGCCCAGCTCCTCCGTCGCCGTCTTGTCGAACGGGGAGTGCGGAGCGCGCTGGAAGACGACCGCGATCTCGGTGACGCGGCGGCCGAGCCGCTTGCCGGTACGGAGGTAGAAGGGGACGCCCGCCCAGCGGCGGTTGTCGATCTCCACCTTGATGGCCGCGAAGGTGTCGGTCTTCGACTTGGGGTCGATCCCGTCCTCCTGCAGATAACCGACGGCCTTCGCGCCGCCCTGCCAGCCCGGCGCGTACTGGCCGCGCACGGTCGAGGCGCCCAGGTCCTTCGGCAGCTTCACCGCGCCGAGCACCTTGGTCTTCTCGGCCGCGAGCGCGTCCGCGTCGAAGGAGGCGGGCTCCTCCATCGCGGTGAGCGCGAGCAGCTGGAGGAGGTGGTTCTGGATGACGTCACGGGCGGCGCCGATGCCGTCGTAGTAGCCGGCGCGGCCGCCGATGCCGATGTCCTCGGCCATGGTGATCTGCACGTGGTCGACGTACGACCGGTTCCAGATCGGCTCGAAGAGGGTGTTGGCGAAGCGGAGCGCCAGGATGTTCTGGACGGTCTCCTTGCCCAGGTAGTGGTCGATCCGGAAGACCGCCTCGGGCGGGAAGACCTCGTGGACGACCTCGTTGAGCTCCTTGGCGGAGACCAGGTTGTGGCCGAAGGGCTTCTCGATGACCGCGCGGCGCCAGGAGCCGTCCTTCTGGTCGGCCAGGCCGTGCTTCTTCAGCTGCTGGACGACCAGTTCGAAGAACTTCGGCGGCACGGAGAGGTAGAAGGCGAAGTTGCCGCCCGTTCCCTGGGCCTTGTCCAGCTCGTCGATGGTGGTCTTCAGCTGCTCGAAGGCGTCGTCGTCGTCGAAGTCGCCCTGGACGAAGCGCATCCCCTGGATCAGCTGCTGCCACACCTCCTCGCGGAACGGGGTGCGGGCGTGCTGCTTGACGGCCTCGTAGACCTCCTGCGCGAAGTCCTCGTCCTGCCACTCGCGCCGGGCGAAGCCGATCAGCGAGAAGCCCGGCGGCAGCAGGCCGCGGTTGGCGAGGTCGTAGACGGCAGGCATCAGCTTCTTACGGGACAAATCGCCCGTGACACCGAAGATCACCAGACCCGACGGCCCCGCGATACGCGGGAGCCGTCGGTCTGCGGCGTCACGGAGCGGGTTGGCTCCGTGGACTGCGCTCAAAGTGCTTACGCCTCCGAAGGTGCGAGGCGCTCAAGCTCCGCCTCGGTCGACTTGAGAAGGTCGTTCCAGGACGCGTCGAACTTCTCGACGCCCTCGTCCTCCAGCAGCTGTACCACGTCGTCGTAGCTGATGCCGAGCTTCTCGACGGCGTCGAGCTCCGCGCGGGCCTGGGCGTAGGTACCGCGCACGGTGTCGCCGGCGACCTCGCCGTGGTCGGCGGTGGCCTCCAGGGTCGCCTCCGGCATGGTGTTCACCGTGCCGGGCGCGACCAGGTCCACGACGTACAGCGTGTCCTTGTACGCCGGGTCCTTGACGCCGGTCGAGGCCCACAGCGGACGCTGCTTGTTGCCCTGCGCCTTGTCCAGGGCGGCCCAGCGCTCGGAGGAGAACACCTCTTCGTACGCCTCGTAGGCCAGACGGGCGTTGGCGAGCGCCGCCTTGCCCTTGAGGGCCTTGGCCTCGTCCGTGCCGATGGCGTTCAGGCGCTTGTCGATCTCCGAGTCCACGCGGGAGACGAAGAAGGACGCCACCGAGTGGATCTTGGAGAGGTCGAGGCCGCGCTCGCGGGCCTTCTCCAGGCCGGCCAGGTAGGCGTCCATGACCGCGCGGTAGCGCTCCAGCGAGAAGATCAGCGTCACGTTGACGCTGATGCCGAGGCCGATGACCTCGGTGATCGCCGGCAGACCCGCCTTGGTGGCCGGGATCTTGATGAGCGTGTTGGGACGGTCGACCAGCCAGGCCAGCTGCTTGGCCTCGGCGATGGTCGCCGCCGTGTTGTGGGCCAGGCGCGGGTCGACCTCGATCGAGACCCGGCCGTCCTGGCCGTCCGTGGAGTCGAAGACCGGACGCAGGATGTCGGCGGCGTCCCTCACGTCAGCCGTCGTGATCATGCGGATGGCCTCGTCCACGGTCACCTTGCGCGCGGCGAGCTCGGCGAGCTGCTGGTCGTAACCGTGGCCCTCCGAGATCGCCTTCTGGAAGATGGACGGGTTGGTGGTCACACCCACCACGTGCTGCTGGTCGATGAGCTCGGCCAGGTTTCCGGACGTGATCCGCTGGCGCGAGAGGTCGTCCAGCCAGATCGCGACGCCTTCGTCGGAGAGGCGCTTGAGAGCGTCTGTCATGAGAGGTTCTCCAAAACTCGTGTCTAGTTGGCGTCAGCGCGCCGCGGCGGCCAGAGATTCCCGGGCGGCGGCAGCGACGGCCTCCGGCGTGAAGCCGAACTCGCGGAAGAGGACCTTCGCGTCGGCCGAGGCACCGAAGTGCTCGAGCGAGATGATCCGGCCGGCGTCGCCGACGTACTTGTGCCAGGTGAGACCGATACCGGCCTCGACGGCCACGCGCGCCTTCACCGACGGCGGCAGGACGGAGTCCTTGTACGCCTGGTCCTGCTCCTCGAACCACTCGACGGACGGCATCGAGACCACCCGGGTCGGGACGCCGGCGGCCTGGAGCTGCTCGCGCGCCTCGACGGCCACGTGCACCTCGGAGCCCGTGCCGATCAGCACGACCTGGGCCTCGCCACCCTCGGCGTCGAACAGGACGTACCCACCCTTGGCCGCGTCCTCGTTCCAGTCGTACGTCGGGACGCCCTGGCGGGTCAGCGCGAGGCCGTGCGGGGCGCCCTTGCCGAACACGCGGGTGTGCCGCTTGGTGATCTCGCGCCAGGCGATGGCGGTCTCGTTGGCGTCCGCCGGGCGGACGACGTTGAGACCGGGGATCGCGCGCAGCGAGGCGATGTGCTCCACCGGCTGGTGCGTCGGGCCGTCCTCGCCGAGACCGATCGAGTCGTGGGTCCAGACGTACGTCACCGGCAGGTGCATCAGCGCGGAGAGCCGCACCGCGTTGCGCATGTAGTCGGAGAACACCAGGAAGGTGCCGCCGTAGACGCGGGTGTTGCCGTGCAGCGCGATGCCGTTCATCTCCGCGGCCATGGAGTGCTCGCGGATGCCGAAGTGGATCGTGCGGCCGTACGGGTCCGCCTCGGGCAGGGGGTTGCCCTCGGGCAGGAACGACGAGGTCTTGTCGATCGTCGTGTTGTTCGAGCCGGCCAGGTCGGCCGAGCCGCCCCACAGCTCCGGGATGACCGCGCCGAGCGACTGCAGGACCTTGCCGGACGCGGCGCGGGTCGCGATGGCCTTGCCCGCCTCGAACACGGGAAGCCGCGCCTCCCAGCCCTCGGGCAGCTCGTTGGCCTCGATGCGGTCGAACGTGGCCGCCCGCTCCGGATTGGCCGTACGCCACTCGGCGAGGGACTTCTCCCACGCGGCGCGGGCCTCACGGCCGCGGTCGCCCAGCGAGCGGGTGTGGCCGATGACCTCGTCGGCGACCTCGAAGGTCTGCTCCGGGTCGAAGCCGAGGATCCGCTTGGTGGCCGCGATCTCCTCGTCGCCGAGCGCCGAGCCGTGCGCGGCCTCGGTGTTCTGGGCGTTCGGGGCGGGCCAGGCGATGATCGAGCGCATCGCGATGAACGACGGACGCTCGGTCTCGGCCTCGGCGGCCTTGATCGCCGCGAAGAGCGCGGCCGGGTCCAGGTCGCCGTTGGCCTTCGCCTCGACGCGCTGCACGTGCCAGCCGTACGCCTCGTACCGCTTCATCGTGTCCTCGGACACGGCCGTCTCGGTGTCGCCCTCGATCGAGATGTGGTTGTCGTCCCACAGCAGGATCAGGTTGCCGAGCTTCTGGTGACCGGCCATCGAGGACGCCTCGGCGGAGATGCCCTCCTGGAGGCAGCCGTCACCGGCGATCGCGTAGATCCGGTGGTCGAACGGGGAGGTGCCGGGGGCCGCCTCCGGGTCGAACAGACCGCGCTCGTAGCGGGCGGCCATCGCCATGCCCACGGCGTTGGCGACACCCTGGCCCAGCGGGCCCGTCGTCGTCTCGACGCCCGCGGTGTGCCCGTACTCCGGGTGGCCCGGGGTCTTCGAACCCCAGGTGCGGAACGCCTTCAGGTCGTCCAGCTCGAGCCCGAAGCCGCCCAGGTACAGCTGGGTGTAGAGCGTCAGGGACGAGTGACCGGCCGAGAGCACGAAACGGTCGCGGCCCACCCACTCCGGGTCGGCCGGGTCGTGCCGCATCACCTTCTGGAAGAGGGTGTACGCGGCGGGCGCCAGGCTCATGGCCGTACCGGGATGGCCGTTGCCGACCTTCTGTACGGCGTCCGCTGCCAGGATGCGGGCGGTGTCCACGGCCCGCTGGTCCAGCTCGGTCCAGTCAAGGTCTGCGGTGGTCGGCTGAGTGCTCACCCTGAGTCAGGGCTCCTCTCCACATGTACGGGAAGCCGGTGACTGAGGGTGTACCGGCGCTGTCGAGCCTACCCCCGTCATCAGGCCATCATTTCGGGTCAGGGCCCCTCACATGAGCGGATACGTCAAGACTGCGGGGGACTCCGTCACTTTGCCTCCCGAGCGCCGTACGGAGCGTTGTCCACTCCTTGGGACGAGCCCCCTCAACACGACCCCACCCCCGCGAAGATCGGCGTATGGGCAACGTCTAGAGTGGCGTGGTACGCGCAAGTCTTCACCCCGTCTTCATCCGGGGAGCTTGCTGGGAATTTCTCTGTCAGGGGTGTGCGTGACGGCCGTCGAGTCCCGACCCGCAGGGGTCGTCTTGACTCCCAGCCCGGGGGGCCACCGGCCGTTCGGGGCCCGCGTCAAGGCATTCGTGGCGCTGACCAAGCCGCGGATCATCGAGCTGCTGCTCATCACGACCGTTCCGGTCATGTTCCTCGCCGAGCAGGGCGTGCCGAACCTCTGGCTGGTGCTCGCCACCTGCTTCGGCGGCTACCTGTCGGCGGGCGGCGCCAACGCGCTGAACATGTACATCGACCGCGACATCGACGCGCTGATGGACCGCACTTCCCAGCGGCCGCTCGTCACCGGCGTCCTCACCCCGCGTGAGGGCCTCGTCTTCGGCCTGACCCTCGCCGTGGTCTCCACGCTCTGGTTCGGCCTCCTGGTCAACTGGCTCTCCGCCGCCCTCGCGCTCGGCGCGCTCCTCTTCTACGTCGTGGTCTACACGATGATCCTCAAGCGGCGCACCTCCCAGAACATCGTCTGGGGCGGCATCGCCGGCTGTCTGCCGGTGCTCATCGGCTGGTCGGCCGTCACCAACTCGATGTCGTGGGCCGCGATCATCCTCTTCCTCGTCATCTTCTTCTGGACGCCGCCGCACTACTGGCCGCTGTCGATGAAGGTGAAGGACGACTACGCGCGGGCCGGCGTGCCGATGCTCCCGGTCCTCGCCTCCAACAAGGTCGTGGCCCGGCAGATCGTCGCGTACAGCTGGGTCATGGTCGCGGTCTCGCTGCTGCTCACCCCGCTCGGCTACACCGGCTGGTTCTACACGGCGGTGGCGCTGGTCACCGGCGGCTGGTGGCTCTGGGAGGCGCACGGGCTCCTGAACCGCGCGAAGAACGGCGCGACCGGGGCGAAGCTCAAGGAGATGCGCCTCTTCCACTGGTCGATCACCTATGTCTCGCTGCTCTTCGTGGCGGTCGCGGTCGACCCCTTCCTGAGGTAGCGCCTCAGGTCCTCATCAACGGCCGGTGCACGTGGGCAAGACCACGCGCACCGGCCGTCGCCAATTGATCTACCCATCGGTAGCATCCTTGTCATGGCAGACACGAAGCAGGCTGAGCGCAGGGCGGCCCGGCTCGCCAAGCAGATCCGGACGTTCTCCAAGGAGCACGGCGGCGCCGAGGGCCAGCTCGCCCACATCGGCCAGGCCGGCACTCGCATCGTCCTCGTCGGCGAGGACGGCGGCTGGGGCGACCTGGTGGCCCCGACGTACGCGATCGCCGAGCAGGCGGCCGAGAAGGCCGGGCTCACGCTCCACGACGAGTTCGACGGCGAGTTCGCCGCGAAGGTCGTCACCGGCCCGTACGAGTGGTCCCGGATGGCCGGGATCCAGCTGGGCGGCCCGTCGAACGCGTAACCCGCGCTCGCCTGTCCGCCCGCGCGACCCGCCTCCCGGCGCGACCCGCCTCCCCGCGTATCCGTTCGACGCGGGAGGCAACAACCTCGGGTGGGGCTCACCCGTTAGGACGTGTGGAAGAACGTCCACGCAGGGAGCCCCCCGAATGATCGAGACCCCGAGCCTGGTGGACCAGTACTGCCACGGGGTGCTCCGTACGGAGCTCGGCCTCGGCACCTTCGAGACCCACCTGGGCAGGACCGGCGGTCCCGCCGCGCCCGGCACCACCTTCTTCGACACCCAGACCGGCTTCGCGGTACGCCGCTGGTGCCCGCCGCTGCTCGGCCTTGAGCCGCACTGCCCGCCGGCCCGCTATCTCGCCCGCCGCCGCGAGCTGGGCGTCCTGGAGTCCGGGCGCAGGCTGCTGCGCGCCTCCGGGATCTCCACCTACCTGGTCGACACCGGTCTGCCCGGCGATCTGACCGGGCCCGCCGAGATCGCCTCCGCCGGAGCCGCCGACGCGCACGAGATCGTCCGGCTCGAACTTCTCGCCGAACAGGTCGCCGACACCTCAGGATCTGTCGAGTCGCTCCTCGCCAACCTCGCGGAGGCCGTCCACGGCGCCGCGACGACCGCGGTCGCCTTCACCTCCGTGGCGGGCGTGAGCCGGGGGCTCGCCCAGGCCGCCGAGCCGCCGGGGCCGGGAGAGGTACGAGGGGCCGCCGGACGCTGGCTGGCCGGACGCGCGGTCGGCGGCCGGATCACCGACCCGGTGCTGCTGCGCCATCTGCTCTGGGTCGCGGTCGGCTCGGGGCGGCCGCTCCAGCTGCACGTGGGGAACGAGGACCCGGCCGGGCTCGCCGAGTTCGCCGCCGCCAGCGGCGGCCTGGGCGCGGACGTCGTGCTGCTGCACGGATACCCGTACCACCGTCAGGCGGCCCAGCTGACCGCTCTCTTCCCGCACGTCTACGCGGACCTGGGCTCCGTCCTCGCCAGGACCGGGGCCCGGGCGGCGGCCGTCCTCGCCGAACTCCTGGAGCTGGCGCCCTTCGGCAAGCTGCTGTTCTCCAGCGGCGCCCACGCGCTGCCGGAGCTGCACGTCGTCGCCGCGAGCGTCTTCCGGGGCGCGCTGGGCCGGGTCCTCGGCGAATGGGTCGCCGAAGGCTCCTGGTCCCTCACCGACGCCCAGAGGGTGGCCACGATGATCGCCTCGGGCAACGCGCGCAGGATCTACGGCCTGCGCTGACGGGCCCGGCGTGATCCGAACGAAAGGCCCTACGCCTTGGTCAGGACCGCGTCAGGCTGGGCCGGGATCTCCGGGGCGGACAGCGGGCGCTCGCGCAGGCTCAGGGCCAGGCGCAGGACCGCGATCCACATCAGCGCGGAGCCGAGCATGTGGGCGCCGACCAGGACCTCGGGGACGCCGGTGAAGTACTGGACGTACCCGATGCCGCCCTGGGCGAGGAGCACGATCAGCAGGTCACGGGCGCGCGCCCGGGTGTCGTCCGGGGCGTCGACCACGCGCAGCACCAGCCACATCGCGAGCGCGAGCGCGCAGACGACCCAGGCGGCGATGGCGTGCAGGTGGGCGGCGTCGGTCCAGTCCCACGGCATGCGCGGGACGTCGCTGCTGTCGCCCGCGTGCTTGCCCGAGCCGGTGACGCCGGTGCCGAGGACGATCAGGAGGACCGAGGTCGCGACGATCGCCCAGGAGAGCTTGCGGACCGGTCCTGGCACCCGGCGCCGGGGGGTCGTGTCGCCCTCGCCGGTGCGGTGCCAGGTGATCACGGCGACGGTCAGGAGCGCGTTCGCGGCGAGGAAGTGGCCGGCGACGGTCCACGGGTTGAGGCCCATCCACACGGTGATGCCGCCGATGACCGCGTTGCTGGCGACGATCCAGAACTGCGCCCAGCCGAGCCGGGTCAGCCCGCGCCGCCACGGCTTGGTGGAGCGCGCGGCGATGATCGCCCAGCCGACGGCGGCCGACAGGACGTACGTCAGCATCCGGTTGCCGAACTCGATCATGCCGCGGTAGCCCTGCTCGGGCGTGACGATCAGGCTGTCGTCCGTGCACTTGGGCCAGGTGTCGCAGCCGAGACCGGAGCCGGTCAGCCGGACCGCGCCTCCCGTGACGATGATGAGGACGCTCATCACGACTGCGGAGAGCGCGGCGCGCCGGAGCGTCTTGGGAGACGGGGTCCAGCGCTTGGCGATGTAGGCGAGGGGGGTCAGCACGGGCCCTATCGTAGGACGGGGCTTGTGCGTGTTTTCACGAGGGGGTCGGGGGAGTCGTCTCCCCCCGGAAATTGAGAGGGGTCGAGGGGTGCCTTGCGGGTGAAGTCACCCCGGAACGTCACCCCTCCGCTACTCCCAGCGGAAGAACCTCGCCGCCGCGCCGAGGCCGAGGACCGCCCAGACGGCCAGGATCAGCGCCTGCCCCCACGGCAGCGCGGCGCCGCCCTGGAGCACGTCCCGCAGGCCCTCGGAGAGCGCCGAGATCGGCAGCAGCTCCAGGACGGAGCGGGCGGCGTCGGGGAACCTGTCCAGCGGCACGATCACCCCGCCGCCCACCAGGAGCAGCAGGAAGACCAGGTTCGCGGCGGCCAGCGTCGCCTCGGCTCGCAGCGTGCCGGCCATCAGCAGACCGAGGCCCGAGAAGGCGGCGGTGCCGAGGACGAGCAGGACCAGGACCGAGAGGGGGTTGCCCTGCGGCGACCAGCCGAGCCCGAGCGCGATCGCCGTCAGGAGCGCCACCTGGAGGATCTCGGTGACCAGGACGGAGAGCGTCTTGGCGGTCATCAGCGCCCAGCGGGGGAGCGGGGAGGCGCCGAGCCGCTTGAGGACCCCGTAACGGCGCTCGAAGCCGGTGGCGATGGCCTGGCCGGTGAAGGCGGTGGACATCACGGCGAGCGCGAGGACGCCCGGGGCGAGGAAGTCGACGGCCTTGTCGGTGCCGGTGTCGACGATGTCGACGGTCGAGAAGAGCACGAGCAGCAGGGACGGGATGATCACCGTGAGGAGCAGCTGCTCGCCGTTGCGCAGCAGCATCTTCGTCTCCAGGACCGTCTGCGCCGCGATCATGCGCCCGACGGGCGCCGCTCCGGGCTTCGGGGAGTACGTTCCCGTGTGCGTACCGCTGCTCATGCGCGCAGCTCCTTGCCGGTCAGTTCCAGGAAGACGTCTTCGAGAGTGTGGCGCTCGACCGCGATGCCGTCGGGCATCACGCCGTGCTGCGCGCACCAGGTGGTGACGGTGGCGAGCAGCTGGGGGCCCACCTCGCCGGTGATGCGGTACGTCCCCGGTGTCGGCTCCGCGGCCTGGGTGCCGTCGGGCAGCGCCTTGAGCAGCGAGCCGAGGTCGAGCCCGGGGCGGCCGGTGAAGCGGAGGGTGTTCTCGGCGCCGCCGCGGCAGAGCGCCTCGGGGCTGCCCTGGGCGGCGACCCGGCCGGCGTCGACGATGGCGACGTCGTCTGCCAGCTCCTCGGCCTCCTGCATGAAGTGCGTGGTGAGGACGACGGTCGCGCCGTCGGTCCGCAGCTCGCGGACGAGGTCCCAGGTGGCGTGGCGGGCCTGCGGGTCGAGCCCGGCGGTCGGCTCGTCGAGGAAGACCAGCTCGGGGCGGCCGACGACGGCCATCGCGAGCGCGAGGCGCTGCTGCTGGCCGCCCGAGAGCCTGCGGTAGGTGGTCCGGCCGCAGGAACCCAGGCCGAGGCGCTCGATCAGGGCGTCCACGTCCAGCGGGTGGGCGTGCAGCTTTGCCATGTGGCGGAGCATCTCGTCGGCCCGGGCGCCGGAGTAGACGCCACCCGATTGGAGCATCACGCCGATCCGGGGGCGCAGCCGGGCCGCGTCGGCGACCGGGTCGAGGCCGAGGACGCGGACAGTGCCGGCGTCGGCCCTCCGGTAGCCCTCGCAGGTCTCGATCGTGGTGGTCTTCCCCGCCCCGTTCGGGCCGAGGACGGCGGTCACGGTGCCCGCGTGGACGTCGAGGTCGAGGCCGTCGACGGCGGTCTTGGTTCCGTACCGCTTGACCAGGCCACGTACCCGGACGGCGGCACTGTCGCCGGACTCGTTTCGCATGCCGGGAAGTCTAGAGAGGGTTTCGGGGGGTCTCCGGCGCGGGGCCCCGATCCCGCTGGAATTCGTCCTATGAATGATCATCTTCGCAGGTCAGGTAAGCCTTACCTGAGTGATGCACGGCACCGTGCCCTCGTTCGGACGTCGCTTGTCACTCCCGGAGGAATTACGCAACAATGGCGTTGTGAAAAACGTTGGCGAGGCTCCCGTGGAGGAACTCGCGACCGGTGAGCGCTCCACGCGCAACCGCGTCGCGCGCTCCATCCTGGACCACGGCCCGTCGACGGTCGCCGATCTGGCGACGCGGCTCGGTCTCACCCAGGCCGCCGTCCGCCGGCACCTGGACTCGCTCGTCGCCGACAACGTCGTCGAAGCCCGCGAGAAGCGCGTGTACGGGGCCCGTACGCGCGGCCGCCCCGCCAAGGTCTTCGCGCTGACCGACTGCGGCCGGGACGCCTTCGACCAGTCGTACGACTCGCTCGCCGTGGACGCCCTGCGGTGGATCGAGCAGAACGCGGGAGGGGAAGCCGCCGTCGCGGCCTTCGCCCGTGACCGGCTCGAGCACCAGGCCGAGGCCTACCGCGAGGCCGTCGAGTCGGCGGAGCCCGCCCGGCGCACGGAGGCGCTCGCGAGGGCGCTCAGCAAGGACGGGTACGCTGCCACTGCGCGGAACGCGCCGGTCGGCGAGCAGCTCTGCCAGCACCACTGCCCGGTCGCCCATGTCGCCGAGCAGTACCCCCAGCTGTGCGAGGCGGAGACGGAGATCTTCTCCCGCCTCCTGGGAACGCACGTCCAGCGTCTCGCCACCATCGCGCATGGTGACGGCGTCTGCACGACGTTCATCCCGCACAGCGCCCCACAGACCACCGAATCCGAAGCATCCGCAAGCACGGCCGGGAGGAACCCCGCATGACCACCGAGATCAGCCACCCCGAGCTCGAGGGCCTGGGTCGGTACGAGTACGGCTGGGCCGACTCCGACGCCGCCGGTGCCACCGCCAAGCGCGGTCTCAACGAGGACGTCGTCCGCGACATCTCCTCGAAGAAGAACGAGCCCGAGTGGATGCTGAAGCTGCGGCTCAAGGGTCTGCGCCTCTTCGACAAGAAGCCCATGCCGAGCTGGGGCTCCGACCTGTCGGGCATCGACTTCGACAACATCAAGTACTTCGTGCGCTCCACCGAGAAGCAGGCCGCTTCCTGGGAGGACCTGCCCGAGGACATCAAGAACACGTACGACAAGCTCGGCATCCCGGAGGCGGAGAAGCAGCGCCTCGTCGCCGGTGTCGCGGCCCAGTACGAGTCCGAGGTCGTCTACCACCAGATCCGCGAGGACCTGGAGGAGCAGGGCGTCATCTTCGTCGACACCGACACCGCGCTGAAGGAGCACGAGGAGCTCTTCCGCGAGTACTTCGGCACGATCATCCCGGTCGGCGACAACAAGTTCGCCTCGCTGAACACGGCCGTGTGGTCCGGCGGATCGTTCATCTACGTGCCGAAGGGCGTGCACGTCGAGATCCCGCTGCAGGCCTACTTCCGTATCAACACGGAGAACATGGGCCAGTTCGAGCGGACGCTGATCGTCGTCGACGAGGACGCCTACGTCCACTACGTCGAGGGCTGCACCGCCCCGATCTACTCCTCCGACTCGCTGCACTCCGCGGTCGTCGAGATCATCGTGAAGAAGGGCGGCCGCTGCCGCTACACGACGATCCAGAACTGGTCGAACAACGTCTACAACCTGGTCACCAAGCGCGCCGTGGCCTACGAGGGCGCGACCATGGAGTGGGTCGACGGCAACATCGGCTCCAAGGTCACCATGAAGTACCCGGCCGTCTACCTGATGGGCGAGCACGCCAAGGGCGAGACCCTCTCCATCGCCTTCGCGGGCGAGGGCCAGCACCAGGACGCCGGCGCCAAGATGGTCCACATGGCCCCGAACACCTCCTCCAACATCGTCTCCAAGTCGGTGGCGCGAGGCGGCGGCCGCACCTCCTACCGCGGTCTCATCGAGATCGGCGAGGGTGCCCCGGGCGCCAAGTCGAACGTGCTCTGCGACGCGCTGCTCGTCGACACGATCTCCCGCTCGGACACCTACCCGTACGTCGACGTCCGCGAGGACGACGTCTCCATGGGTCACGAGGCCACGGTCTCCAAGGTCTCCGAGGACCAGCTCTTCTACCTGATGAGCCGCGGCATGACCGAGTTCGAGGCCATGGCGATGATCGTGCGCGGCTTCGTCGAGCCGATCGCCAAGGAGCTCCCGATGGAGTACGCCCTCGAGCTCAACCGGCTGATCGAGCTGCAGATGGAAGGCTCGGTCGGTTAAGACCGCGCCTCCGTCCGTACCGTCTTTGCGTAGTAACGAGGAAGAGAGCAACACGACAGCCATGGCTGAGGCTCAGAACATCCCGGCGGGCTCCACCACCGCCGGCTCGATCGCGGTGGCCGCAGAGTCCACCGTCGCCACGCGCATGAGCGCCCCCCCGTCCTTCGACGTCGCGGACTTCCCGGTCCCGCACGGTCGCGAGGAGGAGTGGCGGTTCACCCCGCTGGAGCGCCTGCGCGGCCTGCACGACGGCACCGCCGTCGCGGCCGGCGAGGGTGTGAAGGTCGTGATCGAGGCGCCCGAGGGCGTCACCGTGGAGACCGTCGGCCGTGACGACGAGCGGCTCGGCAAGGCCGGCACGCCCGTCGACCGCGTCGCCGCCCAGGCGTACTCCTCCTTCGAGAAGGCCTCGGTCGTGACCGTCGCCAAGGAGGCCGTCCTCGGCGAGCCGATCCGGATCGCCGTGCACGGCGAGGGCGGCGTCGCCTACGGCCACCAGATCATCGAGCTCGGCGCCTTCGCCGAGGCCGTCGTGGTCATCGACCACACCGGTGACGCGGTGCTCGCGGCCAACGTCGACTACGTGCTCGGCGACGGCGCCAAGCTGACCGTCGTCTCCGTCCAGGACTGGGACGAGAAGGCCGTCCACGTCGCGCAGCACAACGCGCTCGTCGGCCGCGACGCCTCCTTCAAGTCGGTCATCGTGACCTTCGGCGGCGACGTCGTCCGGATCCACCCGCGCGTGCAGTACGCGGCCACCGGCGGCGAGGCCGAGCTCTTCGGTCTGTACTTCACCGACGCCGGTCAGCACCAGGAGCACCGCCTCCTGGTCGACCACAACATGCCGCACTGCAAGTCGAACGTGGCCTACAAGGGCGCGCTGCAGGGCCAGAACGCGCACGCCGTCTGGATCGGTGACGTCCTCATCCAGGCCACCGCCGAGGGCACCGACACCTACGAGCTCAACCGGAACCTGGTCCTGACGGACGGCGCCCGGGTCGACTCCGTGCCGAACCTGGAGATCGAGACCGGCGAGATCGCCGGCGCCGGTCACGCCTCGGCCACCGGCCGCTTCGACGACGAGCAGCTCTTCTACCTGATGGCCCGCGGCATCCCGGAGTCCGAGGCCCGCCGGCTCGTCGTCCGCGGCTTCTTCGCCGAGCTGGTCCAGCAGATCGGTCTGCCGGACGTCGAGGCCCGCCTCATCGCGAAGATCGAGGCCGAGCTGGAGGCGTCCGTCTGATGGCCTTCGTACGCGTCTGTGCGCTGAGCGAGCTGGAGGAGGACACCCCGAAGCGGGTGGAACTCGACGGCACGCCGGTGTCGCTCGTCCACACGGACGGCGAGGTGTTCGCGATCCACGACATCTGCTCGCACGCGAACGTCTCCCTGTCCGAGGGCGAGGTGGAGGACTGCCAGATCGAGTGCTGGCTGCACGGCTCCGCGTTCGACCTCCGCACCGGCAAGCCGTCCGGCCTTCCCGCGACGCGCCCCGTCCCCGTTTACCCCGTAAAGATCGAAGGGGACGATGTGCTCGTCTCCGTCACCCAGGAGTCCTGAGGCACCATGGCAACGCTTGAAATCCGCGACCTGCACGTCACCGTCGAGGTCGAGAACGGCACCAAGGAAATTCTCAAGGGTGTCGACCTGACCGTGAAGCAGGGCGAGACCCACGCCATCATGGGCCCCAACGGCTCCGGCAAGTCGACCCTGGCGTACTCCCTCGCGGGCCACCCGAAGTACACGATCACCGGTGGCACCGTGACCCTGGACGGCGAGGACGTCCTGGAGATGTCGGTCGACGAGCGCGCCCGCGCCGGCGTCTTCCTGGCCATGCAGTACCCGGTCGAGGTCCCCGGCGTCTCGGTCTCCAACTTCCTGCGCACCTCCGCCACCGCCGTCCGCGGCGAGGCGCCCAAGCTGCGCACCTGGGTGAAGGAGGTCAAGTCCGCGATGGAGCAGCTCCAGATGGACCCGGCCTTCGCCGAGCGCAACGTCAACGAGGGCTTCTCCGGCGGCGAGAAGAAGCGCCACGAGATCCTCCAGCTCGAACTGCTCAAGCCGAAGATCGCGATCCTCGACGAGACCGACTCCGGCCTCGACGTCGACGCCCTTCGCGTCGTCTCCGAGGGCGTCAACCGCGTCCGTGAGACCGGCGAGGTCGGCACGCTGCTGATCACGCACTACACGCGGATCCTCCGCTACATCAAGCCCGACTTCGTGCACGTCTTCGCGAACGGCCGCATCGCCGAGTCCGGCGGCGCCGAGCTCGCCGACCAGCTCGAGAACGAGGGCTACGACAAGTACGTGAAGGGTGGCGCATCCGCGTGACATCTGCCCATCAGGGGCTCTCCGGCCTCCTCGACACCGAGGCGATCCGCAAGGACTTCCCGCTCCTGGATCGCGTGGTCCACGACGGCAAGAAGATCGTGTACCTGGACTCCGCGGCGACCTCGCAGAAGCCGCGCCAGGTGCTCGACGCGCTCAACACCTACTACGAGCGCCACAACGCCAATGTCCACCGCGGCGTCTACACGGTCGCCGAGGAGGCGACGGCGCTGTACGAGGGCGCCCGTGACAAGGTCGCGGCGTTCATCAACGCGCCGAGCCGCGACGAGGTGATCTTCACCAAGAACGCCTCGGAGTCGCTCAACCTCGTGGCCAACATGCTGGGCTGGGCCGACGAGCCCTACCGCGTGGACCACGAGACCGAGATCGCCATCACGGAGATGGAGCACCACTCCAACATCGTGCCGTGGCAGCTGCTCTCGCAGCGCACCGGCGCGAAGCTGAAGTGGTTCGGCCTCACCGACGACGGCCGTCTCGACCTCTCGAACATCGAAGAGGTCATCACCGAGAAGACCAAGATCGTCTCGTTCACGCTGGTCTCGAACCTGCTGGGCACGATCAACCCGGTGGAGACGATCGTCCGGCGTGCGCAGGAGGTCGGTGCGCTGGTCTGCATCGACGCCTCGCAGGCTGCCCCGCACATGGTGCTCGACGTGCAGGCGCTGCAGGCCGACTTCGTGGCCTTCACCGGTCACAAGATGGTCGGCCCGACCGGCATCGGCGTGCTGTGGGGACGGCAGGAGCTCCTGGAGGACCTGCCTCCGTTCCTCGGTGGCGGCGAGATGATCGAGACGGTCTCGATGCACTCCTCCACCTACGCGCCGGCCCCGCACAAGTTCGAGGCGGGTACGCCCCCGATCGCCCAGGCCGTCGGCCTCGGCGCGGCCGTGGACTACCTGTCGGCGATCGGCATGGAGAACATCGCGCGCCACGAGCACGCGATCACCGAGTACGCCGTCCGCCGCCTCCAGGAGGTGCCGGACCTGCGGATCATCGGCCCGACCACGGCCGAGGACCGCGGCGCGGCGATCTCCTTCACGCTGGGCGACATCCACCCGCACGACGTGGGCCAGGTTCTGGACGAGCAGGGCATCGCGGTCCGGGTCGGTCACCACTGCGCGCGGCCCGTCTGCCTGCGGTACGGAATTCCCGCGACCACGCGAGCGTCGTTCTATCTGTACTCCACCCCCGGCGAGGTCGACGCGCTGGTCGAGGGTCTGGAGCACGTACGGAACTTCTTCGGCTAGGGGAATCGTCGTGAAGCTGGATTCGATGTACCAGGACGTCATCCTGGACCACTACAAGCACCCGCACGGGCGCGGTCTTCGGGACGGCGACGCCGAGGTGCACCACGTCAACCCGACGTGCGGCGACGAGATCACGCTCCGCGTGAAGTACGACGGCTCGCGGATCGAGGACGTGTCGTACGAGGGCCAGGGTTGTTCGATCAGCCAGGCCTCGGCCTCGGTCCTGAACGAGCTGCTCGTCGGCAAGGAGCTGGCCGAGGCGCAGAAGATCCAGGGCACGTTCCTGGAGCTGATGCAGTCGAAGGGCCGGCTCGAGCCCGACGACGCGATGGAGGAGATCCTGGAGGACGCGGTCGCGTTCGCCGGTGTCTCGAAGTACCCGGCCCGGGTGAAGTGCGCGCTGCTCAGCTGGATGGCGTGGAAGGACGCGACGGCCCAGGCGCTGGGCGACGCGGAGAGGAAGTCGGCATGACCGAGAACGTCGAGGCCACCATGAAGCCGGCCTCCGAGGAAGAGATCCGCGAGGCGCTGTACGACGTCGTCGACCCCGAACTGGGCATCGACGTCGTCAACCTCGGCCTGATCTACGGCATCCACATCGACGACTCCAACGTCGTCACGCTGGACATGACCCTGACGTCGGCGGCCTGTCCGCTGACCGATGTGATCGAGGACCAGGCGAAGGCCGCGACCGACGGCATCGCCAGCGAGCTGAAGATCAACTGGGTCTGGATGCCGCCGTGGGGCCCGGACAAGATCACGGATGACGGCCGCGAGCAGCTTCGCGCGCTCGGCTTCAACGTCTGATCGCAGGCTTTCCCACGTACGGCCATGATCGCCAGGCATACTGGCGATCATGGCCGTTCGCATGTACCACATCGTCGTCGACGCCCACGACCTCCAGGCCCAGGCCCGGTTCTGGGCCCAGGTCCTGGACTGGAAGATCCTCTTCGAGGACGAGGAGGAGGTCGTCATCGGCGCCGACGAGCACGCCCTGCCCGGGATGTGCTTCCTGCCGGTGCCCGAGTCCAAGACCGTGAAGAACCGGCTCCACATCGACCTGACGCCCGACGACCGGGACGCCGAGGTCGAGCGGATCATCGCCCTCGGCGCCCGCCAGATCGACGTCGGTCAGGGCGAGGACGCGACCTGGGTGGTCCTCGCCGACCCCGAGGGGAACGAGTTCTGCGTGCTCCGGCCGAAGCGTTCGCTCACGGACTGAACGGGTACGGCGTCCCGGCCGCCTGGGCGAGGGCCGGGGCCAGGTTCTCCTTGCGGATGCGCTGGTCGACGTAGACCAGGCCGGTCACCAGGGGCGGGAAGACCGAGCAGAAGGCCTGCGCCACCATCCCGCCGACGGCGGCGATCGCCAGTACGGGAGCGAACGCGAGCAGCACCTCGCCCGGGGTGTCGAAGTCGGTGGTCTCCGTGAACGAGACGGGGATCGAGAGCAGCAGGCTGAGCACCTGCTGGATCAGCCAGTTCGCCACCGTGGCCATGATCGCCGCGACGAGCAGCGCGCCGAAGATCCGCCACCACGAGCCGCGCACCAGCTCGTTGGAGCGGCGCAGGGAGGCCACCGCGCCCTGGTTCTCGAACACCGCCGCCGCGGGCGCCAGGCTGAGCTTCACCCAGATCCAGGCGGCCAGCGGCATGGTGGCCAGGGCGACGAGGAAGAACAAGGTCGCCGCGACGGGCGAGAACAGCGGCGCGTCCGACTGGTCGAGCGACGAGAGCATCGCCACCATGAAGCCGACCATGGCCAGCACGAAGAGCACCATCGGCACCACGACGACCAGCGTCGACAGGGCGACCGTGCCGATCACCGCCGGCACCCGTGACCAGGCGCGGCGCCAGATCGCGCCGAAGGTGGTCCGGCGGCCGAGCACCGCCTCCTGGAGGACGGCGGGGCACGCCGCGTACACCACGGCGCTCGCGAGGAGCATTCCGACGATGCCCACCAGCCACAGGGCGCCGAACGCGAACAGCAGCGGGCGGCCGTCGTCCCAGCTGGGCTCCTGCCCGCTCGGCAGGTCGAAGACCCGGGGGACATGGTCGGAGACCATCGCGTAGGCGATGCCGAAGGTCGCGCCGACCAGCAGCAGGGCCGCGCCGTAGGCGGCCGTGGCGACACCGAGCAGCTGCTTCCAGTACCCGCCGAGGGTGGCGAAGGCACCGGTCAGGATCTGGCTCAGACCCAGTGGCGCCAGGGGTATCACGCCGGGCTTCGGCGGTGGGGGCGGAGGCGGGTAGCCGTAACCGTATGGCCCCGTGGGAATTGTCATGAGCCTTACCGTATCGGGCGGCGTTGCGTACGGTCGTACATATCGTTGTGTACGCTGGTACACATGGGATACGGACTGCTGGCAGGCGCCATCACGGCCGAGATCGTCGCGACGGTCTCCATGAAGTACAGCGAGGGCTTCTCCAAGCTCTGGCCGTCGATCGTCACGGGCCTGGGTTACGTGATCGCCTTCGCGCTGCTCGCCCAGGCGCTGAAGACGCTCCAGGTGGGGACCGCGTACGCGATATGGTCCGGCGTCGGCACCGCCGCCGTCGCCGTGATCGGAATCCTCTTCATGAACGAGACCCTCAACGCCGCCAAGATCGCCGGGGTGGTCCTCATCATCGCGGGCGTCCTCGTGCTCAACATGGGGGGCGCCCACTGATGGCCGCCGCGCGCGCCCGCCGCCACGACCCCGAGCGGCGCCAGCGGATCGTCGACGCCGCGCTGCGCGTGGTCGGCGCCCGGGGCATCGCAGGCCTCAGCCACCGTACGGTCGCCGCAGAGGCGGACGTGCCGCTCGGCTCCACGACGTACCACTTCGCCTCGCTCGACGAACTCCTCGTCGCCGCGCTGCGCCAGGCCAACGAGGGCTTCGGCGGGCAGCTGCGCGAGCGCGCGGAACTCCCCGAGATGGCGGCCGGCCTGCCCTCCGCCCTCGCCCGGCTGATGGGCGAGTGGATCGGCGGCGACCGGACCGGGGTGGAGCTGGAGTACGAGCTCTACCTCGCCGCCCTGCGCAGGCCCGCCCTGCGCCCGGTGGCGGCGGAGTGGACCGAGGCCGTCACCGAGGCCCTCTCCCGCCACACCGACCTCGTCACCGCCCGCGCGCTCGTCGCGCTGATGGACGGCATCTGCCTGCAGGTGCTGCTGACCGGCGCGGAGTACGACGAGGCCTACGCGCGCGACATGATGGCGCGGCTCCTGCCGGCCCGCCCGGACATCCCGGGGGATCCCACGAGCGGGGAGGCGCCGGTGTCGTCGGAAACGCCGGGACCGTCGACCGACACCTGAGACCGGTTGGCCCGGGCGCCGCCCGGACCGTTAGGTTTTCCGCATGACCACTGCTCCTCGCACCACCGGCGCCGTCGCCGCCGGCCTCGCCACCATCGCCGGTGACGGCACCGTTCTCGACACCTGGTTCCCCGCCCCCGAGCTGACCGACGCCCCCGGGCCCGCCGGAACCGAGCGGCTCACGCCCGACGCCGCCGTCAACGCCCTCGGTGAGGGCGCCGCCAAGGCCCTCGGCGTGGACGCCCGCCGTGGCGTCGAGGTGGTCGCCGTCCGCACCGTCATCTCCTCGCTCGACGACAAGCCGCTGGACGCGCACGACGCGTACCTGCGCCTCCACCTGCTCAGCCACCGCCTGGTCCGGCCGCACGGCCAGAACCTGGACGGCGTCTTCGGCCTGCTCGCCAACGTCGCCTGGACCTCGCTCGGCCCGGTCGCCGTCGACGACGTCGAGAAGGTCCGCCTCAACGCCCGCGCCGAGGGCCTGCACCTCGCCGTGACGAGCATCGACAAGTTCCCGCGGATGACCGACTACGTCGCCCCCGCGGGCGTCCGGATCGCCGACGCCGACCGGGTCCGCCTCGGCGCGCACCTCGCTGCCGGCACCACCGTTATGCACGAGGGCTTCGTCAACTTCAACGCCGGCACGCTCGGCACCTCCATGGTCGAGGGCCGCATCTCCGCCGGTGTCGTCGTCGGCGACGGCTCCGACATCGGCGGCGGCGCCTCCACCATGGGCACGCTCTCCGGCGGCGGCAACGTCGTCATCTCCATCGGCGAGCGCTGCCTCATCGGCGCCGAGGCGGGCGTCGGCATCGCGCTCGGCGACGAGTGCGTCGTCGAGGCCGGTCTGTACGTCACCGCCGGTACGCGCGTCACGATGCCCGACGGCGAGATCGTCAAGGCGCGCGACCTCTCCGGTGGCGACAACATCCTCTTCCGCCGCAACTCGGTGACCGGTGCCGTCGAGGCCCGCCCGAACAACGCGGTGTGGGGCGGGCTCAACGAGATCCTGCACAGCCACAACTGAGGCAGCCGCAACTGACGACGCCCCGCACGTGACCTGGACGTGTGACTCTGCGTTAACGGAACGACGTGGAGTCACACGAACAGACAAGGCGAGGAGTCGACATGAGGACGAGGCCCACCGTTGTCGGGGCGCTGGCGGTCGCGGCCGCCGTGCTGCTGCCCGTAGGGGCGGCGTCGGCGGACGAGACGCACACGCGCACGCACAACGGCCCGACGATCCAGAACGGCCCGAGCCTCACCCTCCACACCGGTCAGATCGACGACCCGCTGGAGGACGTCCTCGAACACGCGGCGCTCTTCGGCACCACCTACGTGTTCGACTGAACCAGATCCTCGTACGCCGCCCGCAGCCCGTCGACCGCCTCCCGGTCGGCGGGCTGCAGCGGTTCCCGGACGTAGTCGCCGAGGAGCGCCTTCGCCGTCACCGCGCCCGGAAGCCCGGCGGCCATCATCAGCTCGGCCAGCGGCAGCGTGAGCGCGTTGAGCCGGGCCGCCTCCGCCGTGTCGCCCCGGTCGAAGGCGTCGAGCACGGCCCGCAGCTGACGTGGCACCACATTGGCCACCGTACTGACGTATCCGGCGCCGCCCACCGCGTACAGCGGCAGGTTCAGCTCCTCGCAGCCCGAGTAGTACGCGAGCGAGGTGCGGGCGATCACCTTCGACGAGCCGAGCAGGTCGTAGGCGCAGTCCTTGACCGCGACGATGTTCGGGTGCGCGGCGAGCCGCAGCATCGTCGCGGGCTCGATCCGGGTGCCGGTGCGGCCGGGGATGTCGTAGAGCATGACCGGCAGGTCCGTCGCCTCCGCGACCTTGACGAAGTGCGCCTCGACGGCGGCCTGCGGGGGCCGGCTGTAGTACGGGGTGACGACCAGGAGCCCGTCCGCGCCCGCCTTCTCGGCCTGGCGCGCCAGCTCGGCTGTGTGGCGGGTGTCGGGGGTGCCGACGCCCGCGACGACGGAGGGGCCGGGGCCGACGGCCGCGCGGACCGCCTCGATGAGGGCGGCCTTCTCGGCGTCCGTGGTGGTCGGGGACTCGCCGGTGGTGCCGTTGAGGACCAGGCCGTCGCAGCCCTCGGCGACCAGGTGGGCGGCGTGCACGCGGGCGGCGTCGAGATCCAGCTCGCCCGAGGCGGTGAAGGGGGTGATCATCGCGCAGAGGGCCCGGCCGAAGGGGCGTTCAGTACTCATTCGGGAAGTCTGCGCCCCTCGATGGTGAAGGTCTACTTAGTTCTGCTTGGGGTGAGGGGTAAGCAGGGCTGAAGTGTGGGGTCTGGCATGATCGGGGCGGGACGCGACAGGGGACAAGGGAGAGCACCACACCATGAGCGAACAGCGCGTCGCACTCGTCACCGGTTCGTCCTCGGGCATAGGGGCCGCCGTCGCCCGCCGCCTCGCCGCCGCCGGGGTCCGGGTCGTCGTCAACTCGGCGCGTTCGGTGGAGGCGGGCAAGGCCCTCGCCGCCGAACTGCCGGACGCCGTCTACGTCCAGGCCGACGTCTCCGACGAGACGCAGGCCGCGGCCCTCGTCGCCGCGGCGGTCGAGGCGTACGGCCGTCTCGACATCCTCGTCAACTGCGCGGGCACCACCCGGTTCATCCCGCACGACGACCTGGCGGCGGCCTCGCCCGAGGTCTGGCGCCACCTGTACGACGTCAACGTCATCGGGGTCTGGCAGACCATCACCGCGGCCGTCCCGCACCTGAAGGCCCACGGCGCGGGCTGCGTCGTGAACATCTCCTCGCAGGCCGGCGTCCGCCCCGGCGGCAGCTCCATCCCGTACGCCGTCTCCAAGGCGGCCGTCAACCACATGACGAAGCTGCTCGCGAAGACCCTCGGCCCGGACGTCCGGGTCAACGCGGTCGCGCCCGGCTTCGTCGACACCCCCTGGTTCGACGGCGTCGCGGGCGCCGACGAGGCCAAGGCCCATGTGGCGGGCGCGGTTCCGATGCGCAGGGTCGGCCGGCCCGAGGACATCGCCGGCGCCGTCTTCGACCTCACCAACGCCGCGTACATCACTGGCGAGGTGCTCCTCGTCGACGGCGGCGGGCACCTGCTGACCTAGCCGTCCTTCACAGCGCGAGCTTGAAGCCGTCGTGGCTGCGGGCGAAGCCCAGGGAGGCGTAGAAGCGGTGGGCCTCCGTCCGCCGCTTGTCGCTGGTCAACTGGACGAGCGCGCAGCCACGTTCGCGCGCCCGCTCCACGGCCCGCGCCATCAGCTCCCGGCCGAGGCCGCCGCCGCGCCGGTCGGCCCTGATCCGTACCGCCTCGATCAGCGCCCGCTCGGCGCCGCCCTTGCCGAGGCCGGGGATGTACGTCGCCTGGAGGCAGCCGACGACCTGGTCCTCGTCCACGAGTACGAGGATCTCGTTGCGCGGGTCGCCCTCGATGGCCGTGAAGGCCCGCTCGTACGACTCCGTGACGACGATCGACGCGGGGTCCACGACCCGCTCCTCGTCGGCGAGGAGGGCGAGGACGGCGGGGAGTTCGGCGCGGGTGGCGGGGCGGAGGATCATGGGCCGAGTCTCGCACGGGCGCGGGGCTTGACCTCAAGCGCGGTTGAGGTCGGAGAGTGGGGTCACCGACGACAGGAGGCCACCCCATGAACGCCGTTGCCCGATCCGTTGCCCGCCCCGACGCCCGCCCCGACCTGCACCGCCCCGATGCGGGGATCGTCTTCGTCAGCACCTGGCGGGTCGGCACCCCCGAGCGGCAGCGGGCCACCGTCGACGCCATCGCCAAGACGTGGGAGAGCCGCGACTGGCCGGACGTCGGGCTGCTCTCGTACTCCGTGTACATCGGCACCGACGGCGACACCCTGCTCCACTACTCGCAGTGGACGGGCGAGGAGGCCTACCAGGAGTTCGTCCGCACCCTCCGCGAGGACCGGAACGCCGAGATCGACGCGGCCGTGCCCGGGATCGAACGCGTCGGCATCGACCGCTACACGCTCTACCGGTCCACCCCGCTCGGCGACGGGACCGACACCAGGATCCCCGGTTGCGTCGTCATCGTCGACGTCGAGTTCGACGGCCCGGACGCCGGCCGGCAGCGCGCCTGGGTGGACGGGGTCTTCGAGGCCCTGGAGACCGACCCGAACCCCGCGCCCGGAGGGATCGCGGGCCACTTCCACATCGGCGTCGACGGGACGAAGGTCCTCAACTACGCCGAGTGGGAGAGCGAGCAGGCCCATGCCGAGGCGCTCGCCGGAGCGGGGTCCGGGGTCGGGTCCGCGACGCCCCAGTGGGCGAAGGTGCAGAACTCCCCGGGGGTGACGGGCGGCCGGGTGACGCGCTACGCGCCCGCGCTCAGCCTGAGCGCGGGCGCGTAGCGAGCGCCGAACTACGGGCGGAAGCGCAGCACCTGCGGGTCGTGGTCGCTGTTCTGGTCCGCGAACTCCGCGTTGATGTGGACGCTGTCGTACTCGAAGCGGCCGACGCCCGGGCTGGTCAGGATCTGGTCGAGGACCTGGCTGTTGCCCTGGAAGACGTACGAGTAGCGCTCGCTGCGCGGCAGCGACTTCACCGCCGGGTAGAGCGCCCCGCCCTCCGTCAGCGCCTTCGTCGTCCCGGAGAACTCGAAGTCGTTGATGTCACCGACGACGAGGACGTCGGCGTCCTTGCGGATCGAGAGGACGTCCTTGACGAAGGCGTTCACGGACTGCGCCTGGAGCAGGCGCTTCGCCTCGGAGGAGCGCACCGGCGGCTGGTGGTGCGAGACGAGGGACTCGTCGCCGCCCTTGGAGCCGAAGTGGTTGGCGATCACGAAGACCGTACGGCCGCGGAACGTGAACTCGCCGGCCAGCGGCTTGCGGCTGTTCTCCCAGGCCGTGTTCGCCGGGTCGATGCGGCCGGGGGAGAGCGTCAGCTCGGGGCGCCCGCCCTTGCCGCGCACCACGTCCGTCGCGGCGGCGGCGTTCGCGCCCGCGCGGTCGGTGAAGGAGACCCGCTCAGGGTTGAAGAGGAAGACCTGGCGGATGTTGCCGCCGGGCTCGCCGCCGTCCTTGTTGTTCTCCGGGTCGATCGAGCGCCACTCGTACGCCGGGCCGCCCGCCGCCACGATGGCGTCGGTGAACTTCTTCACCGTCTGGTCGGCGGCGACCGTGCCGTCGTTCTTCGCGCCGTTGTTGTCCTGGATCTCCTCCAGGGCGAGGATGTCGGGCGAGGCCAGGTTGTTCACCACGGCAGCCGCGAGCGCGTCGAACTTCTCCTGCGGGTCGGACGGGTCGAGGTTCTCGACGTTGTACGTCGCGACCGCCAGCTCGTTCCTGCGCTGCTTGTCGGTGACCTCGGGCTCCAGGCCGCGGTCCACGACCGTGCCGAGGGTACGGGCCGTCAGGGTGTAGCCGCCGAACTGGTTGAAGTCCAGCGGGCCCTCGGTCGTCCCGGCGAGCACGTCACCGACGTTCGCCTTGGGGAAGGGCTGCTGGGCGATCGGCGTCAGCGACTGGATCTGGAGCCGGCCGGTGTTCTGCGAGGTGTACGAGCCGTAGACCGTGCCGCCGCGCCAGGTGCGGTTCTCCCAGGGCTTCACCGTCACCCAGAGCTCGGAGTACGGGTCGGTGGCGCCCACCACGCGCGAGGTGCCGACGCGGACGTTGGTGCCCTCGAGGGACTCGTAGTAGTCCAGGGCGTACTTCTTCGGGTTCAGCGTGAGGCCGTTGATCGAGCCGGCGGCCGCCGCGTCGCCCTCGGGGGCGTACGCGCTCGGGACCGACCAGGCGGAGATCGTCACGGGGGCCGGGAGCGGGTTCCCGGAGGAGACCACGGTGACGGCCGGCTTGGAGATCTGGGTCAGCGACTGGTTGCCGGAGGCGAGGCCGCCGGGGACGTACTCGCCGACGGTGCCGTTCACGCTGACGGCGTCGCCGACGGCGACGGTCGGCACGGAGCTGGTGAAGACGAACAGGCCCTCACTGGTGGCCGGGTTGTCGTCGGCCTGCGGGTCCTGGATCCAGAAGCCGCGCGAGCCGTACGTCCGGACGCCGGTCACGATCCCCGTGACGCCCGTGACCTGGGTGCCGACGAGGGGCGAGACGCGGGTGGTGCCCTGGATGTCGTGGACGCGGACGGCGGCGGTGTCCTCGGCCGCGGCGCTGCCCGAGGCGGCGAGCAGTCCGGCGGCGAGCGCGGCCGACACGACGGCGGCGACCGCCGCGGATCTCGGTATGGAGGAAGGCATCAGGGTGCTCCGGAGGCGCTTGGAGAATCGGTCGATAGATCTACGCGCGTCAATCTCTTGGCTGGATGGGGGACTTGTCAAGGCTCGACGGGTGTACGAAGGCTGACGGGACCGTGAACCGGGAGGTGGGGCGGGAAAAGCGTCTACGCTGAAGCGCGTTCGGCGCGCGCGGCGCGTCCGTACCGCCACGCCACCCAGGATCACGCCCAGGATCACGCCCAGGCTCACACGCCCTTCGAGGAGAAGACCGCAGATGGCACCGGACCACCCCTCCCTGCCCCCCGTTCAGCTGCACTCGGACGCGGAGCTGGCGCGGGAAGCCCTGGCCACGCCCCTCCTGTCCCGCGCGGCGCGGCTCGCCCGCTGGGCCGGGCCGGAGACCCTGGTCGGTGCGGGCGGCGAGCTCGTCGAGGAACAACTGCCCGCCGCCGCAGAGGTGTTGGGCCTCGCGGCGGACGAGGACGGCGAGGCGTACGCGAGTGAGGCGTGGCGCCTCGCGGTCGACACCGGGCTCGTGGAGGTCGAGGACGGCGACGACGACACCCCGGGCGGGGTGACCGTGGGCGACAACCTCGCGGCGCTCACGGGCGGGGCGCCGCTCGACGTCCTCGGGATCTGGCTCGACGGCCTCGACGTGGTGCTCGCCGACGCCACCGCGCCCGTCCTGGACGACATCGCGGACGTCATCGGCGAGGACGGCGAGATCGACCTCGAGCGGCTCGACTGGAACCCGGAGGAGGAGGCGGAGTTCCTGGAGGGCGTGCTCGGCAACCTGTACCTGCTCACGGTCGGCGAGGGCGGTCCTGGCGAGGGGCCGGTGCCGCTGCCGGCGCTCGCCGCGTCGATGATCGTCCCGGACGACATGGGTGAGCCGACGGACGACGTCCTGGAGCAGGTCTCGGAGGCGATGATGCGCCTCGACGACCAGTTCCGTCTCCTTGAGCCCATCGGGCTCGTCGAGTACCAGCCCGTCGACGAGGCGCTGATGGTGGAGGAGGGCGAGGAGCCTGCGGCGCGGTTCGAGGAGGCCGAGGAGGTCGACGACGAGGATGTGAGCCGGTACGGCATGGTCCGGCTGACGCCGCTCGGGCTGTACGGCGTCCGGTCCCGGATGCTGGAGGCGGGCTTGGACGCGCCGGCCGTCGGCGAACTGGCGGACAAGGGCGCGGACGTGCTCCTCGACGGGCTCGCGACCTACCCCGAGAGGGCGGCGCGCGCCGAGACCGTGGGCTGGCTGGAGGGCCGGGACGCGGTCGGCGCGGCACGGGAGCTGCTTGCCGCGGCGCGGGGCGCCGACGCGGGCTCCCCGCTGCGACGGCTCCACTGCCAGCAGGCGCTCTCCCTCGTGGGCGCGGAGGCGGAACCGGCGGTACGGGAGGTGCTCGACAACCCGGAACTGGGCGGGCTCGCCCGGGTCTGGCTGGCGGAGCTCGGGGCGGCGGACGTGCCGGCGCCGTCGGAAGCGATGATCTTCTGGCTGGCGATCGACACGATCGCGGCGCAGCTGGAGGTGCGGGGCGAACTGGACGAACTCCGCGACCTGATCGAGGGCCTGACGGGCCGCCACAGCGGCTTCTTCGAGGCGGCGTGGCGGGTGGAACACCCGGCGACGGCGGAGGTCCTGGAGGCGATGGGCCGCCTCCACCCGGACAAGACCTCGGCGAAGGAGGCCCGCAAGGCGGCCTTCAAGGCGAGGTCCCGCGCAGGCGCGTAGGGGCGCTTCCGGGGGCTCCGCCCCCGAACCCCCGCGGCGGGTGGGCGGGGTTCGATCCCCCACCCCGCCC
>NZ_JBHXPI010000059.1:0-35281 GCF_042718575.1 Streptomyces sp. NPDC058579
TGACCCTCTGCCCGGCGGACGCGGGGGGCCGGGGCCCCCCCCCCCCGAACCCCCGGTCGTCAGGCGCGGTCGCCGCAGCAACCGCCGCCCGGGCGCGGCGGCTTCGGCTTGCCGGGTCCGCCGGAGCCGCCGGAGCTGTCGGGGTCGCCGGACCCGTGCGGCTTACCCGGCTTGCCCGGCCCATGCGGCCCACCGGGCTCGTGCGGCCCACACGGGCCAGGCCCGCCCGGTCCACCCGGTCCGCCCGGTCCACCCGGCCCGCCAGGCCCACCCGGCCCATGCGGCCCGCACCCGCAAGGCCCGTGCGGCGGGCGCCCCAGACAGCGGCAGAGGGCCTTGAGCAGGCGGCGGAGGGTCGCCTCGCAGGGGTCGCCGCCGCCCGGGGGCGGGGCCGGCGGGGCCACGACCACCGGCGGGCGCCCCGGTTGGGTGACGATGACCCCGGGGGCGCCCGGGACGTCCGGGTTCCAGGTCACCGGGATCGTGTAGCTGCCGTCGCCGTTGTCCCTCACCGGCCCCGTGATCGTCGTGCCCGGCGCCCCCGTGATCGGGAGGTCGTCGATGTGGCCGGGGCCCACGTGGTTGCCGTAGCGGTCGCGCGGGACGATCGTGACGGTGCCGCCGTCGGGCGGTCCGGTGACCGTGACCGTCGTACGGCCCGGGTCCACCGAGACGTCGACGTGCACCGTCCACTGGGTCTCGCGGGTCGACACGCACCCCTCGCCGTACACCGCCCGGGCATGGAACGTGTAGTTGCCCTCCACCGTGAGAAGTTCGGTCTGCGGGTTGCCGAAGAGGCCGCCCGCCTCGAAGGCCCCCTCCGTGTGCGCCGCGTCGTCGAAGAGCGGGAACGTCTCGCTCACGTACCCGAACAGCGGCCTCCCCGCGGCCCGCTCAAGCGCCCGTAGCGTCGCGTGCCGGGCCGGGATCGTGTCACCGCCGACGGTCACGGGCGCCCTGAGCCCCGCCTGCGTCAGGATGTTGCCGGCGCCCGCAGTCGGCCGGGTCGCCGTGAGGTCGATGCGGGCGTGGTGCGGGCTGCCGCCCTCCTCGTACCGCAGGAAGACCCGCGGGTTGATGACATCCCCCGTGTAGAAGCGGGTCGGTCCCGCCACCCGGTCGAGCCTCGGCCCGCCGGACGCCACCACCTGCACGAAGTACCGCAGGTCCACCCCCGGCGGCGGGATCTCGCCGCCGCCCGGCCGGAACACCTGCACCCGCCACTGGCCGTCGCGCTCCTCCCCGTACGGCAGCGGAACGCGCAGGAACGTCCAGGTGTGCCCGTGCTCCGAGACGACCCCGGCGGTGGACGTCGACACGAAGTCGTTGTCCGGTGTGAGCAGCCCGATGCCGAGCTCTCCGTCCACGTTGTCCCAGCCGACCACCACGGTCAGCGACTCCTCCCCGCACACGTGGAACGGGATCGGATCGCTCCGCCGGATCGCCGCCGGCATGTCGAACTCGGGGTCGAAGAGCGCGCCCGACTCGAAGATGTTCCCGAATGCGAGGCCGAAGAACTTCTTCAGCGCCAGACCGCTCCCGGCACGCGTGTACAGCCCGCCGCGCTCCTGCGTCAGCTGGGTGAGCAGCGCACCGTCGAGACTTGTCTCCGTGCCGAAGCCGATCGCGCTCACGTTGATCCCGGCGAGGCCGCCGCGCACGTCGGCCACCATCGGCGGGGTGTTCTGCAGCCCGTCGGTGAGCAGCAGCACGGAGCGCGGGTTGGTGCCCGGCGCGGGGAACTGGCCGCGCGCGGCGTCGAGTCCGCCGCCGATCGTCGTCATCCCGCCGGGCGAGAGCCCGCCGACCACGCCGCCCGAGTACGGCGGCGGTCCGGCCAGCGCGGTCTTCGTCGCGTCGGTGACCGGGGCGAGGGCGAAGTCGACGGGTGAACTCGCGGACGTGGAGAAGGAGACGAGCCCGAGCCGGTTCCCGGTGCCCGCGCGGACCAGCCGGACGAAGAGCGAGGCCGCGTCCCGGGCCTCCTCGATCTTCGTACGGTCGCGGCCCGTCCCGGCCTTCTCCGTCATGCTGCCTGAGCGGTCGACGACCACCATGACGTCCCGGTTCGCGGGCGGCTCGGCCGGTGTGGCGAGATCGCGGAGGATGCTCGCCGTCGGGGAGTACAACAGCCGGCACGCGCCGCCGCGGGACAGGACGCCGATCACCCGGCCGGAGGTGTCGAAGAGCCCGGAGCCGGAGCTGCCGCCCGAGACGTCGAAGTTGACGTCGACCGACCCCGCCGAGCTGGTGATGATCCCGCCGAACGAGGCGTGCGGCGGGGAGAGTTTCTTCACCGCCCCGTTGGGGTGGTGCACCCCGAAGACGGCCTCGCCGGGGGCCGGGAGGTCCGGTCTGATCGGGATCGGCGTGATCCCGAGCCCGGCCGCGGGCACCTCCAGTTGCAGTAGGCAGTAGTCGAGGCCCGTGCTCGGGTCCCAGCGGTGCCGCAGCACCCTCACGACCTTGTGGAAGCGGGCCGCGTACCCCGCGGGCCGGGCGCCCCCGCAGTCCGTCGCGTAGTCGAAGGTCACCGAGGCCGAGGCGGCCTCCGCGGCCACGTCCGTCAGACAGTGACCGGCCGTCAGCACCACGTTGGGCTCGACGAGCGTGACCGAGCAGGTCGAGAAGTAGTGGCCGTGGGTCGCCACGATCATGCCGACGCTCTTCGCGATCCGCGCCCGCACGTCCGACGACGGTGTCGCGCAGGCCGCGTTCTCCCAGTTCGGCGGCGTGTTGCAGAACCAGAAGGGGTCGTACTTCGGCTCCGTGTACACCGGTTCGCCGAGGAACGGGTCGCTGTTGGAGAACGCCGTCGGGTCCTGCTCGCCCGGGTGCCGTTCGCCGCGCGCGTACCGGTCGAGCGTCGCCCCGCCGGTGGTGGCGCCGTCGGTCACGTACCGGATGGGCACCCGCCCGCCGGGCAGCGCGTACACGTTGACGGGGCGGGACCAGAACTCGGACCCATGGGCGGCGGTGAACACGTCCCTGCCGTAGCCGAGTTCGACCTCCAGGCGGTTGTTGGCCGGCAGGCTCACGCCCTGGAAGTGCAGGACCACCATCTTCGTGCCCGACGGTGCGGGCGCGTACGGGAAGTCGATCGCCCACGTTCCGGGCGAGGTCGGGGGCGCGCCCGAGGCGGGCCCGATGACGACGGCGGGGGACAAGGTCTGAACCGTGCCGGTGATGTGCGACATGGATCTCTCCAGTGGGTTCGCGGCAATGCGCTTGTCACAACATGTGCCCGTGTCATCACGTACCGTAATCACGCCTGTTGGGGGCGTGAAGAGGCGCGTGGGGCGCCCGCAATGCGCGAGGCGGCGGTTTCCCGGACAGCGGGAATCCGCGCTCCCCCGGCGCCGCCCCACCGGCCTACGGTCGGCGCACCCACCCCACCTCCCCCCGGAAGGAGCGGCGATGCTCACCGACCGGCTCCGGCGGCAGGCCGCCGAGCGGCTGCGCGACGCCGAGCGCGGCAGAACCCCCGTGGTGCCCCTCACGGAGATCTTCCCGGGCCTCGGCGTCGAGGACGCGTACCACGTCCAGTTGCTCAACATCCGGGACCGGCAGGCGGCCGGAGCCACCGTCGTCGGGCACAAGGTCGGCCTGTCCTCGCCCGTCATGCAGCGCATGATGGGCGTCGACGAGCCCGACTACGGCCATCTCCTCGACGATATGGAGCTCCGCTCCGACCGGCCCGTCCCCGTCGCCCGCTACTGCGCGCCCCGCATCGAGGTCGAGACCGGGTTCGTGCTCGGCGACGACCTCCCCGGCGAGGGCTGCACCCCGGCCGACGTCCTCGCCGCCACCGAACGCGTCGTCCCCGCCCTGGAGTTGATCGACAGCCGGATCGCCGACTGGCGCATCACCATCGGCGACACGATCGCCGACAACGCCTCCTCCGCCGGGTTCGTCATCGGCGAAGGGCGCCCGCCGCGCGAGATCGACCCCAAGAGCGTCGAGGCCCGGCTCTACGAGGACGGGGCGCCGCTCGCCGAGGGCAGGGGCGACGCCGTCCTCGGCGACCCCGCCCGCTCCGTCGCCTGGCTCGCCCGGACCGTCGCCCGCTTCGGCGTCCGGCTGAAGAAGGGCCATCTCGTCCTGCCCGGGTCCTGCACCCGCGCCGTCGACGTCACCGCAGGACGTACGTACACCGCCGAGTTCACCGGGCTCGGTTCCGTCTCCCTCTCCTTCTGCTGAGGCACGATGACCACCCTCACCGCCGCCATCGTCGGCTCCGGCAACATCGGCACCGACCTGCTGTACAAGCTCCTGCGCTCACCCCACATCGAGCCCCGCTGGATGGTCGGGGTCGACCCGGAGAGCGAGGGGCTCGCCCGGGCCCGCCGGCTCGGGCTCGACACCTTCGCCGACGGGGTCGACCGGCTCCTCGACGGGTCCGAACTCCCCGACCTCGTCTTCGAGGCCACCTCCGCCTCCGTCCACCGGGCCAACGCGCCCCGCTACCGCGCCCTCGGCATCAAGGCCGTCGACCTGACCCCGGCCGCCCTCGGGCCCGGTGTCGTCCCGCCCGCCAATCTCACGGACCACCTCGACGGCGGCAACGTCAACATGATCACCTGTGGCGGCCAGGCCACCATCCCCATGGTCCACGCCGTCTCCCGCGTCGTCCCCGTCCCCTACGCCGAGATCGTCGCGTCCGTCGCCTCCCTCTCCGCGGGACCCGGAACCCGCGCGAACATCGACGAGTTCACCCGGACGACCGCGCGCGGCATCGAGACCGTCGGCGGCGCGGGGCGCGGCAAGGCGATCATCATTCTCAACCCGGCCGACCCACCCGTGATCATGCGCGACACCGTCTTCTGCGCGATCCCCGAGGACGCCGACCGGGAGGCGATCGCCGTCTCCGTCAAGCAGGTCGCCGAGGAGGTACGGGAGTACGTCCCCGGCTACCGGCTGCGCGCGGAGCCGCAGTTCGACGATCCCGCCGACGTCAACGGCGGCATGGCCCGCGTCGGCATCTTCCTGGAGGTCGAGGGCGCGGGCGACTACCTCCCGCCGTACGCCGGGAACCTCGACATCATGACGGCCGCCGCCACGAAGGTCGGCGAAGAGTTCGCGAAGCGGAGCCACGCATGACGACGGACGCGTACGACATCCGGGTCACCGACACCTCCCTGCGCGACGGCTCCCACGCCAAGCGCCACCGGTTCACCGTCGATGACGTGACCTCGGTCGTCGCCGCGCTCGACGACGCCGGCGTCCCCGTCATCGAGGTCGCCCACGGCGACGGGCTCGGCGGCTCCTCCTTCACGTACGGCTTCTCGAAGACCCCCGAGCAGGAGCTGATCAAGGCCGCCGTCGAGACCGCCCGGCGCGCGAGGATCGCGTTCCTCATGCTTCCCGGGCTCGGCGTGAAGGACGACATCCGCGCCGCGCACGGGAACGGCGCGAGCGTCTGCCGGATCGCCACCCACTGCACCGAGGCCGACATCTCCGTCCAGCACTTCGGCCTCGCACGGGAGATGGGCCTGGAGACCGTCGGCTTCCTGATGATGGCTCACTCCACCACCCCCGAACTCCTCGCCCGCCAGGGCCGGATCATGGCCGACGCCGGCTGCCAGTGCGTGTACGTCGTGGACTCCGCCGGCGCCCTCGTCATGGACGAGACCGCCGACCGGGTCGCCGCCCTCGTCGCCGAACTCGGCGACGACGCCCAGGTCGGCTTCCACGGCCACGAGAACCTCGCCCTGGGGACGGGCAATTCGATCGCCGCGATCAGGGCCGGGGCCCGGCAGATCGACGGCTCCACCCGCCGCCTCGGCGCGGGCGCGGGCAACACCGCCGTCGAGGCCCTCGTCGCCGTCTGCCAGAAGATGGGGATCCGTACCGGCATCGACGTACTGAAGATCATCGACGCGGCCGAGGACGTCGTCCGGCCCGTCATGGACGAGGAGTGCAGGCTCGACCGGCTCGCCCTGCTCATGGGGCACGCCGGCGTCTACTCCAGCTTCCTCAAGCACGCCTACCGGCAGGCCGAGCGGTACGGGGTCTCCGGCGCGGAGATCCTGCTGCGCGCCGGGGAACGCCGACTCGTCGGCGGCCAGGAGGACCAGCTCATCGACATCGCCGTCGAACTCGCCAAGGAGAAGGTGACCGCCCCATGACCTCCGGTGACCGCCCCACGACCAACGTCGACCTGCCGGACGCCGCCGACCTCCGGGACGCCGCCGACCAAGGGCCCCGCGTCATCCGGGCCGCCGCCCCGCCCGCCCGGTTCGCGCGCGGCTGGCACTGCCTCGGGCTCGCCCGGGAGTTCCAGGACGGCCAGCCCCACGAGATCGAGGCCTTCGGCACGAAGCTCGTTGTCTTCCAGGGCCAGGAGGACGGGCAGTTGCACGTCCTCAACGCCTACTGCCCCCACATGGGCGGCAACCTCGCCCACGGCACCGTCAAGGGCGACGCCGTCGCCTGCCCCTTCCACGACTGGCGCTGGTCAGGGAACGGCCGCTGCGCCGGCATCCCGTACGCCCGCCGCGTCCCGCCCCGTGCGAGGACCCGCGCCTGGACCACCCTGGAGCGGAACAAGCAGCTCTTCGTCTGGCACGACCCCGAGGGCAACCCGCCGCCGCCCGCCGTCACCATCCCCGAGATCGAGGGCCTCGACAGCGGCGAGTGGTCCGACTGGTCCTGGAAGACCGCCCGCGTCGACGGCTCCAACTGCCGCGAGATCGTCGACAACATCGTGGACATGGCGCACTTCTACTACGTGCACTACGCCTTCCCGACCCGCTTCACCAACGTCTTCGAGGGCCACATCGCCGGCCAGTACCTGGAGTCCACCCCGCGCCAGGACATGGACCTCGGCAACCTCAGCGCACCCCTGCGCTCCGACGCCGCCTACTACGGCCCCTCGTACATGATCGACCGCGTCTGGTCGGACATCGGCGGCGGCGCGGAGATGGAGAGCGTCCTCATCAACTGCCACTACCCGGTGAGCGCCGACAGCTTCGTCCTCCTCTACGGGACGACCGTGCGCAAGCTCCCCGGCATGACCGACGAACAGGCCGCCGACGCGGCCGAGTTGTTCACCGCCGGCCTCGCCGTCGGCTTCGAGCAGGACATCGAGGTCTGGCGGAACAAGACCCGCATCGACAACCCGCTGCTGAGCGAGGAGGACGGTCCCGTCTACCAACTGCGGCGCTGGTACGAGCAGTTCTACGTGGACGCGGCCGACGTCAAGGACGAGATGGTCGAGCGGTTCGAGTTCGAGATCGACACCACCCGCGCCAACCAGGCGTGGGAGGCCGAGGTCGCCGAGAACCTGGCAAGGCGCGCGCGGTGATGCGGCCGGTGGAGTGCGCCGCGTGCGGGAACCGGGTGCTGTGCGAGAAGTTCAGCCCCGCGCACACCTCCGTGCAGTGGTCGGGCCCCTCGGCGGACGCCTGCCCGGTCATCCGGGCGCGCGTCGCGACGGGCGAGCCCGCAGGCCGGGTCCGCTCGTGCGGGGAGCTGCGGGGCTCCATCGAGGCGGCGGTGGCGAGCGGCGCGCTGGAGGTGACGGGTGCCGACGTCGTCTAGGCGGCTGCGGGTGCGGGTCGCCGAGGTGATCCGTGAGACGGTCGACGCCGTCTCCCTCGTCCTCGACGCCGACTTCCCCTACCACCCCGGCCAGTTCCTCACCGTACGGCTGCCCGACGGCGGCGCCCGCTGCTACTCCCTCGCCAGCTCGCCGCACACCGGCGAGGCCCCGAAGATCACGGTCAAGAGGGTTCCGGGCGGGCGCGGTTCCGGCTGGCTGTGCGAACGGGTCTTGCCCGGCTACGAGTTGGAGGTGTTGCCGCCCGCCGGGACCTTCACCCCGGCCGTCCCCGGCCGCGATCTGCTCCTGGTCGCGGGCGGCAGCGGCATCACCCCCGTCATCTCGCTGGCCAAGTCGGCGCTGGTGGCGGGGGAGGGGCGGGTCGCGCTGCTCTACGCCAACCGGGACCAGGACTCCGTCGTTTTCCGCGACGAACTGCGCGACCTGGCCGAGGACTTCGCGGGCCGCTTCGCCCTCACCCACTGGCTGGAGTCCCTCCAGGGCCTGCCCACCACCGAGCTCCTCGCCCCCGCCCTCGCCCCGTACGCCGCCCGGGACACCTATCTGTGCGGCCCGGTCCCGCTGATGGACGCGGCGGAGACGGCCGTACGGTCGGCGGGCGGGCGCCGGGTCCACCGCGAGCGGTACTTCTCCCTCGCCGAGGACGTCTTCACCCGTGAGGAGACGGTGGCGAGCGAGGTCTTCTACACCGCCGAGGTCCACCTGGACGGCCGGGTCCACCGGGTGACCGGCGGGCCGGCCACCCCGCTTCTCGACGCCCTCCTCGCGGCGGGCGTCGACGCCCCGTACTCCTGCCGCGAGGGCGCCTGCGCGGCCTGCGCCTGCCGGGTCACGGCGGGCGAGGTGAAGATGGCCCGCAACGAGGTCCTGGACGCGTCGGACCTGGCCGAGGGGTACGTCCTCGCCTGCCAGGCGGTGCCGCTCGGCGAACGGCTGGAAGTGACGTACGAGTGAGGGCCGCACACGCCGTCCCCACAACGTGCGGATGAAGTTAACGTCCGTCGAATTGAAGGGAGTTGGGCTGTCGCGGTCACTTCTACGCGCGTCATCATCGAGCCATGAGGATCCCCCCACGAATCTCAGCCATCGGCGGCGCCGCCGCCCTCGTCTCGACCCTCCTCCTCGGCGCCCCGGCCACCGCGGCCGTCGCCCCGACCTCCGCCGCCCCGGCCGCGTCCGCCTTCGCGGCCGCCGCCGTCGGCGACATCTGCTACTCCGACCTCCCCTCCCAGGCCCACGACACCCTCCGCCTGATCGAGCAGGGCGGCCCCTTCCCGTACCGCCAGGACGGCACCGTCTTCCAGAACCGGGAGGGCATCCTCCCGGGCCACTCCACCGGCTACTACCACGAGTACACGGTCAAGACCCCGGGCTCCTCCAACCGTGGCGCGCGCCGCATCGTGACCGGCGAGTCGTCCCAGGAGGACTACTACACCGCCGACCACTACGCCTCGTTCGACCTCGTCGACCACGACTGCTGACGCACGACTCCTCAGCCCCCGGTCCGCGGCCGGACCTTCCCCCCACGCCCGGCCGGCCGCGGACCGGGCACGATGGTGCGCACATGCCCGCGATGCGCCGGATGGTCGATCTGCTCATGGACGCCGCTACATCCACTCGCTGAACCGCAGCCACCCCATCATCGCGTCCATCTCCCCCTCCGAGACCCGGGTCCTCGGCGCGGGGGGCGCGGCCTGCGGGGCGGCTGCCGCGCGCCCCGGGCCGAACAAGTCCCCCCACACCCCCCGCGTGCACGCCCGTACCGACGGGGCGAGGCGGTCCAGGTCGCGGTGGATGCCGTGGCCCGAGACCGAGACGGCGGCGATCGCGCGGCCCGCGCCGCGCAGGGGTGCGGCCACGCAGGAGACGCCCCGGTAGGTCTCCTCGCGGTCGAAGGCGACGCCCCGGTCGCGGGTCGCGGCCAGCTCGGAGCGGAGGGCGACCGGGTTGACCAGGGTCCGCGGGGTGAGCGGGCGGAGCCGGTGGGCGAGGAGCGCCGTGAGGGCGGCCGGGTCGCCGAAGGCGAGGAGGGCCTTGCCCGCGGCCGTGGAGTGCGCGGGCATCCTGCCGCCCGTGCGGGAGGGGACGGTGGAGTCCTCCGAGCCCCCGATCCGCTCCAGGCAGACGACCTCCGTGCCGTCGAGGACGTACAGGTGGACCAGGTGTCCCGTCGACTCGTGGAGCGCGTGGAGGCGGGGGAGGGCGGCCCGGCGCAGCCGGTTGTGGTGGGCGGCGAGCGCGCCCAGCTCCAGCATCCGCATGCCCATGCGGTAGTCGCGGCCCTCCCGGTCCAGCCAGCGCAGCTGGACGAGCTGGTCGAGGATGCGGTGAGCCGAGGAGCGCGGGATGCCGGAGCGGCGGATCACCTCGGTCAGCGAGAGCCTCGGCTCGGGCCCCTCGAAGGCGGCGAGCACCCGGGCGGCCTTCTCCAGCAGAGAGGGCGCTGGAGGCGCAGGAGTCTGTACGCCGACGAGCTCAGCGGTCATGGCCGTCTCCCGTGTTCCGTGACGTTGCGCCGATGGCGCCGACCCTGCCACGCGGGTCTCGCCCGGGGGAAGACAGCTGCATCCACTATTTCTAATAGGTATATACGGGGCGGGATTCGGGCTGCCGTTGGGTTGTCCGTAACCCCTTGGTCATGCGCGGCTGCGAGGCTCCCGATCGAAGCAAAGTTGTCTGTACAACTTGGAGAGCCCTATGGCGTCCCTCGCCACCGCGCCGCCGTTCTGGCTGCGCGACAACTGCCCCTGCGGCCACTGCCGCGACCCCCGCAACGGCCAGAAGCTGTTCCAGATCACCGAACTCCCCGCCGCGCTCGCCGTCGACGCCGTCCACGACACCCGCACCCCCGACGGCGCCCCCGCCCGCGAGGTCGTCTGGGCCCCCGACGGCCACCGCTCCGTCTACCCCGAGGCCTGGCTCGGCGCCCACCTCCCCGGCGGGCCCGCCGCCCCCGGCGACGGGCGCACCGAGGACGACAAGGAGCTGTGGGCCGCCGAGCGGTTCGCGGGCGGGCTCCCCGAGGCCGACTGGGACGCGTACACCGCCGACCCGGCCGTCCGCGCCGCCGCCCTCGACTCCGTCCTGCGCCTCGGCTTCGTCCTGCTGCGGGGCGTCCCCGTGCGCGACCGCCAGGTCCTCGACGTGGCCCGCACCTTCGGCCACGTACGCGAGACCAACTACGGCGAGCTCTTCGAGGTCCGCGTCGAGGCCGACCCGAACAACCTCGCCTTCACCGGCGCCCGCATCACCCCGCACACCGACAACCCCTACCGCGACCCGGTCCCCACCCTCCAGCTCCTGCACTGCCTCACCAACGCGGCCCAGGGCGGCGACTCCGGCCTCGTCGACGGCTTCCACGCCGCCGCGCTGCTGCGCGCCGAGGACCCGGAGGCGTACGAGGTCCTCACCCGCGTCCCCGTCCCCTTCGCCTTCGCCGACGAGCGCACCGAACTCCGCGCCCACCGGCCCCTGATCGGTACGGACCCGACCGGCCGGCTCCGCGAGATCCGCTTCAACAACCGCTCCATCGGCACCCTGCTCCTCCCCGCCGACCTGCTCGACGCCTTCTACGCCGCCTACCGGCGCTTCGGCGAGCTGCTCCTGCGGCCCGAGCTCCAGCTGGACTTCCGGCTCGCCCCCGGCGACTGCCTGATCTTCGACAACACCCGGCTGCTGCACGCCAGGACCGCCTTCGCCGAGTCCGGCGACCGGCACCTCCAGGGCGCGTACGCCGACATCGACGGGCTCGCCTCCACCCTCGCCGTCCTGCGCAGGGAGGGGGCTGCCAAGTGAACCCCCCGAGCCCCCTCGACACCCTCGCCGGCCTCTTCGAGGGCGAGGGCAGCGCCGAGTACTTCGGCGAGGCCGTCACCCAGGCCGAGCACATGCTCCAGGCCGGCGCCCTCGCCGAGGCGGCCGGCGCCCCCGCGCACCTGGTCGCCGCCGCGCTCCTGCACGACGTCGGCCACTTCCAGGGCGCCGTCACCGGCCGCGACCTGATGGAGAACGGCACCGACAACCGGCACAGCCACACCGGGGCCGACTGGCTCGACCAGTGGTTCGGGCCCGAAGTCACCGAACCCGTACGGCTGCACGTCGCCGCCAAGCGGTACCTGTGCGCCGTCGAGCCCGGCTACTTCGCCCTGCTCTCCGAGGCCTCCGTACACACCCTGGCCGTCCAGGGCGGGCCGATGAACGAGGAGCAGGTGCGCACCTTCGAGGCCCACCCGGGCGCGGCCGACGCCGTCGCCGTACGCCGCTGGGACGAGCAGGCGAAGGACCCTGAGCTGCCGACCCCCGGCTTCGAGCACTTCCGGCCGCTGCTCGCCGCCCTGCTCCGCCAGACGTGACACCACCTCCCCCACACACGGCTGAACCCGGGGTCCCCGACCCCGGGTTCAGCCATGTACGGAGACTCAGGCGCCCAGTCTGCGGCCCAGCGCGCTCGTCGCCGTCGAGCTCTGCATCGTGAACGCGACCGTGCCCGGCAGATAGCGGTCCTGCGACCACTCCACCGGCGTCCCCGCCGGATCCGTGGAGTGCCGGCGTTCCCGCAGCAGCGAATCCCCGACCCGGCAGCCGAGCAGCTCCGCGTCGTCGGCGTCGGCCGGCACCAGGTCGATGGTGTGCCGCGCGTCCGCGAACAGCACGCCGTGCAGCTCCAGTTGCTCCGAGTGCGAGACCGTGTCCAGCGGCATCCCGGCCACCAGCTCCCCGATCCGCTCCGGGTACGTCGTCCGCTCCACCATCACCGGCGCGCCCGCCAGCGTCCTCAGCCGGCGCACCCGGTAGACCGGCGCGCCCTCCTCGACGCGCAGCTTCTCCGCCTCCTCCGCGTCCGCCGGCACCCGGTCCACCGCCACGATCCGGCCGCCCGGCTCCTCGCCGAGGGAGCGCGCCCAGCGCGTGAACGAGCGCAGCTCGCCGAAGCTGTGCAGCCGGGGACCGCCGAGGACCACCCGGCGCGAACCGCGCCGCGAGGTGATCAGGCCGTCCGTGCGCAGCGCGGCGAGGGCCTGGCGGACCGTCCCCCGGGACACGCCGTAGCGGCGGGCCAGTTCGTCCTCGGCGGGGAGCTTCGCCCCCGAACCGTACTCACCCGCCGTGATGGCGGTCCGCAGATCCCCGGCGACCTTCAGATACAGCGGCGTCCTGCCCCGTTCCTCACTCACGGGCCCACCCTGCCATGTGCGCGGCTCACCCGACCAGGGAGTTCAGCAGCTCGGGGTCGACCTCGGTCAGCGAGTCCGCCAGCGTGACGCCTTCGGTTCCGGCGAAGTCCACCAGCGGTTCCGTCGACGGCACGGCCAGCACCCGGCAGCCCGCGGCGACGGCCGAGGCGACGCCCGTCGGGCTGTCCTCCACCGCCACGCACCGCGCCGGTTCGGCGCCGAGCGCCACGGCCGCCGCCAGATACGGATCGGGCTCGGGCTTCGTCCGCGCGGTGTCCTCGGCGCCGAACAGCGCGTCGAACCGGTGCCCGTCCAGGGTGCTCGCCACCTGCGCGACGACCGCCCGCGGCGAGGCCGAGACGAGCGCCGTCGGCACCCGGCTCTCGCGCAGCGCCGCGAGCAGCCGCAGCGCGCCGGGCCTGGGCGCCGCCGCCACCGCGAGCCGGGCGGCGAAGTCCGCGCCGAGCTCGGCGGCCAACTCGGCGGCCGGTGCCCCCAGATGGGCGTGCAGCAGCTCCGCCGTGTCGTCGACCGACCGGCCCGTCACCGCCGTACGCCGCTCGGCGTCCAGGGTCCGGCCCCGGCGCACGGCGGCGGACTCGACCACGTCGAGCCAGACGCCCTCGGTGTCGACGAGCGTGCCGTCCATGTCGAAGAGGACCGCCTGCAGCCGCCTCACACCCCACCTCCGGCGGAGGCGAGGAGCACGGGCCGGGACTGGGGACGGACCGAGACGGCCGTGCCCGGAGTCAGCCCGGCCGCCGCGTGCGTCGGGACGTCCGCCTTGACGTCCGTACCGTCGGGCAGCGCGATCCGCAGCCGGGTCGTCGGGCCGTGGAACGACGTGCCGGTGACCTGGGCGGGGCCGCCCTCCGTCACCTCCAGGGCCTCGGGCCGCAGCAGTACGCGTACGTCCCCGGTGCGCCCGTCCGGCTCCTCGACGGGCAGCGTCGAACCGAGCACCTCGACCTCGCGGCCGCCGTCGGACGCCCGGCCCGGCACCCGGTTCATGGTGCCAATGAACTCCGCGACGAAGTCCGTCGCGGGCCGCTCGTACAACTCCGTGGGCGTGGCGCACTGTTCGAGCCTGCCGCCGTTCATCACGGCGACCCGGTCGGCCATCGAAAGCGCCTCCTCCTGGTCGTGCGTGACGAACACGGTGGTGATGCCCAGCTCCAGCTGGAGCCGGCGGATCTCCTCCCGCAGCGTCACCCGCACCTGCGCGTCGAGCGCCGAGAGCGGCTCGTCGAGCAGCAGCAGCCGGGGCCGCAGCGCAAGGGCGCGGGCCAGCGCGACCCGCTGCTGCTGACCGCCGGACAGCTGGTGCGGGAAGCGGTCGCCGTGGCCCGCGAGGCCCACGAGGTCGAGCAGTTCGGAGGCGCGGGCGCGCCGCTCGGCACCCCGCACCTTCCGCATCTTCAGCCCGAAGGCCACGTTGTCGGCGGCCGAGAGGTGCGGGAAGAGGCTGTACGACTGGAACACCATCGCCGTGTCACGGCGGTTGGCGGGCACCGGCACGATGTCCTCGCCGTCGAGCAGCACCTGGCCCTCGTCGGGGCGCTCGAAACCGGCAAGCACGCGCAGCGCGGTCGTCTTGCCGCAGCCCGACGGGCCGAGCAGGGCGAGGAGTTCACCCGGAGCGACGTCGAGGTCGAGGCCGTCGAGGGCGACGGAGGAGCCGAAGGACCGGCGCAGACCGCGCAGCCTCAGGGCCGCCCCGGTCCGGGTGGAGGTGTCTGTCACGGTCATCGGGACGTCTTTCCTAGGGAAGCCGCGAGGGCTTCGGGCGTACGGGAAGGGCGCGGCGTACGGGAGCGCGGCGTACGGCGGCGGTTGCCCACGGTGGTCAGCGCGAGCAGTAGCACCCAGGTCAGCAGCAGGCTGAGCAGCGACACGGCCACCGAGAGCCGGGCGTCGGAGCCGGAGGCCTGCACGATCCACACCGCGAAGGGCTGGAAGCCGAGCAGCGAGGCGACCGTGAACTCGCCGAGGACCAGCGCCAGCGTCAGGAACGAGCCGTTCAGGAGCGCGCCGCGCAGGTTCGGCAGCACCGCCGAGACCAGCGCGCGGGGCCAGGACGCCCCGCAGTCCCGGGCGGCCTCCACCAGCGTGCGCAGGTCGACGGAGCGCAGGCCCGCGTCGAGCGCCCGGTAGACGAACGGCAGCGCCATCACCGCGTACGCGAGGACCAGGACGAAGGGGAAGTCCGGGTTCTGCACGGCCACGAAGGTCTGGTAGAGCGGGGTCGTGGACAGCTTCTCCGGGCCCCAGCGCAGTACGGTCCCGAGCCCGGCGGTCAGCGCCACCGGCGGCACCACCAGCGGCAGCGTGCACACGACCTCCAGGACCGGCCGCAGCCGGGGCGCGGAGAGCCGGGCCGCGACCGCCGCCGGGATCGTCACGAGCAGGACGAGCGCGACGGTCGCCGCCGCGAGCCCGAGCGAGAGCAGCAGGCTGCCGGTGAAGCCGGGCGCGGCGAAGATCCGGGTGTACGAGGAGAGGGTGAGCCCCTGCCCGGGGATGTCCAGGGTGAACACGGCGGACGCGAGCAGCGGCACCAGGAAGTAGACCCCCGCGACCAGGAGGACGACGGGACGTCCTAGGCGAGCCATCGGGTGCTCCTTCGCTGGAGGGGGAGATGGACGGCCATCACGAGCGCCGCGACCACGACCATGTCGAGGCTCAGCGCGAGCGCCACGTTCTCCTGGCCGACCAGGACGTTGCCGGAGAGCGCGTCCGCGATCTGCAGGGTCACCAGCGGCACGGAGCTGCCGACCATCGCCGCAGCCGTCGCGTACGCGGCGAACGCGCTGCCGAAGAGCAGCACGAAACCGCCGAGCAGGGACGGCAGCAGCACCGGGATGCCGACGTGGCGCCAGTACTGCCAGGCCGTCGCCCCGTTGTCATGGGCCGCCTCGCGCCACTGGACGCGCAGTCCGTCGAGCGCGGGCGCGACGGTCAGCACCATCAGCGGGACCAGGAAGTACAGGTACGTCAGGGTCAGGCCCCAGAACCCGTACAGCGACCAGCCGTGGTCGGCCAGGCCGAGCTCGGTGGTGAGCACGCCCGCGTTGCCGAGCGTGGCAACGAAGGCGAACGCGAGCGGGACGCCGCCGAAGTTGGCGAGCACCCCGGACGCGGTGAGGACGGCCTCGCGCAGCGCCCGGCCGCGCGAGGAGACCACGGCCTGGGCGAGGAAGAGCCCGAAGACGGTGCCTGCGGCGGCGGTGAGCGCGGAGAGCTTGACGCTGCCGAGCAGCGCGGTGGCGTACGCGCCGTCCACCGACCGTTCCAGGTTGTCCAGGCCGTACCCGCCGTCGGCGACCGTGAAGGCGCCGTCGGTCATGGCGAGCGCGGGCAGCCCGAAGGCGAGCGCGACGAGGAGGAACAGCGGCAGCGCGGCGAGCCAGCTCGTCGACGGGCGCCGCCGGCGCCGTCGTGGCGCCTGCGCTGCGGGGGACGGGCTCTTGACCAGCGTCAACGCCGTGGGGGAGCCGTCGGCCATGGGGGAGCCGGCGGCCCCCGGCCCCGCCGGGGCGGCCGGGCGCGCGATGGACGCGCCGGCCGCCCCGGACGGGGTCGTGGAGGAGTGCGGAGTCATCGAGGCGTCACCCGGAGACGGCCGCGGCCCAGCCCTGCGACAGGGTCTCCTTGGCCTTGGCGGTCTGCTGCTCGGTCGGGAACTTCGGGGTGCCCGCGACCTTCGGCAGCGCGGCGGCGGCCGCCTTGTCGATCGTGCCGTCGGCCTCCAGGGCCGGCATCAGGACGGGCCGGGCGTACCCCTTGAGCCACAGGTTCTGGCCCTCGGCGCTGTACAGGTACTCCTGCCACAGGCGGGCGGCCGCCGGGTGCGGGGCGTCCTTGTTGATGGCCTGCGAGTAGAACTGGGCGTAGACGCCGTCCGAGGGGACGGCCACCTTCCAGTCGATGCCCTTGGGCGCGAACTGCTTCGCGTACCCGGCGTTCAGGTAGTCCCAGTCGATGGAGATGGGCGTCTCGCCCTTCTCGATCGTGGCGGGGGTCGACTCGACCGGGTTGTAGTTGCCGTTCTTCTTCAGCTTGCCGAAGAAGTCGATGCCCGGCTTGATGTCGTCGAACGAGCCGCCGTTGGCGAGCGCCGCCGCGTACACGCCGCCGAAGGCCGAGCCGGACTTGGTCGGGTTGCCGTTGAGGGCGACCTTGCCCTTGTACTCGGGCTTGAGCAGGTCGGCGAAGGTCTGCGGGCAGACCTTGACGCGCTTGGCGTCGCAGCCGATGGAGACGTAGCCGCCGTAGTCGTTGAACCAGCGGCCCTGCGCGTCGCGCTGCGACTCGGGGATCTTGTCGAAGGCGGCGACCTTGTACGGCGCGGTCAGGCCCTGCTCGCCGGCGGCCTGCGCGAAGGAGGCGCCGAGGTCGAGGACGTCGGGGGCGCGGTCCTGGCCCTTGCGGGACTTGACCGCGTTGATCTCGTCCTGGCTGGAGCCGTCGGGGTTCTCGACGTTCACCTTGATGCCGTACTTGGCGGTGAAGCCGTCGATGATCGCGCCGTAGTTCGCCCAGTCGCGCGGGATGGCGATCGCGTTGAGCGTGCCTTCCTTCTTCGCGGCGGCGATCAGGGCGTCCATGCCGCCGGCTTCGGTGGCGGAGGTCGCGGTGGCGAGGTTCTTCCCGTCGGCGCCGGCGGCGCTCTTGGTGGGGGCGGCGCCACAGGCGGTGAGCGACAGGGCGGTCAGACCGAGGGCACCGAGCAGGACGGCGGCGCGGGCAGGGGAGGTCACGCGTACTCCATGGGGGAAGGGGAGCGGGGCCAAGATGTATGAACAACTGTTGTCCATACAACTCCTGCATTACGGGGGGTCACGATGACCCCTCGGTGAACGCGAGGCGAAGCCCGCCCTGCGATTCCCCGGCGGATCGGGTTACCCGCGAGTTCGCGGGCGCGGGCGGCTCTCCGGGGTCGGCTCTCGGGGGCTGGCTCTTCCCGCTCAGCGGGAACCCCCTATGCCTTTCCGGAACACCTCGGCGTACGGTCCAGCCACTCCCGATCCCTCCGATCCTTCCGAGAGAGGACACGCGATGAGCGACGCCACCGGAGCCGTCCTCGAGGCCGTCCGCGCCCTCGCCCCCGCCCTGCGCGAGCGGGCCGCCGAGGCCGAGGCCGCCCGCAAGGTCCCCGAGGACTCCGTCAAGGAGCTCGCCGCGACCGGATTCTTCAGGCTGCTCCAGCCCCGCGCGTACGGCGGCCACGCCGCCGACCCCGTCGTCTTCTACACGGCCGTCAAGGAGATCGCGAAGGCCTGCGGCTCCACCGGCTGGGTCGCCTCGGTCGTCGGCGTCCACCCGTGGCACGTCGCCCTGTACGAGCCGAAGGCCCAGGAGGAGGTGTGGGGCGCCGACCCCGACACCCGGATCTGCTCCTCGTACGCCCCCACGGGCAAGGTCACCCCCGTCGACGGCGGCTTCACCCTCACCGGCCGCTGGCACTTCTCCTCCGGCTGCGACCACACCGACTGGGCCCTTCTCGGCGGCCTCGTCACCGACAGCGACGGCCGCCCCGTCGACATGCGCACCTTCCTCGTCCCGCGCACCGCCTACCGCGTCGACGAGGTCTGGGACACCGTCGGCCTGCGCGGCTCCGGCTCCAACGACGTCGTCTGCGAGGACGTCTTCGTCCCGGAGCACCGCGCGCTCAGCTTCGGCCCCGTCACCGCCCTCGACGCGCCCGGCCTCGCCGCCCACCCCGAGCCGCTCTACCGGCTCCCGTACGCCTCCGTCTTCACCACCACCATCTCGACCCCGATCGTCGGCATCGCCGAGGGCGCGTACGAGGGCCATGTCGCCGCCACCCGCGAGCGGTTCCGCGTCTCGTACGGCCAGCAGGTCGCCGAGGACCCCTTCGCCCAGGTCCGCATCGCCCGCGCCGCCGCCGACATCGACGCCTCCTGGCTCCAGCTCACCCGCAACATGGCCGAGCTGTACGAACTCGCCCGCGCCGGCGCGCCGTTGCCCATGGAGCTGCGCGCCCGGGCCCGCCGCGACCAGGTCATCGCCACCCAACGGGCCGTCGCCGCCGTCGACCTGCTCATGGAGAACGCCGGCGGCAGCGCGATGCGCACGGGCCCCAACCCGGTCCAGCGCGCCTGGCGCGACGTCCACACCGGGCGCGGCCACGCCGCCAACGACCCCGAGCGGGCCCTCGTCCTCTACGGCCAGGCCGCGCTCGGCCTCGACATCCAGGACACGATGCTGTGACCACCGCGACCGCTCTCACGTACGAGAACACCTCCCGGACGGCGAAGGCCGGCGACCTCACCCTCCACTTCCACGAGGCGGGTCCCTCCGACGCCCCGGCCGTGATCATGCTCCACGGCGGTGGCCCCGGCGCCTCCGCCTGGTCCAACTTCGGCGCCAACCTGCCCGTCTTCGCCGAGAACTTCCGTACGCTCCTGATCGACCAGCCCTGCTTCGGCCGCTCCGACAAGACCGCGCCGGACCGCGACTACTTCTCCTTCAGCGCCCGGGCCGTCGCCGCCCTCATGGACGAACTCGGCCTGGAGAAGGCCCACTTCATCGGAAACTCGCTCGGCGGCGGCACCGCCACCCGGCTCGCGATCGACCACCCGGACAAGGTCGACCGACTGCTGCTCATGGGCCCGGGCGGGATCTCCGTCAACCTCTTCTCGCCCGACCCGACCGAGGGCATCAAGCGCCTCTTCGCCTTCAACGCCTCGCCCGCGCCCAGCCGCGAGCAGATGCGGGAGTTCCTGCTCACGATGGCGTACGACCCGGCGATCGTCACCGACGTCTTCGTCGAGGAGCGGTACGCCCAGGCCACCGACCCCGACGCCCGGCTCGGCGCGGCCCGGATGGGCGCCGCCTTCGCCACCTGGCCGCAGGAGTCCCAGCTGTGGCGCGAGGGCCACCGCATCACCCAACCGACCTTGCTCACCTGGGGCCGCGAGGACCGCACCAACCCGCTCGACGGCGCGCTCGTCGCCCTGCGCACCATCCCCGACGCCCGGCTGCACGTCTTCCCGCACTGCGGTCACTGGGCACAGGTCGAACGCTTCGACGAGTTCAACCGCCTCGCCCTCGACTTCTTCTCGCGCTAACCCCCGCTTCCTCCCGCGCCAGGCCCCCGCTACTCCTCGCGTTAGGACCCGCCCCCATGGACATCCGCTCGCTCGGCTACCTCCGCATCGAGACGACCTCGCTCGCCGACTGGCGTGCCTACACCCTCGACATCCTCGGTATGGCCGAGGCCCAGGACTCCTCCGACACCGTCCTGCACACCCGGATCGACGACCGGATCCGCCGCCTCACCTTCGTCGCCGGGACCACCGACCGGCTGCTCGCCGCCGGCTTCGAACTCCCCGGCGCCCGCGCCCTCACCGAGGCCGCCGAGGAGCTCGAAGCCTCCGGCTTCCCCGTCAAGCACGCCGACGAAGCCACGCTCGCCGAGCGCCGCGTCCAGGGCCTGATCCACGTGGACGACCCGGCGGGCAACCCGCTGGAGCTGTACTGGGGCCAGGCGCAGGACCACAGCCCGCTGCCCGCCCGCTACGGCAACCGCTTCGTCACCGGCGCCCCGAACGGCCAGGACCTCGGCCTCGGTCATGTCGTCCTGCCCGCCCCGAACATGGACGAGACCGTCACCTTCTACGAGCACCTGCTCGGCTTCCAGCTCCGCGACCGGATGAAGCTCCCGCCGGTCGCCGTCCCCACCGGCGAACCCGGCCGGGACTTCTACTGGATGAACTTCCTCAGCCCCAACGCCCGCCACCACAGCCTCGGCCTCTACCCGGGCGCGCTGCCGCCCGGCATCGTCCACTTCATGGTCGAGACCGACTCGCTCGACGCCGTCGGCTACTGCCTCGACCGGATGAACGCGGCCGGCATCCCCATCGCCTCCACCCTCGGCCGCCACTCCAACGACCGGATGGTCTCCTTCTACGCCCAGGCGCCCGGCGGCTTCCAGGTCGAGTACGGCTGGGACGGACTGCTCGTCGACCCGGCGGCCTGGACCACGAAGGAGATCACCTCCGACAGCCTCTGGGGCCACCGATGGAACGGCTGATGAGGGAGGTCCTCGGCCACTTCGCCAGCGGCATCACGGTCGTCGCCGCTCTCGACGGCGACGGCCGGCCCGCGGGCCTCGCGGTGCAGTCCTTCGCCTCCCTCTCCCTCGAACCGCCGCTCGTGCTGCTCTGCGTGGCGAAGACCTCCACCAGCTGGCCCGCCGTCAGGGCCGCCGGACACTTCGGGATCTCCATCCTCGCCGAGGACCAGCGCGCGGTCTGCGCGGCCCTCGGCCGCCCAGGACCCGACAAGTTCGCCGGTGTCGACTGGACCGTGAGCGAGGACGGCGCCGTCCACATCGAGGGCGCGCTCGCCACCCTCCACTGCGCGGTGCACGCCGTCCACGAGGCGGGCGACCACCACGTCGTCACGGCCAGGGTCCTGGCCCTGGCGGCCCGCGACGACGGCGCACCGCTCCTCTACTACCGCAGCGACTACGCGACAGGGGTGTTCGGATGAGCCCGGAGCAAGGACAGGAGCCGGGGCAAGGGCAGGAGTGCGAGTCCGAGTACGACGTCGTGGTCGTCGGCTCCGGCGCCGCCGGCTTCGCCGCCGCGATCACCGCGCGGCTGCGCGGCCTGACCGTCCTCCTCGTCGAGAAGACCGACCGCTACGGCGGCTCCACCGCCCTGTCCGGCGGCGCGATCTGGGTCCCGGGCAACCACCACCTCGACGAGGCCGGCCTCGGGGACACGTACGAGAAGGCCCGCGCCTACCTCGACGCGACCGTCGGCGACCGGGTCCCCGCCGCGCGCAAGGACGCCTACCTCGCCCACGGGCCGCGCATGGTACGGGAGTTCCACGACCGCACCCATGTCCGCTTCATGTACACGCCCGGCTACGCCGACTACTTCCCCGAAGCCCTCGGCGGCATGGCGCAGGGGCGGTCGGTCGAGCCGCGGATCGTGGACCTCAAGCGGCTCGGACCGCTCGCGGCGACCATGCGCCGGGCCGGCCTCCCCACGTACGGGCTGACCATGACCTCGTACGACTTCCGCTTCCTCAACATGGTCGCCCGCACCTGGGCCGGGCGGCGGGCCTCCGTCCGGGTCGGCGCGCGGGCCGTCGGCGCCCTGCTCACCCGGCGCACGCTGCTCTCCCTCGGCGAGGCGCTCATCGCCCGGATGCGGCTCTCGCTGCACGAACTCGGCGGCGAGCTCCGGCTGAACACCCCGCTCGCCGGCCTCCTCGTCGAGGACGGCCGGGTGGCCGGGGTGGAGCTGGCCGACGGGCGGACCGTACGGGCCCGGGGCGGCGTCGTCCTCGCCTCCGGAGGCTTCTCGCACGACCAGGCGCTCCGCGAGAAGCACCTCCCGGCGCCCACCTCCACGGCCTGGACGCACGCCTCCGAGGGGCAGACCGGCGACGCGCTGCGGATCGGCGAGGAGCTGGGCGCGGCGACCGACCTGCTCGACAAGGTGTGGGGCGCGCCGTCGGTCTGCCCGCCGGGCGAGAAGCCGTTCTTCCTCGTCGCCGACCGGGGCATCCCGGGGATGGTGATCGTGAACGCGGCGGGGGAGCGGTACGCCAACGAGGCGGCGCCGTACCACCGGTTCGTCGACCGCATGTACGCCTGCGACCGGCCCGAGGCGACGACGGTCCCGTCCTGGCTGATCCTCGACGCCCGCTCCAAGGCGCGGTACCTCTTCGCCGGGCTCTTCCCCGGGCAGCCGTTCCCCAAGCGGTGGGACGGCTTCGTCCAGCGGGCCGCGACGGTGGAGGAGCTGGCGCGCCGGATCGGGACGCCGGCCCTGGAGGCCACGATCGCCCGCTTCAACGGCTTCGCCGCGCGCGGACGCGACGAGGACTTCGGGCGCGGCGACTCCGTCTACGACCGCTACTACGGCGACCCGACGCTCCCGAACCCGAACCTCGCCCCGCTGGACAAGGGCCCCTTCTACGCCGTCCCCGTCCACCCCGGCGACATCGGCACCAAGGGCGGTCTGGTCACCGACGGCGACGGGCGGGTGCTGCGCGAGGACGGCGGCGCCATCGCGGGCCTGTACGCGGCCGGGAACTGCTCGGCGGCCGTGATGGGGGAGACCTATCCGGGACCGGGCGCGACGATCGGCCCCGCGATGGCGTTCGCGTGGGCGGCGGTCAACGACATCGCGGGGTCGTCCACTCCAGGCGGGTCCTGACCCGGGGGTCCTCGATGTACTCGACGGCGGCGAGCGCGGTGTCCCGGGCGGTGCCCTCCGGGTCCCCGTCGGCGAGGAGGGACGCAAGCACCTCCACGGCGCGCGGATCCTGACGCATCGCCAGGCCACGGGCGGCCTCGGCCACCGCGTCCTCGTCGTCGTCCGCGAGCCGCGCCACGAGCGCCGCCCGCAGGACCGGGGTGTCCTCGGGGACCTCCGCGAGCGCGAGCGTCGCCCAGTCCCGTACGCCGTGGTCGTGGTCCCGGCTCAGCGCGACGAGGGTCGCCAGGGCCACCGGGTCCCCGGCGGGCACGGGCCCGGTCAGCGCGCACCCGAGCGCACGGCGCACCTCGATGTCGGGATGGGCGGCCAGACTCAGCATCTCGGGCAGCGCTTGAGGCTCCCCGTACTGGCCGAGCGCGACGACGACGGAGAGCGCGGGCTCGCGGGCGGTGCCGGGCGTCGAGGGTCCTTCACCGCGCGCCGCCTCCGCCGCCAGACGGCGCAGGACCGGCAGGCCCCGGGGCGTGAAACCGTCCAGAGCGCCCAGGACACGGGCGCCGAGGGCGCGGCGCAGCGGGTCCTGGCTCGCGCACCAGGCGGACGCGGCCCGGAAGGACTCCTCGTCGTCACGGGCGCCCAGCGTGCGCACCGCCTCCTTCCAGTCGTCCAGCTCCGGGTCACCGCAGCCCAGCGCCCGCGCGGCCAGCTCCTCGGGCGGAACGCGTACTCCGAGCGCGCGCTCCAGGAGCGTGGCGATCGCGGCGTGCCCGGTCTGCTGCTCGTTGCCCCGGCCCGGCGCCCCGTCCGCCCGCAGCACATCCACGACGACGGTCACCCCACCGTCCTCCCGCACCCGCCGCACGACGGTCTCGGGGACCCCGGGTCCAGACCCGGACCCCGCCCCCGACCCGTCGGCCGTGCTCCCCGACCCGGTCCCTGAGCCGGGCCCGGTCGCGGTCCCGGACCCGTCGGCCACGCTCCCCGCCCCGGCGCTCCCCGCCCCGGCGCCCCCCGCGTCGAGCAGTCCGCGCCGCAGCTCCTCCGCGATGTCCACGCCGATCCAGCGCCGTGCCTCGCGCAGCGCGTCCTCGGCCGGGCCCGCGCCGAACTCCAGGAGCGCCCGCACGCTCGCCGTCGAACCGCGCCGCGCCGCCGCCACCAGGGGCGGCAGTCCGTCGGGGCCCGGCCGGCTCGGCGCGGCGCCGTGTTCGAGCAGGATCCGTACCGTCTCCGCGTGCCCGAGCCGCACCGCCCAGTCCAGGGCCGTGAACCCGTACGCCTCCGACCGGTCCGCCGCCGCCCCGGCGGCAAGGAGCGCCCGCACCACCTCCGCGTGCCCGCCGCAGGCCGCCCCGCACAGCGGCAGGTCCCCGGCCTCCGGGCCGCTGCCCCGCCCGGGATCCGCCCCGGCGGCGAGCAGCAGCCGGACGGCACCCGCCTCGTTCGCGACGGCCGCCCGGTACAGCGGGGTCTCCCCCTCCTCGTCGGCCGTCTCGGGGGAGGCCCCGGCCCGCAGGACGCGCACCACGGCGTCGTCCCCCTCGTGAATCGCCTCGAACAACGTGCTCATGCGCCGACCTTCACCCGCCGGACCCGGACGGCGCAAATGGGTATATCCGCCTACGCGCTTCGCGCTACGCGTCGCACTCCAGAACCGTCCCGCACACCCCGCACCTGGCGCGAACCCGACGCCCCGCCGGCACCCGCAGCCGCTGCCGGCACACCGGGCACGGGAAGGAGACCCGGGCCGAGGCCCCGCTCCCCTCGAAGGCGTACGGAGCGTCCGCCCCGGCCCGCCCGTAGCGTCGGTCCTTCGCGTACCGGTGGCGCGCCGCCCACCCGGCCGCCGCCAGCGGGGGCCGCCGGAAGTCCCGCGCCGCCTCCTCCCGCCCCCGGGTCCACGCCTCGTACGCCCGCGGGCTGGTGAACCAGGGCGAGGGGTCCTCCCCGAACACCTCCGCCCGCTTGGCCAGCACGTAGCCGAACTCCTCCGGCGTCAGGTACCCCAGCTTCTGGCTGGACATCCCGTCCTCCCGGAACGCGTCGAGCAGCAGCCAACCAGCCCCCAGATAGGTGGTCACCACATCGGTGAGGATCTCGTTGTCCCGGGTGCCGGGGAAGCCGAGATCGAGGCGGTGCAGCAGTACGTGAGTGACCTCATGGGCGAGCGCCGCACCCACGTCCGCGCGGTGGTCGCGGAAGCGGTCGTTCAGCTCGACGAAGTACTCCGGACCCGCCGCCAGTTCGACGGTCGCCGCGTGGTGCATCGGCCGGAAGCTCACGATCATCCGCGCCTCGGGCAGCCGCAGGTGGTGGACCAGGGCCCTGGCCACCCGCTGCGCTCCGAGGTGGAGGTCCTCCTCGTCGGAGAAGGCCACGGCAGCCGCGGGCACGCTCGCCGCGTACTGCCGTACCCCGTCCGCCGAGAGCCGCCGGTACAGCGCGGTGATCGCGGCACGAACTGTGGCGAGGTGCGGAAACCCGTGCACGACCCCGCCGGAGGCTCCGGACCCGCCGGAGGCTCCGGACCCACCGGCTCCGCCGGCTCCCTCGAATCCGCTTCCCTTCGGCACGACCCACCCCCTTCCTCCCACTGTACGAGGCCACCGCGCGGAGCCCCGGCGCTGGCCGAAATCGTGCCCTTGTGGCCCCCGGCGGGCGGTGTCCATAATCCGGACCAAGCCTTGACGGGCACATGCCATCAAGGCCAACCCCCCACGAAAGGCAGACACTTGAAGAAGAACAGGTACGTCCGCGCCCTGCAGAGAATCGCCGCGGCCGGCGCCGTCGTCCTCGCCGCCGTCAGCCTCCAGCCGTCCACCTCGGCCCACGCCGCGCCCGCCCCCGTCGTCGGCGGAACCCGCGCCGCCCAGGGCGAGTTCCCCTGGATGGTCCGGCTCTCCATGGGCTGTGGCGGCTCGCTGCTGACCCCGCAGGTCGTCCTCACCGCCGCCCACTGTGTGAGCGGCTCCGGCAACAACACCAGCATCACCGCCACCGTCGGCGTCGTGGACCTCCAGTCCAGCGCCGCCATCAAGGTCAGGTCCACCAAGGTCCTCCAGGCCCCCGGCTACAACGGCTCGGGCAAGGACTGGGCCCTGATCAAGCTGGCCTCGCCGATCACCTCGGTGCCCACCCTGAAGATCGCCGAGACGACCGCGTACAACAGCGGCACGTTCACCGTCGCCGGCTGGGGCGCGGCCCGCGAGGGCGGCGGCCAGCAGCGCTACCTGCTCAAGGCCACCGTCCCGTTCGTCTCCGACGCCGACTGCGCGCGGTCCTACGGCAGCGACCTCATCGCGGGCGAGGAGATCTGCGCCGGCTTCACCCAGGGCGGCGTCGACACCTGCCAGGGTGACTCGGGCGGCCCGATGTTCCGCCGCGACAACGCCGGTGCCTGGATCCAGGTCGGCATCGTCAGCTGGGGCCAGGGCTGCGCCCGCCCTAACTACCCCGGCGTGTACACCGAGGTCTCGACCTTCGCGGCCCAGATCAAGTCCGCGGCGGCGACCCTCTAGTACGTAAGTACGTACGGGTGAGAACCAGTACGTAGCTGTCGTACGAACCGCGCGTGAGCGGGTACGGGGCACCGCCGCCCCGTACCCGCTCACGCACGTTCACGTGCCTGTCCGGACGCTCACACCAGCCGTACCGACTCCGCCGCCCCGCCCTCCAGTTCGAGCACCCACACCTCGTTGGCGCCCTCCCGGAGCACAGGGCCCGGCACGAACAGCGACTCCTGCGGGCCGACACCCCAGTACCGGCCCAGGCAGAAACCGTTCACCCAGACGAAGCCCCGCACCCCGCCCGGCAGTGAGAGCGCCGCGTCACCCGGACCGGCCACCTCGACCACGGCCCGGTACAGACCCGGTGCGCGCACCTCCTCGGCGGCTGTCGGCCGGAACGGGACCTTCGCCACCGCCGCCGCCTCGAAGGCGTCGAGCCGCAGCCCCTGGGTCCGTACCCCGTGCACGTACTGCCGCTCGTGCCGGACCCCGCCGGTGATCCCCTTCGGCTCCGCCTGCCGCGGCCCGTAGTTGACCCGCCCCAGCGACTCCACCCACAGCTCCACGACCGCGGGACCCGCGACCGGCTCGGGCAGCGCCTCCTCCTCCGTGGTCAGGACGCCCGCCCGCACCCCGTCGACGTACACCACCGCACGGTCCCGGAGCCCGGTCACGACCAGCGGATACGGCTGCCGGGGCCCGGGAACCTCCAGCCGGTAGCGCACCAGACCCCGGTCCACCCCCAGCTCCTCGAAGGTCGGCGGCATCGGCGTCACCGACTCCTCGTCGCCGAGGACCTCCAGGACCTCCGCGAGCGGCGCCCACTCAGCGAGGTCCGCCGCCACAGGCCCCGCGATCCGCCGCGGCGGCTCCGGCACCTCGGGCAGCGGCCCCTCCGCGTACGCCGCGAGCACCTCGCGGAAACGCCAGAACTTCTCCGTCGGCAGCCCCGCCTCGTCGATCGGCGCGTCGTAGTCGTACGAGGTCACCGTCGGCCGCAGCTCGCCCTCGTGCATCCCACCGTCCCGGTTCGCCCCGGCCCAGCCCGCGAAGTTCGTGCCGCCGTGCGCCATGTAGACGTTCACCGACGCCCCGCACTCCAGGATCTCCCTCAGCGCCGCCGCCGCGTCCTCCGCGTCCCGTACGGAATGCTCCTTACCCCAGTGGTCGAACCAGCCGCACCAGAACTCCATGCACATCAGCGGCCCCTTCGGCTGGTGCCGCCGCAGCACCGCGAACGCCTCGCGCGCCCCCGAGCCGAAGTTCGCCGTCGCGAGCACCCCCGGCACCGAGCCGCCCGTCAGCATGTGGTCCTCCGGGCCGTCCGAGGTGAACAGCGGCACCTCCACCCCGCAGTCGAGCAGCAGCTCCGCGACCCGGCGCAGATACCCCTGGTCGGAGCCGTAACTCCCGTACTCGTTCTCCACCTGGACCATGATCACCGGACCGCCGCGGCCGATCTGCCGCTCCACCACCTGCGGCAGCAGCGTGCGGAACCAGCGCTCCACATGGCCCAGGTACTCCGCGTCGGCCGACCGCACCCGGCGTCCGAGCGGCCCCGTCAGCCAGTGCGGCAGCCCGCCGTTCTCCCACTCGGCGCAGATGTACGGCCCCGGCCGCACGATCGCCCACATCCCGGCGGCCGCCACCGCGTCCAGGAAACGCCCAAGCGCGGCCACGTCCCCGTACCGGCCGGGCTCCGGCTCGTACAGGTTCCACGGCACGTACGTCTCCACACAGGTGAGACCCATCGCGCGGAGCATCTCGAGCCGATGCCCCCACTGCTCCTCGTGCACGCGGAAGTAGTGCAGCGCCCCCGACAGCAGCCGTACCGGCCGGCCGTCCAGCAGAAAGTCCTCGTCACCCACAGCGAACGTGCTCATGCGCTCACCTTCACCCTCTGGCGGCGGACGGGTCCATGGACAAAGATCGTCGCTGTTTGGACGGAAGAACGTTCCTGCGGCGGAGGCGGAACGCGGCGGAGAGAGGCAGGCGACAGCCGATGTACCACACCTGGATGCGCTACTTCACCCCCAGCCCGGTCCACCACCGACTCGGGCTCGTCTGCCTCGGCGTCGGACTCCAGCACGGCACCCTGCCCACGGTCGGCCCCCGCACCCTCGACCACCACGTGGCCGTCGTCGTCAGCGCCGGCAGCGGCTGGTACCGGGGCACCGACGGCCGCCGCACCACGATCACGGCACCCGCCCTGATCTGGCTCACCCCCGGCACCCCGCACCACTACTCCGCCGACCCCGAAACCGGCTGGGACGAGGCCTTCGTCGACTTCGCAGGACCGGCCACCGCCACCTACACCGAGCTCGGCTACATCGAACCCGACCGGCCCGTCGTCCCCCTCTCCGACGCCGCCGGACCCCGCGCCGCCGTCGGCCGCATCGCCCGCGCCGCCCGGCGCGGCAACCCGCTCCTGGAGGTCGAGACCGGCGCCGCCGTCCACGAACTCCTCGTCGCCCTGCGCCGGGCCCGCGCCGACACCAACGCCGACGGCGACCCCGTCCTCACCGCCCTCGCCCGCGACGCCTTCCAGCCGCTGTCCGTCGCCGAACACGCCGCCCGGCACGGCATGACCCAGGCCGAACTCCGTACCGCCGTCCGCCGCGCCGCGGGCTGCAGCCCCAAGGACTACCTGCTCACCATCCGGCTCGGCCGCGCCAAGGAACTCCTCGCCGCCACCGAACTGCCCGTCGCCGCCGTCGCCCGCCGCATCGGCTACGACGACCCCGCCTACTTCTCCCGGCTCTTCACCCGCAGGGTCGGCACCGCGCCCGTCCGCTTCCGCGAACAGCAGGGCAGGGCCGTCCCCGGCGGCTGGAGCGACCGGATCCCGGATCCCGAACACCCGCCGACGATCGCCTCCCGATCCGTCTAAGCTCGCTGCTCATGAGCGAGATCGACGAGTCCGTGGCGACCGAACTGACCAGACTGCGCGAAAGCATCGACAACATCGACGCGGCGGTCGTCCACATGCTCGCCGAACGCTTCAAGTGCACCCAGCAGGTCGGCGTCCTCAAGGCCCGCCACCAACTCCCACCCGCCGACCCGGCCCGCGAGGCCCGCCAGATCACCCGGCTGCGCGAACTGGCGGAGAACGCGAAACTGGACCCGGCGTTCGCCGAGAAACTCCTGAACTTCATCATCGCCGAGGTAATCCGCCACCACGAAACCATCGCGGACGGGGCGCAGGGCTGAACGGGGCGGGTGGACGGGCCCGGGGATGAACGTCGGGCGCGAGGATGAGCCCCGGGGCTCGCGGGCAAGCCCCATACACGCGGACGAGCCCGGCCACGCGAACGAACCCGGCCACGCGAACGAACCCGTGGCGCGGGAACGAACCCCGGCGCGGGGAGGAGCCTCGGGCCAGGCAAACGAACCCCGGGCCCGGGCGGCGAGCCCCGGCCCGGCACGGAACGGAGCAGTCGGATGGATCGCGTCACCGTCTTCACCCTCGGCGGCACCATCTCCGCACGCGGCGGCGACGCGAGCCGCATGACCGGTACCGAGGTCCTCGCGGGCCTCGGCGCCGGCATCGCAGGCGGCGGCCTCGACGTGGAGCTGCGCGACTTCCGGCGCCTCCCCAGCTCCTCCCTCTCCTTCGAGGACCTCGCCGCCCTCGCCGACGAGGTCCGCGAGACCCTCGCCACCGGCTCCGGCGTCGTCGTGGTCCAGGGCACCGACACCCTGGAGGAGACCGCCTTCCTCCTCGACCTGCTCTGCGAGACCCCCCGGCCGATCGTCGTCACCGGCGCCATGCGCCGCCCCGACCTGCCCGGCGCCGACGGCCCCGCCAACCTCGCCGCCGCGCTCGCCGTCGCCGCCGACCCCGGCTGCGCCGGCCTCGGCGTCCTCGTGGTCCTCGCCGACGAGATCCACGCCGCCCGCCTCGTCCGCAAGACCCACACCACCTCCGTCACCACCTTCGCCTCCCCGGGCGCAGGCCCCCTCGGCAGCGTCGTCGAGGGCGAGCCCCGCATCCTGCTCCGCCCCACCGGCACCAGCGCCATCCACCCCCTCCGCTTCGACCCGGCCGTACGCGTCGCCCTCGTCACCCTCTCCCTCGGCGACCGCGGCGAACTCCTCGAAGACCTCGACACCCGCTTCGACGGCCTCGTCCTCGCCGCCTTCGGCGCCGGCCACGTCCCCACCTGGCTCGTCGACCCCCTGGAACGGCTCGCCGGCCGCATCCCCGTCGTCCTCGCCTCCCGCACCGGCGCCGGCGCCACCCTCACCCGCACCTACCGAGGCCCCGGCTCCGAGCACGAACTCCTGCACCGCGGCCTCATCCCCGCCGGCCCCCTCGACCCCGCCAAGGCCCGCCTCCTCCTGCACACCCTGCTCTCCACCGGCGCCAAGAGCCCCACGGGCTACGACCGCCCCGGCATCACCGCCGCCTTCGCCCACGTCACGGGCGCGGGCCTCGCCTGACCCGCACGCTCACACAACGCGGCGCGACGGCCGTGGGCCTCGCCCGAACCTCACCGGCCGAGCCGTCACCGCCGCGCTGAGCTGTCAGCGGAACACCCGTGCCCCGCAACCACCCCATCGGGCAGCATGGCCCCATGCCCGTACTGACGCGCGAGGAAGCGCAGACCCGTGCCCACCTCCTCGACATCCAGCACTACGCGGTCGACCTCGACCTCACCACAGGCGACGAGACCTTCGAATCCACGACCGTCATCCGGTTCACCGCCCGCACCGCCGGCGACACCTTCGTCGACCTGAAACCGGTCACGCTCCACTCCCTCCACCTCGACGGCGAGCCCCTCGACCCCGCCGCCCTCGACGACAACCGGGTCCCCCTCAGCCTCACCGCGGGCGAGCACGAGCTCCGCGCCGTCACCACCATGCGCTACAGCCGCACCGGCGAAGGCATGCACCGCTTCACCGACCCCACCGACGGCGAGTCGTACGTCTACACCCAGCTCTTCATGGAAGACGTCCAGCGCGTCTTCGCCGCCTTCGACCAGCCCGACCTCAAGGCCGTCTTCGAGCTGACGGTCAAGGCCCCCGACAGCTGGACCGTCCTCGCCAACGGCATCACCGAGCAGCAGGCCGACGGCCGCTGGAAGGCCGCCGCCACCCCCCTCCTCTCCACCTACTTCGTCTGCGTCGCCGCCGGCCCCTGGCACTCCGTCCGCACCGAACACGCCGGACTGCCCTTCGCCATCCACTGCCGCCGCTCCCTCGCCCCCCACCTCGACGCCGACGCCGACGAGATCCTCGACATCACCAAGGCCTGCTTCGACCGCTTCCACGAGAAGTTCGACGAGCCCTACCCCTTCGACTCGTACGACCAGGCCTTCGTCCCCGAGTTCAACGCCGGCGCCATGGAGAACCCCGGACTCGTCACCTTCCGCGACGAGTTCGTCTACCGCTCCGCCGTCACCGTCACCGAACGCCAGACCCGCGCCATGGTCATCGCCCACGAGATGGCCCACATGTGGTTCGGCGACCTCGTCACCCTGCGCTGGTGGGACGACATCTGGCTCAACGAGTCCTTCGCCGAGTACATGGGCTACCAGACCGTCAACGAGGCCTGCGCCGACCGCTTCCCCGACACCTGGATCGACTTCGGCATCGAGCGCAAGGCCTGGGGCTACGACGCCGACCAGCGCCCCTCCACCCACCCCGTCGCCCCCGACCCGGACGCCGTCCCCGACACCGCCTCCGCGCTCCTCAACTTCGACGGCATCTCCTACGCCAAGGGCGCCTCCGCCCTGCGTCAACTCGTCGCCTGGATGGGGGAGAAGGACTTCCTCGCCGGCATCAACACCCACTTCAAGCGCCACCGCTTCGGCAACGCCACCCTCGCCGACTTCATCGACAACCTCGCCTCCGCCACCGACCGCGACGTCCACGCCTGGGCCGAGCGGTGGCTCCGCACCACCGGCGTCGACACCCTCACCCCCGAACTCGGCGGCGACGAGACCCGCACCACCCTCACCGTCCACCACCGCGGCAGCCGCCCCCACCGCATCGCCGTCGGCGTCTTCGACCGCGACCTCGTCGACGGCCGCCGCCTCGTCCCGCGCGAACCCGTGGAGATCGACGTCCCGCAGACCGCGCCCCTCGACCTCCCCGGCCCCCGCCCCACCCTCGTCGTCCTCAACGACGGCGACCTCACCTACGCCAAGGTCCGCCTCGACGAGGACTCCCTGGAAACCGCCCTGCGCGGCCTCTCCAGCATCCCCGACGCGCTCACCCGCGCCCTCGTCTGGAACACCCTGCGCGACATGGTCCGCGACGGCGAACTGGAACCCCACGACTACCTGACCACCGCGGACGCCCACCTCTGCGAGGAGACCGACCTCGCCATCGTGCAGGGCGTCCTCGCCTTCGCCCGCACCCAGATCGCCGACCGGTACCTCCCGGCCGCCGACCGCCCCGCGGCCCTCGCCCTCCTCACCGGCCTCGCCCGCGACCTCCTGCGCCGCACCGAGGACGGCGACAACCCCGGACTGCGCCTCACCGCCGTCCGTACGTACATCAGCAGCGCCACCCAGCCCGACACCATCGCCGGCTGGCTCGCCGACGGCAGCGTCCCCGGCGGCCCCGAGATCGACCCCGAACTGCGCTGGCGCATCCTCGCCCGCCTCTCCGTCCTCGGCGCCCTCGACAACGCCAGGATCGACTCGGAACTGGCCCGCGACCCCAGCGCCACCGGCCAGGAAGGCGCCGCCCGCTGCCGCGCCGCCCTCCCCACCCCCGAAGCCAAGGCCGCCGCCTGGTCGGCCCTCTTCGACACCGACGACCTCTCCAACTACCTCTTCACCGCCACCGCCCAAGGCTTCTGGCAGCCCGAACAGGCCGACCTGGTACGGGAGTACATCCCCCGCTACTACCCGGCCGCCACCGCACTCGGCGCCCGCCGAGGCGCCGCCATGGCGGAAGCCGCAGGCCGCCACGCCTTCCCGGCCCACGCGATCGATGCCGACTCCCTCGCCCTGGGGGAGGCCCACCTCACGGACGAGAACCTCACCCCCGCCCTCCACCGCAAACTCGTCGACCAACTCGCCGACCTCCGCCGAGCCCTGAAAGTCCGCGACGCCTGACCGAGCCCGCACACGGGACGGCGGTTCAGCCTCACCCACCACAGAGGTTGAACCGCCAACAGGACCCGCCGACGGCATGGACGCATAGTGGGAGAAGGGGCACCCTGCTCACCCACCCACTCCCGCAGGCGTCTGCGAGGCCCCCATGCCGTACCTCAGCATCAAAGGCGAATTCCGGCTCGTGGAGACGCGCCCGGACGGCACCACCGTAGGGACCCGCCCGGACGGCGACACGGTCCGCTTCTACCCGGACGACCCGGCCGTCTGGAGCACCGTCCCCGGCCCCCACCCCATCGTGATCCGCGGCCCCGGCGGGGCCAATCTGCGCCTGGAGGGCATCGACGCCCTCGAAACCCACTTCAAACCGCCCTTCGTCAGCGGACCCGAGCTGCACCAGCCCAAGATCCCCGCCGAAGCGGCCGCCGCCGAGCTGCTCCGCCTCCTCGGCTTCGACCCCGTCCAGCGCACGCCCAACGGGACGGTGAAGGCCCCCACCAACCCGACCGCGGTCCGCGGCTACGTCCTCACCCGCGGAGCCGACCCGCCCGGCCGCTGCATCGCCTTCACCGGCCCGGGAGACGGGCCCGAGGCCGACGCGAACGGCCACGTCTTCCTCACCCTCGAAATGATGCGCGAGACGGTCAACCACAAGCTGCTCGCCAAGGGCTTCGTCTACCCGATCTTCTACCGCACGCTCTTCCCCGACCTCCGAGCCGATCTCACCACGACCGCCATCAAGGCACGCACGGACGACGAGGGCCTGTGGCCACTGGACAAGACCCACAGCAACACGGTCGTGGTCGACCCGCCCGAGGTCGACAAGGACGTCATCTACCCCAAGTTCTTCCGCCGGCTCGGCGAGTACGTGCTCGAGAACGACGGGAGCCCGGCACTGGACGGCTTCCTCGACTACCTCCGCCGCAAGGCCGACAAGTTCACCATCCTCTCCACCGGACACTTCAGCACCGGCCTCGACCTGATCGTCGAGGTCGACGACGGCAAGGTCCGCTGGACCCACCCGGTCGAGGACATCGTCTACGAGGAGTAGGCACCGGAGCGCAGGACGCCGGAGCGCAGGACGCGGCGGCGCCGGTGCGCAGAGGGGCGCCGGAGCGCAGGGCGCCGGCCCCGGTCGCACCGCGCTACGGGCGCCATCCCCCGTTCGGGTTGCACCGGCACACTCACCGGACAAACCCACAAAACCCCCGGCAGGGTGGTGCCATGTGTGCCGCGACCACCCCGACCGCCACCCCGCCTCTCGCGAGCGACCCCACCGCCCTGCGCCCCTTCCTGGACACCGTCCTCACCGCCCTCCGCGAGGGAACCGCGGCACGCGGCGGCCCCATCCCGCCCGGCGGCCCCGACCGGGTCACCGCCCGAGTACGCGAAGCGCTCGGGGACCCGCTCCCACCCCACGGCACCGACCCCGCCGCCGCCCTGCACACCCTCACCCGCGCCCTCGCGGAAGGCGCCGCCGACCCCGCGCACCCCCTCTGCGCCGCCCACCTCCACACCCCGCCCCTCGCGCTCGCCGCCGCCGCCGACCTCGCCGCCACCGTCCTCAACCCCTCCATGGACTCCTGGGACCAGGCCCCCGCCGCCTCAGCCCTCGAAGCCCTCCTCACCGAGGCCCTCGCCACCACCGTCTACCCCCGACCGGCCACCCCCGATGCCCCGGCCACCACCCCCAGCGCCCCGGCCACGACCGCCGACGCCCCGCGCACCACCCCCGCCGCCCCGTCCACCACCCCCACCACCCGTC
>NZ_JBHXPI010000060.1:0-34296 GCF_042718575.1 Streptomyces sp. NPDC058579
GCGCGCTGGGCATCCACTCATCGGTGAGCGGGCCGGTGGCCGCGGTCGCCCGCGCGACCTCCTCCCACATACCAGACTCCCCACCGCCAACCGGGACGGTCCCTCCCCCGCCAGTCGACACCATTCCCGCCTGGCCGTACGGGCGGACGCCGGAGAAGCCTGGGTTCCGGGCCTGGCCCGCACCCTGGGCCCAGACGGGCAGACCGGAACCGGATGGCATACTGGGATGCCGTACCGGCTCGTGCCCCACCCGCGGGGACGCTGGATCCGGCACCGCCTGCCAGCGCCCGGGAGTAGCACGAGCACTGTCAGGAGCATACTCATAGCCCATGTGTCTTCTGCCTCTTCCTGATGTCCTGGTAAGGGTTGTCCCATAACTGCTGGTCACGGGTGAGATGATCGTGGTGTGGCTGCTGTGGTCGGGGCTGTCCTGGATAGCCCCCTTCACCGGGCTGAGCCCGTGCTGCTTCGCCAGGCTGATGACCGCGCTCCGACGGGAAGGCGCGGACAAGGTGCGCTGGGGCCGACCGTGGAGCTTGTCATTGGAGGACCGGGTCCTGCTGGTCGCGGCGTACTGGCGCACGAACCTGACCCTGCGCCAGCTCGCCCCGCTGTTCGGGATGTCGAAGTCGGCGGCCGACCGCTTCATCGACCACCTCGGCTGGCGGAGCCAGTTTCGCACCGCCTCCCGGTTGATGCCGAGCTGGTCGGCGACCCCCGCTATCGAGCCGGTCCTGATATGCCGCTCTGCTCGCCTATCTCGAACACCATCCGGACCGCCCGCACACGGAGTTCGTCAGGATATTTTCTCTTCGCCGCTATAAGCCCCAATCCTCTAGAATTCGAACCCTCCAACGACCCCAGGGCGGTTCATGCGGCACCGGCTCTTGACGGTACGACAGGCTCACCGACCGGCATGCCACGAGGACCGTCCTCACGGACGTTTCTTGCTGCCGAGGACGGGGTTGTAGGCGGTGAGTGTCGTAGTCGCCGAAGCGCAGGACGTTGGTGCGGCGGTGCGGGCTGAGCACCGACAGGTCCTCCCCGCGCAGTGTCCAGCCCTCGGCCGTCAGGTCGCGCAGTGCGGTGGTCATGTCGACGGTGGTGGAGAAGATCACCGAGCTGGCCACAAGGTCGAGGAACTTGTTGCCGGGCCGCTTCGCCCATCCCGCCTGCGGTACCCGCGCAGATCTCCCCCTCCACCCGCACGCGTACCGTAGCCGCCATCCGGTCCAGCGTGGAGAATCCCGGCAGTTCAAGACCCGCCCGCACCGGTTCCTCCAACGCCACATTCACCAAATCCGCCACATGTGCCTTCACCGGCGCCGCCGCTACCATCGCCTCCTCCGCCACACGGCCTTTACGCTCGACTCCCGTGACCGACAGCAAGCAGCCCCGCCGCGAGGCAGACCTGAGCCACGAACAGGTGGCCCTCCTCGTCGAACAGTTCACCGGCCAGACCAAACCGCATCGCGGACATCACCGCGATTTGCTCATCATGTACGCCCTGGCCGGCGGCAAAGACTGGGAGACCTATGAACGCATCCTGGACCACCTCCCCCGCGTGGGCATGAAGCTCCTCCAGTACGGCCGCGGCCCACTCCAACCGGACCTGGAGAAAGCCGCCCGCGTATAGATCGAACAAGCAGCCGGGACCACCGCCCGCCAGGGCGGTATGCGCGAATACCTCCACCAGCGCACCGCCTCCTCGCTCCTGGCCACCGTGTGGTTCGCCGGACAGCACCCCCTCGTCGAACCCGGTCCTCGGCGCGACCCGCCAGGCCCCGGCCATCAACAACGACCCCACCATGCGCAACCACCGCGACACCGGCGAACCCCGCCGATCGTCGCGCACACAGGGCGATTCAGCCGCTCAAGATCGCCCTGCTATCCCTTCTGGCCGTATCTCGGCTGACCCCTGAGATGCCGTGCATCGCCGCAGCCTGGGCCGGGATGGCCACTCCGGGGTCGAGTTAGCCACGTCCGCCCCTGCGACACACGTCCATCCGGCTCCATCGTCACGACTGAGGCAGTAAGCATTTCAGTGGTGGGTCTCCAGGCTGAGGATGGCCTTGGCGATTGACGTGAGCTTATTCGGGCTGGTCCGGGCTTTGCGCGCGGCGAACAGAAGGTGCAGCAGCACCTCGCGGGCGGCATACCCGTCGAGCGATTCCATGGTCCGGCGGAAGAGGTCTTCGACAAGCCGTCGAGCTCTGGAATGTTGAGGCCCAACCACGTCCAGAACCGTGAGGCCGAGGCAGGTGTCGAACACGGTCAAACCCGGTTCGACGTCACGAGCGAGGTAGCTGAACACCCCCACGTACGGCACTCGGGCCTCATGGGCGCGGTTGAGAGCGCCCGTGTTGTACGCCGCGGCGCTCTTCGCGAGGGTCGCCGCCCCCGGACTCGTTGCTAGAGATCGCCTGAGGTCAGGGCTCCTTCGGCTACGTCCCACTTCTTGAGGATCTTGGCGTATTCGCCGCTGTCGATCACGGACTTGAGGGCCGCTTCGACAGCGTCTCGCAGCTTGTCGGCGTCCTTGGCGAACGCGATGCCATAGGGCGCGGGACGGGCCTGGGGCCCAGCGACTTCGAAGGTCCGGCCGCTATCGGTGAGGCGCGCGCTGTGGGTGGCACTGGGGTAGTCCATCAGCGCGGCGTCCACTCCCCCCGCCGCCAGGGTGTCGAGCACATCCTTGTGGCTGCCCTTCGGGTCCACGGTGGGCGCCCGCTGATCCGACTCCTCGCAGGCCCGGGCCTGCTGGCGGGCCGTCTCCTCCACGGTCGTGTCCTTCTGTACGACGACCTTCCTGCCGCACAGGTCGGAGAGCCCGGCGATCTGCCCGCTACGGCCCTTGCGGATCAGGATCGAGGTGCCCGCTTTGAAGTAGCGGACGAAGTCGACGCCGGCGCCGGTTCGTGTGCCGTCGTTGTCCGTCCCCTCTCGTCGGCTGCGGGTGTCATGGATGCCGGACATGACGGCGTCGAAGCGGTTGGCCTCCAGGCCGGGCAGCAGATCGGCGAACTCCGCGTGCTCGAACTGGAAGGACACTCCCAGCCGCTCACCAAGGACCGCGGCGAGGTCGGGTTCGACGCCGATCATCCTGCCACCTTGCGGATAGACCAGTGGGGGCATGCTGTTGATGCCCACCCGGACCAGTCCCCCCAGCCGGTACTTTTCGGGAAGCATCTCGAACAGCGGTGCGCCGGGGGCAAAGGAGGGATCGTCCGGCTGAGGGGCGGCAAGGCATCCGGTGAGCAGGGCTGCCATGAGGAGGGCGGCGCCGACAGGGCGTCCGCGCGTGGCAAGGGGATGGGCTGGATGGGGCACGTTGGTTACCAGGTCTTGTTCTTCGGAGCGGGTGAGGCGCGGGGCCCGGTCAGCCGAGCAGCATGCGGCGCAGTTCACTGCGGACTTCAGGGGTGAGGCTGGGGCCGACCCGGTCCACCAGCCTCGCCGCCTCGTAGGCGACGAGGCCGACATCGCACGTGGAGGTGCACAGGACACCCAGCGAGGAGCCGTCGGAGACGGCCATGATGCACAGGAACCCGCCGTCGGCCCCCATGTCGACCAAGGTCTGGTTCATCCGGCCGCGTCCTTGGATCGACACCGCACCCCGGGCGAGCGCCACGATGCCGCAGACGACGGCGGACAGCCGCTCCCGCGTCTCCCGGGGCAGATGGCCCGAGTCGGCCAGGGTCAGACCGTCGGCGGAGACGAGGATGGAGCTGCTCACCCCGGGGGTCTGGCGGCTGAAGTCCTCGATGAGCCAGCTGACATGGGAGTCCTGGGTGCTCAGGGTGTGCATGGATCCGCCGGTCTCGGTCATGGGGTGGGGCCATCCTTGCTGTCGGTGCTGGTGTCTGCGTCTGAGTGGTGGTCCTGGCGGGCCCGGCGCGTGCCGGCGGAGAAGCCGCTCGCCCGGCGCCGTGCCTGGGCCGGGTCCGTGCGCTGCTCCTCGCCGTTTGTGGCCGCCAGGAGGTCCGGTCCGCGCAGCGTTGCCCGGGGCGTGCGGCTCGGGAGGGCTCCGGGCCGGAGTTCCGACTGCTGGGCCGGTGCCGGTGCCGGGATCTGCGCGGGGGGCCGCGCCTGAGCGGGGATCGCGGGCCGGTGGGGGACGGCCTTCTCGGCGTCCGGCGATGGCTTGACGAAGGTGGCCGGGCCCTGCGGGGGCCGGACGGCGGTGAGTGCCGGCCCCGGTACGACCACCGAGGCGGTGGTGCCCTTGCCCATCACGCTGAGCTGCACCTTGATGTGGTGCGCGGCGGCGAGACGGCCGACGACATACAGACCCATCCGCCGGGTGGCCGAGGCGTCCAGTATGCCCGTCTGCGCCAGCGCGGCGTTCAGTTTCACCACCAGCTCCGGTGCGATACCCACGCCGCTGTCCTCGATGTCGATCAGCACGCCCCCGTCGGCGGTGGCCCGGCACGCCACCACGACCTGAGTCGAGGGGGCGGAGTACTGCGCCGCGTTCTCCATCAGTTCGGCCAGGAGATGGGTCAGATCGTGTACCACCGGGGCCGCGACCCACACCTCGACCCCTCGGATCACCTGGATGCGGGCGAACTGCTCCACCTCGGAGACCGCCGCCCGCAGCACGTCGACGAGTGGGGCCGGGGTCTGGTGAACCCGGCCGGGGTTCTCCCCGGCGAGCACCAGGAGGTTCTCGCCGTGCCTGCGCATGCGCGTGGCCAGGTGGTCGACATGGAACAGCTCCGCCAGCCTGGCCGGGTCGGCCTCCGTGCGTTCAAGGTCGGAGATGACGCCGAGCTGACGGTGGACCAGGATCTGGCTGCGCCGGGCCATCGAGGCGAGCATGCCGTTCACGCTGCCGCGCAGCGCGGCCTGTTCGACGGTCTGCTTGAGGGCCTCGGCGAAGACCTGCTCGAAGGCGCGGGACACATCGCCGATCTCATCGCGCGTGCCCAGATCGAGGGCCACGGACCGGTGGGGGCCGGTGTCCGTGCCACCGCCGGCGAGCGAGGCCACCAACTCGGGAAGTTCCTGGCGCGCCGCACGGAGCGCGGTGCGGCGCAGCCGCGTGAGCTGGCGTACCGTCACTTGGACGATCCACGCGGCGAGCAGCAGGGTCAGCAGCAGCGAGACGACCACGATTCCGCCGTTCCACCAGGCGTCCTTTTGTACCTCGTAGCGTTCGTTGGCCGCCTTCTCGCTGATCCGCAGGGCGATGCGCGTCTCGATCCGGTGCAGGTCGTCGATCACGCGGGTCGCGGAGGTATTCCAGTCCTTGAGCACGGACGCGTCCAGCTCGGACGGTTTGGCGCTGCCCGCCTTGCTCACCATCGCGGCGATGTACGCGGCGTCGAAAGCCCGTTGGAATGCCTGGACGTCCTGCTTCTCCGCGGTGACCAAAAACTCGCGGAAGACGACCTTTTGGAGTCCTGCGTGCGAAGCGGCCTCCGCCGACTCCTGCTTGGCCACCTTGCCGCGCGAGAAGCCGGCGTTGAGCAGGGCGCGTTGGCTGGAGATCGACGCCTTGCCCATGGAGAGCGAGCTCAGGGCCCAGGTGTCTGCGGCGGTGGCACCGTCGCCGCGGCCAACCTCGATCGCGAGACCGAGCAACGGGGTGATGATGTTGGCGTAGGCCAGGTCCGTCGCTACCGCGTCCAGGGTCTTGGAGTACGCCTTCGAGCGGAGCTGGGCCAGCCCCTGCAACGCTGCTTCGGTGTCCGCCAGCCGCTCGGCGAACCCGGGCCGGTCCAGCTTTACCGCGCTGCGTTGGTGATAGGTAGCCAACACCTTGTCGGTCGCCGTGCGGTACGGCGCCATGTCGGTCTTCGACTTCTCCTGCAGTGCGGCGAAGTCCCGCTCATTCCCCAGGGCGTGGGCCAATTGCGTGGCGGCCAGTACGAGTTCGGACGACTGCTCCGTGACGGCCATCTGGTCCCCCCGTTCAAGTGAGGCGCGGACCGTCGAGGCCGACAGCCCCAGGATGAGCAGCGTGGGAAGGAGCAGGATGACCGCCATCCGCGTGGAGATCTTCCAATTCTGCGGCGACAGCACAGCGGTGAACCTACGGCTGCGGCCGGCCTTTTCCGGCGGGTTCTTTGTCTTTTGCATCGGCGGCGCTGGACCCCTGGATACGTGAGCTCTTCGTCCCAGCAGCGGCATGGGACTCGGCGATGGTATAAACCGGCGGGTCCTGCCATTTCCGGTTGGAAGTGGACTATGAGCGGCAGAGGGTGATTGCGGGAATCGACCTCCTGCACTCTCGAAGGAGCACATCAGTCAATCTTTGCCCGACGCGGGACCGCTGCATCCTTCCTAGGCTCACTGGGTGGCCGCGTCGTCGGGGCCGCACTTTCGCAGTGAACACGGCACCTTCAAGAAGGCGTTCGACACAGCAGAATGGGGAGGGCGACGGGTGACACCCGACCCGAAGGACCAGTACAAGGCCCTGGAGAAGTTCGGTACGGATTTCACGGCGGCCGCGCGAGAGGGGAAACTGGATCCGCTGATCGGCCGGGACGAGGAGATCCGCCGCGTGGTGCAGGTGCTGTCGCGCCGGACGAAGAACAACCCGGTTCTCATCGGTGAGCCCGGGGTGGGCAAGACCGCCGCGGTGGAAGGCCTGGCCCAGCGGATCGTGAAGGGCGACGTCCCGGAGTCGTTGAAGAACAAGCGCCTGGTCTCGCTCGACCTGGGGGCGATGGTGGCGGGAGCGAAGTACCGGGGGGAGTTCGAGGAGCGGCTGAAGACCGTCCTCTCCGAGATCAGGGAGAGTGACGGGCAGATCATCACGTTCATCGATGAGCTGCACACCGTTGTAGGCGCCGGGGCGGGTGGAGACTCGGCGATGGACGCCGGGAACATGCTCAAGCCGATGCTGGCGCGCGGTGAGCTGCGGCTGGTGGGTGCGACGACGCTGGATGAGTACCGGGAGCGGATCGAGAAGGACCCGGCGCTGGAGCGGCGGTTCCAGCAGGTGCTGGTGGCCGAGCCGTCGGTGGAGGATGCCATCGCGATCCTGCGCGGCCTCAAGGGGCGCTACGAGGCCCATCACAAGGTACGGATCGCGGACTCCGCCCTGGTCGCCGCCACGAAGCTCTCCGACCGGTACATCACCTCGCGCTTCCTGCCCGACAAGGCCATCGACCTCGTCGACGAGGCGGCATCCCGCCTCCGCATGGAGATCGACTCCTCCCCGCTGGAGATCGACAAGCTGCAGCGGGCCGTCGACCGGCTCCGTATGGAAGTACTGTCCCTGGTGGACGAGGCCGACCCGGCCTCGGTACAGCGACTGGCGAAGCTGCGCCGGGACCTGGCCAGGCAGAAGGAGGAGCTGCACGGGCTGGTCACGCGCTGGGAGAAGGAGAAGCAGGGGCTCAACCGGGTGGGTGCCCTGAAGGAGAAGCTCGACGCGCTGCGCGGACAGGCCGAACGGGCCGAGCGCGACGGTGACTTCGGCTCTGCTTCCAAGCTGCTGTACGGGGGGATCCCGGCGCTGGAGGGGGAGTTGGCGCAGGCCAGTCAGGCCGAGGCTGGCACGATGGTCAAGGAGGGGGTCGGCCCCGACGACATCGCGGACGTGGTGGGCGCCTGGACCGGCATCCCCGCAGGCCGCCTCCTGGAGGGCGAGACGCAGAAGCTGCTGCGCATGGAGGACGAGCTCGGCAGGCGGCTGATCGGCCAGTCCGAGGCCGTACGGGCCGTCTCCGACGCCGTGCGCCGTACGCGCGCCGGGATCGCCGACCCCGACCGCCCCACCGGCTCCTTCCTCTTCCTCGGCCCCACCGGTGTCGGCAAGACGGAGCTGGCGAAGGCGCTCGCGGACTTCCTCTTCGACGACGAGCGGGCCATGGTCCGCATCGACATGTCGGAGTACAGCGAGAAGCACTCCGTCGCCCGGCTCGTCGGCGCGCCCCCCGGCTACGTCGGCTACGAGGAGGGCGGCCAGCTCACCGAGGCGGTCCGCCGGCGCCCGTACAGCGTGGTGCTGCTCGACGAGGTGGAGAAGGCGCACCCGGAGGTCTTCGACATCCTGCTCCAGGTCCTCGACGACGGCCGGCTCACCGACGGGCAGGGCCGGACGGTGGACTTCCGCAACACCATCCTGATCCTCACCTCCAACCTGGGCAGCCAGTACCTGGTCGACCCCCTGACGAGCGCAGAGACGAAGACGGAGCAGGTCCTGGAAGTGGTCCGGGCGTCCTTCCGGCCCGAGTTCCTCAACCGCCTCGACGACTTGGTGGTCTTCTCTGCACTGTCCCGCGCGGAGCTGACCCACATCGCCCGGCTCCAGATCGCCCGCCTCACCCAGCGCCTGGCCGAGCGCCGGCTGACCCTGCAGGTCACTCCCGAGGCCCTGACCTGGCTTGCTGACGAGGCCGATGACCCCGCCTACGGAGCCCGCCCGCTGCGCCGCCTGGTCCAGACCGCTATCGGCGACTGCCTCGCCAGGGAAATCCTCTCCGGTGAGATCACCGACGGCGACACCGTCCGCGTCGCCCGCCGCGGCGACGGCCTCGTCGTCGGCACGGCCCAGTCGGTCTGAGGCGCCCTCGGACCTCGAAGGCGAAGGCATGCAGGGGGCGGTGGACCCGTCTCCTTGCATCCCTGTCCTGTTGACCGCGACCAGGGACCCGCCGGGCCTCGCCGTTGTCCTGGCGGATCGGCACGGGTTCCTCTCGCGATAATCTCCCGGCGTCTCGCCCGGGAAGATGGCGACCCGTCCTGCACGGCTTCGGCACGCGGCACTTGTGCTGGCTGTCCCCCACGGCAGAATCCGCCGCCGGTGGCGGTGCTTGCTGCGGCTTGTTTGGCGGCCGTCTCAGCCTGCGGGGACCATTCGTCCGCCGCCTCGGTCACCCTGTCGCGCATTCCCATCAACTTTCGTATATAGCACCTTTCGGCGACCCTTTTAGCCTGTTTCTCATGCGACTCAATGGCGAAATCAGCCCGACCCGCCCCTTGCTCGTTGTTGCCGTCGAGGAAGAAGCCGCGTATCTCGACGACCGATGCCCGTGCTGCTGACCGGGATGGAAAAGGTCGACGCCGGCCAGCGCGCCGGCCGCCGCCCTCGGCCGCCAGCGTCCCTCCGTTGTGATCAGCCTCGGTACCGCAGGTGCCTTGCGGTCCGAGTGGACGGGCACTCACGAGGTGGACCATGTGATCCAGCACGACTTCGACACCGCATTTCTGGAGGTGGTCACCGGCCACCGGTGCGGACTGTCCGTCGCTCTGTCCGTCGCCGGGCCTGCCCTCGCCACGGGTGATGTCTTCGTCGCGGGCGAACCAGCCGGGGAACGGCTCGCCGTGCACGCGGACCTGGCCGACATGGAGGGCTACGCCCTGGCCGTGGCGACCGAACAGGCCCAGGTCCCCCTGCGCATCGTCAAGCACATCAGCGACGGCGCCAAGGAGTCCGCTGTCCGTACGTGGCGGGAGTCAGTGGACAACTGCGCCAAGGCGCTGGCCACCCGGGTGGACGCCCATCTCTCCTGACGAGACCATCGCGACCGGACCGGCCCCAGCTGGTGCGGGGCACGGGCGGCGCCGGCCGGATGGCGGGCGTGGACGCGGGCTCGACCTGCCGTGCGATCGCCGCAGTGGCGATCGGCGTCGTCCCGCTTGCCCGAATGAAAGTGAGCGGAGCACTCACCGCAACGCTCGTCCGCGCAGGCGTGCGAGCGCCATCCGCACGGGACCCTCGCGCCTGCTCCTACCCTTGCCGTCTTAGCCCTCTTACCGACTGGATGTCCGCACATGACCGCGATGCCCGCCCCCGCCGACATACCCGCTCCCGCTCTCGATCTCGCCACCCCGTACCTGGTGGTGGACCGCGACGTACTGGACCGCAACATCGCCACGATGGCCAAGGCGGCCCAAGAACGGGACCTGGCCCTGCGCCCGCACGCCAAGACGCACAAATGCCTGGAGATAGCCCAGCGCCAAATCGACCTGGGAGCAGTCGGGCTGACCGTGGCGACGGTCGGCGAAGCGGAGACGTTCCGCAAGGTGGGCTTCGACGACCTGTTCATCGCCTATCCCCTCTGGGCGTCGGGCAGCCGCGGCACGCGCCTGCGCGCCCTGGCCGAGCAGACCGCCCTGCGGGTGGGCATCGACTCCGTCGAAGGTGCCCGGATGCTCGCGCGGGCGATGCGGGGTACAGACACCGAGGTACTCATCGAGATCGACAGCGGACATCACCGCACGGGTGTACTCCCCGAGGACGCCGACGAGGTCGCGTTGGCCGCCGCCCGCGCGGGACTGCGCGTGGCCGGGGTGTTCACCTTCCCCGGCCACGGATACGGACCGGGCCGGCGCCAGCAGGCCGGCGCAGACGAGGCCGACAGCCTGGCTCGGGCGGCGGACGTACTGCGGGACGCGGGGCTCACGACAACGGTGCGCAGCGGCGGCTCGACCCCGACGGCCGCGATGGCGGACGCCACCGCCCTGTCGGAGATCCGGCCCGGCGTGTACGTCTTCAACGACGCGCAGCAGGTCGAGCTCGGCAGCTGCGACTGGCCGGACGTGGCCCTGACCGCCGTCGCCACCGTCGTCAGCAGGTCGGGCCGGCGCGCAATCTTGGACGCCGGCAGCAAGGTGCTCGGCGCCGACCAGCCGGCCTGGGCCACCGGCGGGGGGCGGCTGCCGGACCACCCCGAGGCCCTTGTCACCGCCCTGTCGGAGCACCACGCGACGGTCGATTTCCCGGACGGTGCCTGTCCCCCGCGGCTGGGTGAGTTGGTACGGGTGGCCCCCAACCATGTCTGTACGGCAGTGAACCTGGTGGACGAGCTCATCGTGGTCGCGGGCGGAAGCGAAGTCGACCGCTGGCGGGTGGCCGCCCGCGGGGCCAACGGCTGAACCGCCCCCATCACCCGTGTGCCGCCCGGCGGTTGCCGTGCCCTGTACGCGGCTCCACCGGGCGGCCCCGCCCTGGGGGCTTCCCGGAGCGTTCGTAGGCTGCATGGGTATTCCTTCCGCGAGTCCTGCCAGACCGGATCGCCGCCGACGCTATGCACCGGCCCCGGTCCCGCTGATCGGCCAAGAGATGTCCAGCCGCCGCCGAAAGGTGACTCTTGCCGGGGCAGGCCGTCCGTGGCGGAACGGCACCGCTGCTCGCGCTCCGGACCGCGTCTGTCCGCATCTGCAGGTACTCCTGCCCTGCAACGCCGTGAAATCTGGGGGGCGTTGCCCGGGGGCATCCGGCCGGAGCGCACCCGCACCCCGACCCCACGTCAGGCACCCTATGTCGCTCCGCTACTCCGGCCCTGCGGCAGAGTGAGCCCCGCTCGCATGGGGATCGCACAGGATCGATCAAGAAGAGAGAGAAATTCAGCACAACCCTTCAGCCGGAGATCGGGGAGGTTCAGCTCATCCCGTAGGCTCGCACAGCACATCGATCATGGCTCGATACAGAACCAACCAGAACTCCCGGGGTGTCGGCGGCGTCGAATGGAATCGACACCACCGACGACCGGGGGCTCTGCCTGTTACCGACAAATCACCTGGCCTGCCCTTTTCCCCTCAGAGGCGTGATGTAGGGTCGTGGGCCGGCGCGGTGACGGAGCACGTCCGCTCCGTTTCCAGCCCCCGCCGCTTCGAACCGTGCATGCGGTTCTCCCGCACACGGCTCACCGACGCCGTTCACCGGCGGCATTCGGTCTTTCCCACCAGGGCTTGCCCGCCCTGGGTGCAACGACGGTTCCGTACGGGCTGATCAGACTGAACCGCTCCGGGTCTGATGGAGGCTCGATTCCCTGAGAGGGCGTCCCCAGCGGCGTAGCGAAACGCCGCGAGGGCCCAAGCAGCCCGAAGGCCTCCAGCAGATCTGTGATGCCCTGCCGCCCGCGCCCGAAGCGCGCAACGTCCTGCCCGCCCCGCGCGCTACGGGCGACGTGGTACCGCCAGAGCTACTGGTGCTCGTCACCTACCACTGCTGGTACGTGAACGCCTACATGGCCCGGGCCCAGAGCCTGGGCACCCATCATCAGGACTGCATGCGCGAGTGGCGGCGCCTGGTCCTGTACGCCCTGACCGACGCTCTCGCACACAACCACCTCCTGGTCGGCACGATCGCCGCCTACCTCCAGCGCCAGGACCTCGACGCCGACCTCCTGCGCCGCTACCTGCAGTCACCCGACCCGACCGCTACATCACCCGCGAGACCGTCGAGCGCCTCGAAGGCCAGACAGGCGCCACACCCGATGAACGAGTCCGCGGCCGGGTTGCCAGCGTCCCTTGCGGCTGCGGCCGTCTGCCACACTGGCGCTCGGTGAACGCCGCGAGGGCGATCCGCGCCTGCAAGGCCTCGCCGAGCAGCTGCGCCCGGTCTCGACAATCACGGCAGTCGACCATGTCCGCACTCCCAACCTCGCCCTATTCGTCGGCTGAATGATTGCGCCCACTGATCGCCTGTCATGAAAATCTCCTTATGCTGAAGAAACCTGACGCCACGTAAGCTCAGAGGCATGTTCCACGTACCAGAGCGACGCCGTCATTCCTTGAGTCTTTTCCACGTGTACAGCTCGCGGGTGACTGGTGGTGAGGTGTTGACGGTGGCGTGACGTGCGGGGCATCCCGCTGGTTTGGAAAGTCGCCAAACGTAGCCTCACCTGCGGAGATGCTCCATGTTCCCGATCCTGCCGCATGCGACCTCGACGAGGAGCTCCTCGAACTGGTGACGATGGCGATCGTCGCGTGCGACGGAGAGCGTGCCTGCAAGCTGCGTCCGTACGACCGGGCCCGGTGTGCCCTGGTCTACCTGCGCAAACATGACACCTTCGAACATCTCGCAGCCGGCTTCGGTATCGGCGTAGCCACAGCCTGCCGCTATGTCAACGACACGATCGAGGGGCTCGCTGCCTTCGCCCCGTCGTTGACGGAAGCCCTCACCAGCCACCACGCCGACAGTTACCTGCTGCTGGACGGGACCGTCGCCGAGACCGACCGCGTCGCCACCGCAGGGCACTTCTCCGGCAAGGTCCGCCGCGAGGGCGTGAACCTGCAGGTCATCACTGCAGACGAGGGGAAGCTGCTGTGGCTCTCGCTAACCCTGCCCGGTGGCACCCACGACGTCAGAGCCGCCCGGGAGCACGGCATCATCGAGACCTGCGCCGCACTGGACCTCGACGTCCTCGCGGACAAGGGGTACCAGGGCGCCGGCGGCACCGTCATCACACCCATCAAACGCCGCCCGGACACCGAACTCCCCGACAAACACAAGAAATCGAACATGGTGCACGCCTCACTCCGGGCACCCGTCGAACGGACAATCTCCCGGATCAAGCAGTGGAGGATCTTCCGTCACGCCCGCATCAGCCCGAACAGGCTCACGTCAGCCGCCGCAGCGATCCTCACCCTCATGATCTACACGTGAAAAATGCTCTATGAGTGGCATCACGGCCATGCACCGGAGCTGGAGAGGAAGTTACCTTGTTCCGCTACAAAGTCATCCCAAGTGTAACTAGCAAAGCTAGCAAAGACCATCCGATTAACACGGGAAGGAGAGTGCAGCTTGCGGAGCAGGCTTTGGGTTTGCGATCCGGCGCGGCTCAACCGACCAGAAGGCATAGTTACAGTCATGCGCAACAATGGCAGATTGAGAAGGTCTTGGCAGGAAGATCCTTCCTCGGAGCCCCTCACAGCCCTGAAGAAGCCTTCAAGGCGAACCCGGGGGGTATCTCTGTAGTTGGCAGACTTAGAGATACCCAGAAATATAGAGGTAAGCCTGGATTTCGAGTACTCAATGTAGGGGAAGACTGGACTCTTCCCGTTAATGCTCGGTGGATGTACGAGGCGTACGCCGCTAGGCAGCGAGTTCTCCTGGTTTCTTTTGAGCAGCGTTGGCGAACACCCGAGCAATCTGACAAATATTACAGCAACTTGAGCCACATGGAGGATAGGCTAATTGTCACGGCGCGCGAATTGGCGTTCCTTAAAATGCTTGGATATACGGAAACGACGATAGATCGCTCGGAAGGCGCGTTGGTTCTCGACCCTTCACAAACGGCTGGGCCTCCAATCTCTTTGGAAATGGCACTCGATAGACTTCCGATCTGGGGGTTGGGTACGGCGCATCGTGGCAGAAGTCCGGACGCCAACGCGAAAGATTCGGATAGCACCGGGTACCGTCGCACGCACGGAATCGTGACCGATTCCGAATCATCCAATCCTAATATCGAGGCCGATGTCATCATGACTGCTGCAGTCTTGGGACTCGCGGTTTCGCAAATTACCAGTGGGCTTCCAATTCGATTTGACATAGACCCTCGGTGGAAAGAGGACGAGGAGTCCTTCAAGGCGGTAATCGGGCAACTTGACACCGCCGCCGAAGGCTACCTTAGCCGGAAGAATCTGCTGCCAGCTGCCACGATTTCTGCGGGATTCGCCCCACGGCACACCAAGGGAGCGGTTATCGCCGGCGTCTACCGCATGGCCGGCCAGGAGCCGCCCTCTTCGGTCAACGAGCCAGCACTATCACCGAAGGGGAAGGAGCTTTACGAGAAGATCCGAAATGAGGAAGTGCAACAGTACCTAGGACGCGGCGCCTACACCGGCTTCGTCGAAAACAGAAATACTATGGAGAACACAGACCCATTTGGCCCACTGTCCACCACCCGCTTCCTGGTCCCGGATCCGGACACCCTGCATGAGACCTCGATGCCGCATCCACGATGGTTGCCGTCGGATCAAAGCCCACTGTGGGGCCCACGTCTGCGATGGGAGCAGCATTCGGATATGCCCTGGGGAATTATTGGGGGTGACAAAGCGAGGGAGTTGCCGAAACCGCACAGCATGACAGCGTGGAATGAGGCCGACCAGATCACCGCCCTAATGAAAGCGCAAGGAATGGTCTTTGAGGGCGAATCCCCGCTGTCGGACCGCATCGCGGGATACACACATGGCATGATTCAGGCGATTTACAAAGCGTATGCTCTTGGCCCTAACGCCACGCCATATGAAATCACGGTGGGGGCTGAGACAACCAAGCTGGCCTCGTGCCTGCCTTGCAGCCTGTTCATGATAGCGCTGGGGTACCCCCCGACCTCAATCCACCTGGGCAGGGGGGAGTCATGGGTACCCCTGTACGGGCCGTATAATCCAGGCCGAAGCAGTGAGCCAGCCGAGCAAGCCGTGATCCGAGATCTTAACACCTCCTGGCAGGAGAAGTGTGCCAAGTGGCTTGCTCTCGGACTGGATGTGCTGGAGCAGGAGGGCGTGACCGCTGACCATCAGGAATCTGTTACCGCTGTGCGGAATTACCTCGATAGAAACTCGGAGGACAAGTCAGTCGCCTCGGTGCTCATTCTCGACGCGGTGACCATCCATGAGAACGAGACGGACCGAATTGCCCGAACACTCAAGCCTCAACCTAACGGATGAAATCCTCAACGCCGCTGCGTTTAGCGTGGTGAGCGACCCTGTTGCCCATTTGATTGATGACTGGTCGTCACGGTGCTCCCGGTGTCAGGCTTGCCGATGCGGCAGGTTGTCTTCCGTTTCCCCGGTCGCGGGGTGGGGGTGGTCGTGTCGATGGAGCCGATGCCGTGGCCGGAGCCGGCGCCTGAGGTCGCGCGGGCGGTGCGGGCGAAGAACTACGGGCGGAAGGTCCCGTTGCCGGTGGCGGTGCGTGACCGGCTGGGTGAGCTGTTCCCGGACGCCGAGTACACGCAGGCGTTCGGTAAGACCGGGCCAGCCGACTGGTCGCCGGGGCGCCTCGCGCCGGTCACGGTGTTCCAGCTGGCCGAGGGCCTGACCGACCGACAGGCCGCCGATGCGGTGCGTGACCGGCTGTCGTGGATGTACGCGCTGGGCCTGGGCCTGACCGACACCGGGTTCGACCACACCGTGCTGACGCGGTTCCGGGACCGCGTGCTCGCACACGCACGAGACAGAGCACCTTGGCTGCGTCACATCTGCACCCTCGGGCGACTGTTCCGAATGCACCGAGCTCGGCCTCAACGCCTCCCGCCCTTGCAGTGCGATCCACGCAGAGCGCAATGCATGCAGACAAGTACGTACCCTCAAGAAGGGAAGGAACCTTGGGCATCACAACATCCCGCCCGTCCCGCCGGAGCTTGATCACACTCGGAGCAGGGAGCGCGCTCGCCGCTGCCCTGCCCTTGGCCTCACGGGCATCCGCATCGACACAATCTGCCGGAATGGGCAGCATCACCCGGCAGCTGCGGGAACTTGAACGGCAGCATGCCGCGCGCCTGGGCGTCTTCGCCCACCACACCGTCACGGGCCTCACCGTGCGATACCGCGCGGACGAACGCTTCCCTCTGTGCTCACTGTTCAAGACCCTGGCCGGCGCCGCTGTCCTGCGCGACCTTGACAACAACGGCGAGTTCCTGGCTCAGCGCATCCGCTACACCGAGCAGGACGTCACCAGCTCCGGCTACGCCCCCATTACCGGCAAGCCCGAGAACCTCGCCAACGGCATGACCGTGTCCCAACTGTGCGAGGCCACCATCTGCTATAGCGACAACGCCGCGGGCAACCTCCTGCTGCGAGAACTGCACGGCCCCACCGCCATCACCCGCTTCTGCCGCTCCATCGGTGATCCCCTCACCCGCCTCGACCGCTGGGAACCCGACCTGAACTCCGCCGAACCATGGCGCACGACCGATACCACCAGCCCCCGCGCCATCGGCCAGACCTACCAGCGTCTCGTCCTCGGCAACGCGCTCCCTAGCGACGACCGCACACAACTCACCAACTGGCTGCTCGCCAACACCACCAGCGGCGAGAAGTTCCGCGCGGGGCTCCCCTCGGACTGGACCATCGCCGACAAGACCGGCGGAGGCGGCTACGGAACCAACCATGACGTGGGCATCACCTGGCCCCCGGGCCAGCCCCCCATCGTGCTCGCCGTCTTGACCACGAAGCGCGAGCCCGACGCGTCGCCCGACAACCCCCTGGTCGCCCGGGCTGCCGCCCTGGTGGCGGCGACCCTCACCTGATCCCGCGCACTCCGCCAGGTGTGTTCCGTCTCACGGCCATGCCCCGGCACATCGGATGGGCAAAGGCTCGGACCGGTCGGCTGTCCACAGCGTCGTCGGGATCCACGAGGGCACCCCGCCAGGGGCGCCGGTCCGGGCTGCAGGCGGACAGCGACGGGTTGACTGCTACCCGGCGGCCCGTCCGGGAAGGACAGCTCCCTTGTCATCCTCGGGATTGCACGATCCACTTTCGCCCGGTATGGGGCCTGTCATGCGCTCCTAGTCTCGTGTCCCAAGTGGGGCACACCGCTAGTCGGCCGACCGGGCCCCTGTGAGCAGTGAGGGCGATGCGAGGCATGTTCATGAACGAGACAGCGGCCGCGGCCCATCGCCGACACCAGCAGCAGCCCAAGAAGGAGGCAGAGCAAAGCGTACGGAGGCAACGGGAGACGCAGGGTGTCCTGAACCAACTCGCCGACGCCGCCGGGCAGGAGCTCCAGCTCGCCGACTTCCAAAGGCTCCCGCTCAGCGTGCAGCTGGCCGTCTTGACCTACGGCATGTCCGTCGTGTCACCGGCGGGCGGTGAGATGCAGCAGCGGCTGGACGACCGGCCCGCCGCCCGCCCGAGGGAACACCGCGAGCCCCCCAAGCCCCCTACGTCCGGCGCCGATTCACCGTCGTCCGATGCCGGAGCGAGCGAGCCCTCCGGCGGGTCCTGGCCTTCACTGTTCACCTTCCCTGCCGCAGCAGCCTCATCGCTCCACTCACGACCGGCGCCCTGGTCCCAGACCGGCACGAGCTCCCGGGCTGCCGCCAGCCACGACATGGCGGTGGTCGTTTCGCCCGACCGTGTCCTCGGCCAACTGCCGTCGATGTGCGAGACATCCGGGATTCTCAGCCGGGGCACCCTGCAGGTGAGGTGTTCGGAGGCTAGCCCGTTCCTCAACGTGTACGTCAACGTCCGTGCGTACCACCCCAGCGTGGGACACTGGGGGTGGGACTTCGAGTTCCCGGCGGACGGCCAGTGGCACCCGGTCGTGCCTCCCAGTCCGCTTCAAGCGGAGGGTCCCTCCCTCATATCTATCAAAGGCCGCCACCACAAGTCCAAGCCGGCGAAGGACCCAGACCCCGCTGAGACACTCAGCATCCAAGGCCCCTCCCCTCGACCGCCTTCGGACTCCGAACACACCGGCGTCGGCAGTCAGGTGACAGCACCGGACGGACACCGCGTCCGGCACCCGCACCACACCCGACGAGGCGGGCACCGGCCCACAGCCACCACGCCCTCCGCAAGCACGGACACAGCGCCGGGGCACAAGGGCGTCAAGGGCGGCGGCCCTCAACACCAGGTCGACCCGATCGCGACGGCGGGCCTCGCCCGCGGCTACAACGCCCTGGTCGACCTCGTGGAAGACCACACCGTCGACTACCGCCAGACCGGGGCACAGCTCAAAGGCTCCGTGGTGGCCCTGTCAAAGATGCCCGCCAACGTCGTCAACCTGCTGATGTTGCACAACTCCGTGACGCAGGACGACCCCAACGGGCTGGGCATCGCCTCCACCTCCGCCAGCACCCTGTCCTCGACGTTCGACACCATGGCCACGTTCCTCAACGTGCACGGCGGGAAGACCACGAAGGCACTGGGCAAGCTCGCGGGCCGGGCGGCAGGGGTCGCAGGGCTACTGGCTGACTCCGCGTCGCTGGTCAACTCCGTCAAGAACGGCGAGACGATCGACATCGTCATCGACACCACCGCGGTCGTGGCCAGTGTGGTCAGCCTGTTCAAGCCCGGCATCGGCCTGGTGATCGCCATCCCCGGCATCCTCTACGCCCTGGACAGCGTCTTCCTCGACAAGCCACCGATGCCCGACGAACTGCTCGCCACCATGGAGTCGCAGATGCGTCAGGGCGTCTCCGGCGCGGAGGCCCAGGTACACAAGCGCTTCGCAGCCAAGGAACAGGCGCTGGAGCTCGAGGTCGGCGTCATGCTCGCGGGCCTCGATGAGCAGCACCACAAGGAAGTACGGGATCTGCGCGGCACGGAAGGCTCCCGTGCTAAGCGGGCCGAGCTCCGCACAAGCCTCGCCGAGGCCAAGGCGGGCTTCATGGCGTACCGGGACAGCGAACTCAAAAAGATCTCGGCGGAACGGGACCAGGCACTCATCGACGTCCGCAAGCTCGTCATCGGCCGGTTCCACAGCGATTGGTACAAGTGGATCGCCGATCGCGAACTCTCACTCGTCTACGAATTCAAGATCGAGTCCTTCATCGAACAGCACGCCCACTGGGACATCAACCCCGTGCGGACCAAGGTCACCGCTTACTGGAAGGACTTTATGCAGCAAGTCACCACGCAGGTCACGAGCAGCGCCCGACGTCACGCGGGCGACATGAGCACCTGGTCCACGAGCGGCTTCAAGTGGCCGGCCGCACCTCGCCGGAACCACGCCTCGTGGTTGCCCTGGGAATAGAGGGAACCCGGAGACCATGGGCTGTAGGCGTCATGCCTATAGGCGGGGTCCCGCTTCCCAGCCGGGCACTCGAGCTCTCTTCGCACTGCCTTGCGCCCCGCCTGCATGACATCGTCTTCGAACTCGCCGAAGACCAAGGCATGAGGTACGCGCGGTCGGCGTCCCCGGGTGGTCCAGCACTGCGCATCATCCGGGCCCAGGCCGACACAGCCCCGTCGCCACCGGTCACCTCGGCCGGCATCCCACCCGGAACCTACGAAGGCCCTGGACACAAGCAGGTCACCGCCACTTCACCCCACGCCAACCGAAAGCGGCACCATGAAGCGAATATCTCAGCCCTGTCCCGGCAACAGCCCGTCCTCCACCAGGCCGTTTGCCGTGCTGCGCCGCGCCGGGGCAGCACTGGCCCTGGCCGTGGGCCTGGTGACAGCCGGCCCCTCACTCACCCAAGCCTCTGCCGCATCAGACCAAGCACCACCGAAGGTACTGGTGCAGCCGGGCGCGGTGACGGCTGAGGAGCAACGGGCCGTGGAGAGCTACTGGACACCGCAGCGCATGGGCGCAGCCGGCCGTGGGGAAGCACCGCCCCCGATCACGCAGATGCCGCCGCCCGGCGCTCTCTTCCCGAACACGGGATATGCCTGGGCCCAGGACGGGGCGGTGAACCGCACGGTAGGCCGGCTCTTCTTCACCGCACCCGGTTCAGGTGACGGGAGCTGCACGGCAACGGTGGTGGACAGTCCGTCGGGCTCGACCGTAGTGACAGCCGCACACTGCCTGAGCACCTTCCTCGAGGAGGACCGGCCCGACGTGTGGAACACGAATGTGTACTTCGTGCCGGGCTATCTCGATGGCGCAAAGCCGATGGGGGGTTCTCCGCCCGCGCCAGCGTGGTCACGGACGGGTACTTCACCCAGCATCGTTCTGCTGAGGACTTCGCCATGCTCGTCATGAACAAGGCCCCCGACGGCCGTCCCATCGCCGAGGTGACCGGTAGCCAGCGCATCGCGTTCAACGCGGAGAGGGAAACCGGCCAGCCCACCTTCGCCTTCGGCTACAGCGCGGCCATGTGGAATGGCAAGCCCTGGGATATGGGACAGCTCCTGGGGTACAGCAGCGGCAAAGCGCAGTCGTTCAATGACCAGGACTCCAATGATCAGTGGGGCGTTCGCAGTGACCAGAGCGGCGGCTCCAGCGGCGGCCCGCACCTGATCGGCTTCAACCCGGCTACCGCAACCGGAACCGTCGTCGGCGTCACCTCGCAGGGTGGCTACCTGCCCGACGACGCGGATTTCAAGAACCGCTACTCGATCGCCGCCAACTTCGACACCACCGCCCAAACCCTCTACAACCATGCACAGAGTACCCACCCCTGAGGGTTCCTGGTCGGGTGATGGGCTGTGTCATGAATCAGGTGTGAGCTTCCCCGAAGGAGTCACCTGATGAGCACGACGGTTGATCACTCGATCGAGGCGGCGGCTGGTGTGTCGCTTGCCGAGGACGTGAACGGCGCGCAGGGTGCCGACGTGAGGACGACGAGGACCGAGCCCTCGGTGAATGGGCTGAGTCTGCCGCTGCTGGACGAGTTGGAGATGCTGGCCACCGAGAAGGTCCAGGCTGGTGAGGGACTGCTGCTGATGGGGGAGGGCGGGATCCTGCCCGAGCTGGCCCAGCACTTGCAGGCCGCGCTGGAGGCCGAGATGGACCTGCACCTCCAGGCGGAGGCCGGCCGGGTCGGCGGCCGGGGGTCACGCTCGGGCGGGAACATGCGCAACGGTTACCGGAGCAAGAAGGTGATGACGGAGGTCGGCACCGTGACGGTGCAGGTTCCCCGGGACCGGCTGGGTACCTTCCGGCCCCAGGCGCTGCCGAAGTACGCCCGGCGCACGGGCGCCCTGGACGATCTGGTGATCTCGCTGACCGCGAAGGGCCTGACCTCGGGAGAGATCGTGGCCCACCTCGCCCAGACCTACGGGATGGTGACGACGAAGGAGACCATCTCCGCGATTACCGACAAGGCGCTGGAGTCGATGGCGGAATGGCGCGACCGTCCGCTGGACGCGGTCTACCCGGTGGTATTCATCGATTGTGTGCACGTGAAGATCCGTGACGGGCACGTGGCCAACCGTCCTGTGTACGTGGCTGTCGCGGACTGCGGACGGCTACCGGGAGATCCTGGGACTGTGGGCCGGCCAGGGCGGAGAGGGCGCGAAGTACTGGCAGACCGTCCTGACGGAGATCAAGAACCGGGGCGTGCGTGATGTGCTGATGCTGGTCTGCGATGGGCTGACCGCGCTGCCCGAGGCGGTTAACACCGTCTGGCCCCAGACCGTGGTCCAGACCTGCATCGTTCACCTGATCAGGAACTCGCTGCGATACGCCTCGCGGCGGGACTGGGCCGAACTCGCCCGCGACCTCAAGCCCGTCTACACCGCCGCCAACGAGGACGAGGCCCGCTTGCGGCTGGCCGAGTTCGACGAGAAATGGGGCAAGAGGTATCCGTCGATCGCCGGGATCTGGCAGCGGGCCTGGAGCGAGTTCGTCCCCTTCCTAGGCCTGCCCGACGCGATCCGGCAGGTCGTCTACACCACCAACGCCATTGAGGCCCTGAACGGTCGCTACCGGCGCGCGGTCCAGGCCTGCGGACATTTCCCCACTGAGCAGGCCGCCCTCAAGCGCCTGTACCTGGCCACCCTCGCCCTCGACCCCACCGGACGCGGCCGCCAGCGCTGGAACAACCGCTGGAAGACCGCCCTCGACGAGTTCGACGTCCTCTTCGACGGCCGCCCTTCGGCCGGACGAGTGTGAGCCGAACAGCCCACCGAACAACTCGTAGGCCAAACAGACGAATCACACCTGAATCCTGATAGAGCCAATTGAGATGACGTCAAGAACGGGTTCTGGGAACCGGTCGGGGATCGGCGGAGGTCCGGCGGCCCGTTGTCGATCTTGCTAGACCAAGGACCGCGTTTGTGAGAGTCGGATCATGTCGACGGTGTGCAGCAGGTAGCCGGCGCGCGGGATCAGTTCGGTCTCCAGGCCCCGCTCGGTCCCGATGAACGAGACCTCCGCGCCGGGTGCGGCAGCACGCAGTGCCTCCGCCAGGGCCAGGCCGGGATAGATGTGGCCGCCGGTGCGCCCGCCAGGGCCAGGCCGGGATAGATGTGGCCGCCGGTGCGCCCGCGCCGATCACGACGGAGATGTGAGAGGTCGTCATGTCCGAACAGTCGTGGTACATCCTAAGAACGTTTTAAGAGATGCTTTACGCCTTGTTTGACAAGATGGGGGTATGAACACCACGGACAGCAACAGGCAGCGCATTCTGGTGGTCGACGACGAGCCAGAGGTTCGGGCCGCCGTCGAAGACGGGCTGGTCGTCGAGGGCTACGAGGTGCGAGGAGCCGCCGACGGCCTCGCCGCGCTGTCGGAGGCGGCGTCCTGGGAGCCCGACGCCGTCATCGTGGACGTGATGATGCCCGTCCTCGACGGCCTCGGGGTCTGCCGGCAGCTGCGCGCCCTGGGGGACCGTACGCCGATCCTCGTACTGACGGCGCTGGACTCCGTCAGCGAACGCGTCGACGGGCTGGAAGCCGGAGCCGACGACTACCTGGTCAAGCCCTTCGCGCTGGACGAGCTGATCGCCCGGATCCGGGCGCTGCTGCGGCGGACCGCTCCCCTCCCCCGGGAAGCCGGCGCATTGTCCCTGGCCGACCTGATCCTGGATCCCGATACCCGGACCGGGCACCGGGGCGCGCGGCAACTGGAGTTCAGCCGGACCGAGAGCGCCCTGCTCGAACTGCTGCTGCGACACCCCGAACAGGTGCTGCCACGTGAGGTGATCATGGAACTGGTGTGGGGCAGGGACTTCGGCCCCGACTCAAACTCACTCGCGGTGTACATCGGCTATCTGCGTCGGAAGCTGGAGGCCGGGGGCGAGCCCCGCCTGGTGCACACCGTGCACGGGATCGGGTACCGGCTGGCCGGCGCGTGAGCGGCCGCCACCTGCTGCGGACCCGGCTGGCGCTGGCCGTGACCGCGTCCGCGGCCTTCGCGGCCGTCGCCATGTGCGCGGGCGCGTTCGTCGTGGTCCGCTCCGCCCTCTACCATCAGTTGGACCTCAACCTCACCCAGTCTGCCCGCCTCGTCTCCTCGCACAACCAGGGCGCCGGGCTGGGGGTCCTGGCCGGCGAATGCGAGTTCCTCGCCGCACCGGCCTGCGCGGAGGTGCTCGACGCCGACCCAGCGGCGAAACCCCCTCAGCGGGGGCTGCTACCCGTGGAGCCGGCCGCGCGCGAGGTCGCCTCCGGCGAGCGGGCCCCCTACTACACGGACATCACGGTCGCTGGGTACCCGGCGAGGATGCTGACCACGGGCTACGCCCCCGGCCAGGCGCTCCAGGTGGCGTTGCGGGCCGACCCGGTCGAGGAAGGCGTCGAGCAGGCAGCACGCCGACTGGCCCTGGCGGCGGCAGCCGGGGTGCTGCTCGCCTCGGTCCTCGGGTACTGGGTCTCGCGGACCGGCCTGGCACCGGTCACCCGGCTCACGGCGACGGCCGAACGGATCGCGGCCACACGCGACCCCCGGTACCGCATCGAACTCTCCCGGCCGGGGCGGGAGGACGAGATCACACGGCTGGCGGGAAGCTTCAACACGATGCTGGGCGAACTGGAACAGTCCGTCACGGCGCAGCGGCGGCTGGTCGCCGACGCCTCGCACGAGCTACGGACTCCCCTGACGGCATTGCGCACCAACGCCGAGCTGCTGGCGAGGGCGGACCGGCTCACTCCGGAACAGACGGCTCGGGCGTCCGCCGCACTCGGACGGCAGCTCCGGGAGGTGACCGGTCTGGTGGGCGACCTCATCGAGCTGGCGCGCGACGAAGAGCCACAGCAGCTGCTGGAACGGGTCCGGCTGGGCGCCCTCGTGGAACACTGCGCGCGCGGGGCACAGGAACACTGGCCGGCGGTCCCTTTCCGCTGGAGCGTGCCCGAGGTCGACCCGGTGGTGGCGGGAGTGCCGACGCGGCTGAGCCGGCTGATCGGCAACCTGCTCGACAACGCCGCCAAGTTCAGCATGGGGGAGGGCGACGGACTCCGGGTGGAGGTGGAGGTGAAGGTGCCGTTTCCCGGCGGCGGGCCGGAGCTGACGGTACGGGACCACGGGCCGGGCATCGCCGAGAAGGACCTGCCGTACGTCTTCGACCGCTTCTACCGGGCCGGGGCCGCCCGCGCCCTGCCCGGCTCGGGCCTCGGGCTGGCCATGGCCCGGCAGATCGCACTGGCGCACGGCGCCGAACTCGTCGCCGAACACGCCCCGGGCGGCGGAGCCCTGTTCCGCCTCACCTTCCCGCCGGAACCCTGACCGGCTGGCCGGCGCCGGACGGACCGGCCGCGTGCGGGGGCATCAGGTCTACTACTGAGGTTTTCGCTACTGAGGTTGTAGGCGTGGTGTCGTGAGTGTGAGTCCGGTCGCGGTGAGGCATCCGTCGATGATGTCGCTGCGGTATTGGATCTGGCGGAGGCCGTGTCGTAGCCGGCGGATGAGGCGGTCGGGGTCGGTAAAGGCGACGTTGGCCTGGCCGGTGCGGCGGAGGGGCCTTGACCCAAGGCCGGGTAGTTAACGGATTTGCGCTGGTGGCAAGGGGTTTGTCAGGTGCCATGCCTGGTATAGGTGGCGGGTCCGGTTTTGCGGATGAGTCCGTGGCGAGCCCATCGGTCGAGTTGTCGGCGCATGGTGCCCAGGGTGATGTCTCCGAGGTGGCGGGCGAGGTCACGCGGGTGCCCATGGTGGTCGGGGTCAGCGTCGAGGACTTCCAGGACGCGCTGCCTGCAGCGGTCTTCCGGCGGGGTGTGACGGTCGTCTGTGCGACATCCCGCGAATTCGTCTGAGCACTGCTGAGTCCGTGTCCCCTTGGCCAGGGTGTTCTGTCTCGTTGGGGTGTTCTGCGAGCTGGTGACGTAATTTCAGGATTCTTGAAGCGTTCTCACTTCGTCCGATCGATCTGTGATCGGGGCGAAGGCGAGGAGGCTCGGGTTGGCACTGGCAGCTACGTGACTTGCGCGAGTTCCGCGATCCGGTCTCGACGGAGGAGCTGGAGCAGTTCGAAACCGACGTACTCGCCGGGTTCGTCCTCGCGCGGGCTTCGGCGGAGCTTGCGGACGGCACCATCCGCGGGGACGTCGGATACCTGGCCCAGATGCGGGCCCGGTTCGGCCGACCGCTGTGGGATACGGAGCCGGCTGAAGCCGACGGGTACTTCGGGAAGGTACTGCGGGGCTCGCCTAGCGGGACCCGGCTGGCCCGCGCGCAAGCGCTGACCACGTACTTCCTGTTCCTGGAGCTGCGGCACAAGGTCGAGATCCATCGGATGACCGGGCGCGTCGTCGAGTGCCCGATCGACGAGATGAACCGGCCGCGGGGATCCAAGGACGCGGCCTTGCGGATCCCGCCGACCGAGCCGGAGATCAAGATGTTGTTCACCGGCTGGGGCGGCGAGCTGGCGACCTGCCGCAAGTTCGCCCCGACCGCGCGCAGTTCGACGACGACCACACCCTCTCCGGTGCCCCGGCGCGGCGGTCACCATCCGCTGCCAGGGGCATGACTACGGCACCTTCACCACCAGCGGCGACGGCTCCTTCTCCCTGCCGCTGACACGAGACCTGCCCGACGCCCGCGTCACATTCACACTGACGGCCACCATCCGCGGCATCAGCTCCGTCGAGAGCACCCACAGCCTCACCATCTCCTCGGGGGCGACCATGTCGTGAGGGCGCTGACGCGGTTCTCGTACTCGCGGCGAGCCTTGCGCTGTGCCGGGATCACCGGGACGCCCCTGGGGGCCGTCGAGAGGCTGGCAGCGGACGAGGAGGTCGGGGTTGGGACTGGTGAGCTCGCATGTTGATGTGTCGCGTATTCACCGATCCGCGCGTACTTCCGTTACGGTCGGTAGTGGCGTCCGGCATGTCCTCATATCTCTCACCCTCACCCGTTCTAGGGTCGAGTGGTGGGCGATGAGGATTCGCAGGAACCGATCGTGGTCGAGCATGGGGGGCGGATCACGCCGGTCGATTTTGTTTTCTGGCCCACCTTGGGCTTGCTTCCTGCGCTCGCCATAGTTCCTGCATTTCCGAGATGGTTAGCGTATGTATGCCTCGGATTGGGTGTCTTGACGACATGCGCTTTGATGGCTGCCGCATCGATCGCCTTCACTCACGAGAATGCCTGGATCGAGGGAACACGGATCCAGATCTCGCTCATGATCGGCTTCTTCGTGATCGGCCAGATGATGGTGTTCGCCTCGGGCTACTACCTGCTGTCGTCCGGGGTCCGGGGGTCCTTCAGCCAGGCGTTGACCCCAGCAAGTGCGGTGTACTTCTCCGTCACGGCCTGGACCACGACAGGGTTTGGAGATATTCACCCGACAACATCATTCGCGCAGATCCTGGTGGTCTGCGAGCTGCTCAGTGCTGTTCTCACAGTCACCGTCGTGTTGGCCACGGCAGTGACCAAGGCATTCGCTGAGCCCAAGGAGGCGCGCTGAGGCTGCGTTGCGCCTCCTCGGCCGAGGGTCGTCGAACATGTCACCGTCTGTGGTCGCCGGGGGCGTATCGGCTCCAGGTTCCGCCGGCTTCGGTGACCAGCCGGGTGGCGGTCTTGTCGTGGTAGCCCAGGGCCTTCGCGATGACGGGGGCCTGGAGGACGAGTTGGCGGATCGCGGAAGTCCTGCCGCGCTGCGGAGGGACGCCGATCGCGCGCAGGTGGGCCTGGAGGGTGACCGGGTTCATCGGCTGCCCTGGCTGGCGGCCGGGGAAGAGCCAGCGGGCGCTTCGGCTGCTGGCGTAGGGCAGGTGCTGGCGGGAGTGGACGTAGGGCCCGCATGAGTTCGGCGACGGGCTCCGGGAGGGGAGATGGCGGATCTCCTAGACAGACGGCGACAGTGGTGCCGTCGTCGGCGATGTCGCCGATGGTCAGGCGAACGATGCGGCTGACGGGCTGGGCGTAGACGAGAACGAGTGCGGCAACGATGCGGCTCCGCAGAGGCAGGGAGTCGCATCCGATGCAATTGGCGTCGGTAGAAACATCGGTACAGCCATTAACGCTAAGCACTTGATCATGGTCATGAGCTGAGCGTTGTGGCGTCCGGGCGGGGGCGGGGGACATCGGCGTTCTGGAGTGCGGCGAAGTCGGCGTGGGCCGCCTCGACGGCTTCGGGGGACGCCTGGGCCTTCTGGTGCTCGGCGAGGGCCCGGTAGATGCTGGCGGCGGAGGGGCTGTGCCCCTTGCGCTTGCCGGTGAGGATGATCACGGGCTTGGGGAACATCGGTACAGCGGTTGGCGCTGAGAACGATCATGGTTCCTGGGTGGCGGTCTCCGGGTTCGGGTGAGGCTGGGTCTGGAGTCGCTGGCGGAGGTCGGCTTCGTCGGCTGTGAGCGGGTCGCCGGGGCGTCGGATACGGACCCGGCGGGGGCGAGGGATGTCGTCGACGTCCTGGAGGTCGGCGAAGTCGGCGTGTGCCTGGGCGACCGCCTCGGGATACGCCTCCTTCTTCTCGTGTTCGGCGAGCGCGCGGTAGACGCTCGCGACGCTGGGAGCCTGGCCCTTGCGCTTGCCGGTGGGGATGATCAGGTCGGGCTGGATCTGCTCGACCGACTCGCCGTTCGCCCGGCGCCGGAGCACGGTGTGCAGCATGTCCTCGGTGATGACGGGCGGGCGGCCGCCGTGCTTGCCCTTGCGGGCCGCCGCGTCGAGCCCTTCGAGGGTCGACTCCCGGATGTTCTCCCGCTCGGTCTCCGCCATCGCGGCGAAGAACGCGAACAGCAGTCGGCCCGGCCCGCTGGAGTCGTACATCCCAGGCAGGGGCCCGGCAAGCATTTCCAGGACCAGGCCGTGGGCGGTGAGGTGGTCGGCGAGCGCGGTGAGTTCGGCGGCGTCGCGCCCCAGCCTCTGCATCTCGTACACCGTGAAGATGACCCGGCAGTGCGGGGCGTGAGCCTTGATCTGCGGGCCAGCGCGAGCGCGGCCTCGAACTGGGGCCGCACCCGGACGCGGGTGCTGATCTTCTCGGAGAACACCTTGTCGCGCGGGATGCCGTGCTTGGCCAAGGCATCGAGCTGCGACTGGAGTTCCTGGGTGAGCGTCGAGCACCGGGCGTATCCGATGCGGATGTCGGCGGTCGGGGTGCCCGGCGCGAGGGCGAGCGGGACCGGAGTGCCCGGCCGCCACGGCTGGCCTGGCCTGCGGTCGGCGGGGGTCGGCACGCGCAGGAGCTTGGCGAGCCGGGGCACCTTCGTGAAGCGGCCGGTGTGGTAGGTGCCGGCGACCGCGCCGGAGCGCGAGCGGCACGGCGGGCCGGGTTCGACGGTGCAGCGGGGGCAGGGATGGTGCTCGACGTCGTCGGCGTCGCTCGGGGAAGCCTCTTGAGGGACCGTCATGCCCTCGGATGCTGTCGCAAACGATTCTCAGAAGTACCCCGAACCCACCTTTGGGTAAGAACGGGTTCTGCGAACCGAACCGGCGCCAAGCGGTCTCCGAACTCTTCTTCTTGATCTCGCTCGGGCAAAGGCCCCCCGTTTGTGAGAACCGGTATGACTGGCCAGCGGGACGCGGAGCAGGTTCCAGGACTCTCCTCGCGACTGTCGCGAGCGTGCTGTACGGCTCGTCGATCACCATGATCACTATCGTCTGCACCGGCCAGCCGCAGCACTTTGGCTGTGCTGCAGAGCACTACTGCTGGGCGAACTGGGCGACAGGATCGCCTATTTGTTCCTCGATGCTGTCGCGCTTGGTGAGCATGGTCCAGTAGTGGTCGGCGATGTGGTCGGGGTCGGCGTGGTCATTCGCGATGTGGTCCCCGACGGTGATGGTGCCCACGTAGATGTTGGCGTCTTTGAGCTGTTCGTGGAGGTTGTGGAGGTAGTTGCGCAGGGCAGCGAAGGACAAGCCGAGGTTGGCCGTGATGTCGAGGGGGTACTTGCCCGAGGCTCCGGTGGTGAAAAGCATGGCGCCGCCGCCTCGTTCGATCATCTTCGGCAGGACGGTGGTGACTGCCGTGATGGGGCCGGTGACGTTGAGGTCGAGTGCGTGCCTGACGTTGACCGGGTTGATCTGCAGGGTGGTGAGGGCAGCCTGCCAGCCGGGCATGACGTTCCACTGCAGGACGTCGATGGGGCCGTAGGTGTCTTCGATGGCGGTGAGTGCTGCCGCGAGGCTTTGGGGGTCGGTGGCGTCGGCGGGGAAGGCGGCGGCCTGGATGCCGTCGGCCTCAAGCTCGGCGACGAAGGCGGCGAGGTTGTGCGGAGAGCGGGAGATCGCGGCGATGCGGTAGCCCTCATTGCCTAACCGGCGGGCCAGGGACGCGCCGAGGTTGGGGCCTGCGCCAATCAGTGCGTACGTCTTGTGCGGGGTGTTCATGAGGGACCTCTCGGCGGGGGTAGGGGGTCAGAGGGAACGGGCTGCGCCGCCGTCGATGCGGATGGACTCTCCGTTGATGTACGCGGCGGCGTCGGAGACCAGGAAGGCAGCGAGCTGGCCGATCTCCTGGGTGGTGGCGTAGCGGCCGGCCGGGATCTTCGCGAGGAACTCCGGGTCTTCGGGCCAGCTGTTGACGAAGCCCGGCATCAGGCTGTTCATCCGGATGCCCTTCGCCGCGTACTGGTCGGCGTAGAGCTTGGTGAAGCCGGTCAGTGCGGCGCGGAGGCTGGAGTTGACGGGGATCAATCCCATCGGCTCGAAGGCGGTATAGGAGGAGAGGTTGACGATGGTGCCCTTCCCGGCGGCTTCCATGTGCGGGGTCACCAGCCGGGCCATGCGCACCACGCTGAGCAGGATCATGTCCAGGCCGTCGTGCCAGTCCTGGTCGGTGACCTTCAGTAGTTCGTCGTTCCGGGCGTGCCCGCTGCCATTGACGACGGCGTCGATCCGGCCGTAGCGCCCGAGGGTGGCGTCCACCAGGCGCGCCAGGTCGTCGGGGACGGTCAGGGAGCCGGCCGTGGCCAGGCCGCCGAGCTCGCCCGCGAGCTCTTCGACCGCTGGGCCGTCGACGTCCAGCAGGGAGAGGTGGTGGCCGGCCTTCGACAGTTCAGTGGCGATGCCCCGGCCGATGCCGGATGCGGCGGCGGTGACGATGGCGACAGGGGTATTGCTGGTAGGACTCACGATGGATCTCCTGAGGGGCTTCTTCCGGTACGTCAGTACTACATTTATCGTACAGTGAGCCCTGGGGTTCCGACCATGTCGCAGTATGGGATGCGTCATACAATCGAAGTCATGGCCACATACCACCCCGACCGTGATCAGCTCCTCATAGAGGACGTGCTCGCTGCTCTCGGACACCCGGTCCGGCTCGGCATCGTGCGCGAACTCGCGGCCTCGGACCATGAGCGCACCTGCGGCAGCCTCCCACTGGAGGTGACCAAGGCAACCGCCACGTACCACTGGCGTGTCCTGCGCGAATCCGGTCTCACGCGAGAACACAAGAGGGGCCGCTACAAGGCGGTCTCTCTACGGCGGGAAGACCTCAGCACCCGCTTCCCCGGGCTCCTGGACGCGGTCCTCAACTCCTCGCCGCCCTCGGCCCTGGGCGAGGACCGTCAAGCCATCTGACAGACGTCCCGCCACGCCGGTCATACGACCGGGCCGTCGCTGGCGCACCACACGCTGCCTTTCTGTCAGGCCAACTTGGGATTCTCCCCGTCGGGCGCGGTGCGGGACCTGGGTACTGCGGCCGCCGCGGCGGTGAGGTCGAGGTGGGGGTTCATGCCCAGCTCGAACTTGCCGTACGGGTTCACGTGCGTCCAGAACAGCGGGGACAGCGCCCGCCGGTCCGCGTCGGTTACTGAGGTTGTAGGCGTGGTGTCGTCCGTGTGAGTCCAGTTGCGGTGAGGCATCCGTCGATGACGTCGCTGCGGTAATGGATCTGGCGGAGGCCGTGTCGGAGTCGGCGGATGAGGTGGTTCGGGTCGGTGAAGGCGGTGTTGGCCTGGCTGGTCCGGCGTAGAACCGACCAGACGCCTTCCACGGGGTTGAGGTCGGGTGCGTAGGGCGGCAGGTGGTAGGCGGTGATCCACTCGTGCGCGTCGATGAAGGCCCGCATGCGCCGGTCTTTGTGGACGTTCAAGTTGTCCCACACGAGGACGAGCGGTCCGCCGAGCTGCTGGTGGGCGGCGATGAGGAGGTCGCGGTACTCGCTCCAGGCGAAGCTCTTGCGGCCACCGCTCTTGTGATCGGTATTCCGTTTGGGCCGGTAGATCAGACGGGAGCGTTCGCCGGGTTGTAGCAGCACAGGGCCGCGATGGAGTAGCGGCGCTGGGACCGGCCTCGAACCCGGATGACCGGGGTGCTGCCGCGTCTGGCCCAGGTGCGTGAGGTCGGCGGCGTCATCGAGAACCCGGCTTCGTCATCGAAGACGGTCCAGGCCCCGAGCGCCGCCGCGGTGGTTCCACGTGTGGCCACACGTCCTTCACCCAGCCGGCCACTGCTTCCTCGTCACGCTCGACGGCCAGACGGGCCGGAACCTGGTGATGTCGAGGCCGTGACGGCGCGACTGGTGTCCGGGCGGCCGTCTTGTTGGCGGTCGTGGTAGCGGGAGATCGGTGACTTGACCTTGCGGGTGCTGAACACGCAGGCGCCTTGGTGGGAGGAGCCCGGCCAGGATCCGCCTGCCGATGACGCCGATCGTTGCACCGTTGGTGATGCCGGCGGCCTGGACGACGTGTCGCCTGCGGCGGGCGGCTCCGACGCCAGGGGCACCGGCTCGATCCCCGTCGCGGACATCGCGAGCCGGGCCAGGACGAGGTCCCGCCCGACCCGCGGCACCAGCTCGGTGACCTCCGTGACGTGCCCGCCGGTGCCCGCGGTCAGATCGGGGCGACCGATGGTCGCCACGGTTTTCAGCGCGGGGGCGCCAGGCGCGACCGCATCGCCCTGTAACGGGTCGACGGCGAAGCAGCTGGCCGCTGTGACGATCCACTGGGGCGCGACGAGGGCGCCGGAGCAGCCGCGTGTCTGGTCGCTGCTGCCGATCTGGAGCTGTGCGGTGAAGGCGTGCGAGCTGTCGGTGATCGGCGTGCCGGCGGCGGCTCGCGCGGGGGCGCCGGTCAGCATGAGGGGCGCGGCGATCAGGGTGGCCGAATGTGCGGCGAGGGCCGCGGGTCTGGTGGGTCGCATGAGTGGCTTCCTTGGTGGCGGGACGGTATCGGGACGCGGACAGGGGCTACCTGGAGGTCCTGATCTCCACGAGCACGGGGGGACGGCCGTCGGGGTCAGCGGTCTCGCCCACCGGCTTCCAGGAGTTGGCGGGGATGTCGTACGTCTTCTCCTCGGTGCCGACGGTCATGTCGAGCTCCGTCGTGTACGCGTTGCTGTTGACGCGGTACACCGTGGGTATCTCCAGCGTCAGCCGGCCGCTGTTCCCGCTTGCGCGGAAGCAGACGCGCGCGTTGTCCCGGGACCAGACCTCCAGGAGGCCGGTGCCGGAAGCGCAGTCGGCGAGGACGATGTGACCGTCACCGCGCTTGAGGACGATGCCCTGCTCCTCGCGGATGCGGTCGGCCCCCGGGTAGGCGAAGTCCTCGACCACGAAGCCGGGGGCCTCGTCGGCAACGGGCTGGGTGAGGGCGGCGTCCGCCCGCTCCGGGGCGCCGCTCAGGGCGAACCAGGCGCGCGCGCCGGCGGCTACGGAGGCCCTCAGAACACGCCCCGCGAGGCGTCTCGTTCGTGCAGCTGTGATGCGCGTCGTCCATCTGCTGCGAGCGTCGTTCCGCTATGCAGGCCGCCAGGACTGGGACAAGATCGCCAAAGCCCACAAGCCCGTCTACACGGCGCCGACCGAAGACGCGGCGACCAGCCGGTTCCTCGAGTTCTGCGAGGAACGGGACACCAAATATCCCGCGATCGTCCGCCTCTGGGAGAACGCGTGGGCCGAGTTCGTCCCCTCCCTGCAGTTCGACGCGGAGATCCGCCGGATCGTCTGCACCACCAACACGATCGAGTCCGTGAACGCCCGCATCCGCCGGGCCGTCCAGGCCCGCGGACACTTCCCCTCGGAGAACGCCGCGCTGAAGTGCATCTACCTCGCGGTGATGTCTCTCGACCCGACCAGCACGGGCCGCAAACGCTGGACCAGCCGCTGGAAGCGGGCTCTGCAGGCCTTCGACATCGCCTTCGACGGCCGCCTCACCAACAACCGAATCTGACCCAAAGACCAACCCAGCTACACCGTCTACTGGACAGACCCGTTCCCAGCGGGGATTTCCCAGGGTTCAGACGAGGGCAGGTCAACCCCTGATGGCCTGATGGTCAACTTTCGGGTGGGGAGTAGGCCTCGATCGGGCTAGAAGCGGTGAGCCCCTCGCGAACAATTGCGGGGACCGTTCCTCTGGCGTCCGGGTCGGGCTTTGTAAGTGGGCCGTTCGCGATGTGCTCGGCCGGTGCTATCGGGCCGGTGGTCGGCGCGTGGGGGCCGCTGGGTGTCCGCGTCGCCGGAAGGCCGCCCTCGGGCGTACGCGCAGGCCTGACGCGGAGGGCGGGGCACGGTTGCCGAGCGGTCTCGTCTTCCCGGGGCCCGCGTTCCTTCGCCGGTGACGTGACCGTCCGCGGTGGCCGGTGGTGATTCTCTCGCTGTGGGACCTGACTTGGGCGGGTTCCTGGACAACAGAAGGACATGGAAGACACATGGGTCATGAGTACGTTCCGGACAGCTCTCGTACCGCTGCCGCGAGTCGGCAGCCGGTGCCGGAACGGGTTTCCCCGCAGCCGGGACGGGAGCCGGTACGGCATCCCGGCATGCCGTCCGGTTCCCCTTCGGGCGCCTGGGCCCCGGTTGGCGGTGGGGAGTCTGGTATGTGGGAGGAGGTCGCGCGGGCGACCGCGGCCACCGGCCCGCTCACCGATGAGTGGATGCCCAGCGCGC
>NZ_JBHXPI010000061.1:0-32947 GCF_042718575.1 Streptomyces sp. NPDC058579
TGTGCGGTGAAGCCTAGACACCTCCACCACACCGGAGGTCTTCGCCATGATCAAGACCAGACAGCGTTAACAACGCTCGTGATCAATACACCTAGCCCGTTCGCGCGCGGGACGCCACGCGTTTCCGGGCGCCGCCCGGGCCGCCGTGACCTGCGGCGATGACCTTCGGCAAGGACGATCAAGACCCCGACCGGGGGACACCGGGCGCGATCCTCGCGTTGCGGTGACCACCGGTCGGGGATCTTCTCGTGCACGGAGCACAGCACAGGCGCCGCGCGGCCCAGCCGGCCAGGAAAGCTCCGCCGAAGGAGAGAAGAAGCATGCGTCTCGCACGTACAGGTTCCCAGCTCGCCCTGGTCCTGACCGCAATCGCCCTGTCCGCACCCTCCGCCGTCGCGGCTCCCGCCGGTGACGCCTGGGTCAATCCGAGGAAGGCGTCCCCCGGTTCCACCGTCACCGTCAGCACCACCGCCTGCGGTACGGAGACGTACGGCAAGGGGGAGTCGGTGGCGGGCGGGAAGTTCCACCTCCTGCCCGGCGACCGGAAGGGCGTCCTGGTGGGTGAGTTCACGCTCCCGACGGACGCCGTCTCGGGCACGGACACCGTGACCCTCAAGTGCCCGCCCCGCGTCAAGGTGACCGTGACCTACCAGATCTCCGGCCGGCCGAACGGAGCCGTGGCGGCGGGCTTCGGCTGGGCCGCCGCTGCGGACGGGGACGGCGGCGGCAGTCCGTACGCCGTCGGCGCGCTGCTCCTCGGTGGCGCCGCCGCAGGTGTCCTGATCAGGATGCGCCGCCGCGCCGCCGCCGCCCGGAACTCCGCCTGAACCCACGCCCCACGTTTCAACCCCCGCACGCCCCACGGCCCCGGCTCCGCGAGGAGATCCGGGGCCGCCCTCCAGCGGAGGCACGATCCGCATGAAGAACGGCTCCGGGCCGAGGCCGGACGCGGCGCCGTCCCGGCGCGTCCCCTCGGTCAGGGCACTCGCCTGGACGGCGCTCGTCGGCATCGCCCTGCTCGCCTACGCACCGGACGGCGACGGCTCGCGGCCGGCGACGACGGAGCAGGCCCCACCGTCGCCCGCCCGGCCCGCCGCCGGAGCCGAACGGGACCGCACCGGACCCCGGCCGCTGCCCGCGTCCGACGCGGCGCGGCTCAGGATTCCCGACATCGGGGTCGACGTCTCCCTCATCCCCCTGGAACTGGACCGCGCCGGAGCACTCCGCCCCCCGCCCACGACGGACCCGACCGTGGCCGGCTGGTACGCCGACGGCCCCGCCCCCGGGGCGCCGGGCACGGCCGTGGTGGCCGGACACGTGGACACCCCGCTCGGCCCCGCCGTCTTCCACCGGCTCGACGCCCTCTCCCGGGGCGCCAAGATCGAGATCGAGCGCGAAGACGGCCGTACGGCCCTCTTCACCGTCGACGCGGTCGAGGTCCATCCCAAGGACCGCTTCCCCGACGACAAGGTCTACGGCGGTTCGGGCCGCCCCGAGCTGCGGCTGATCACCTGCGGCGGCGACTGGTCGAGCGACACCGGCTATCGGGCCAACACGGTGGTCTACGCGACCCTGACAGGGACGAAATAGCGCCCGTCGACGCGGGACGGGACCGCTGGTCTCGACCTGGCGATACGGGACAGGAGTCGCTGGTCTCGACCCGCCGATGAGGGAGCCGGGGAGAGATGAGAGGGTCGGGCGGGTGAGTGAGACACCGACGAACACCCTCCAGTACCGCCTCGACGGGAGAGAAGACGCCCCGGTTCTGGTCCTGGGCCCCTCGCTGGGCACGACCATGCACATGTGGGACCGGCAGATACCCGAGCTGACCCGGCAATGGCGCGTCGTCCGATTCGACCTGCCCGGGCACGGCGGGGCACCCGCCCGGCCCGCCACCTCCGTCGCCGAGCTCGGCGACCGGCTGCTCGCCACGCTCGACGAGCTGGGCGTCCAGCGCTTCGGCTACGCGGGTTGCTCCATCGGCGGCGCCGTCGGCCTCGACCTCGCGCTGCGCGCACCCCACCGGGTCGCCTCGCTCGCCCTGGTCGCCGCCTCGCCCCGGTTCGGCAGCGCCGACGAGTTCCGCCAGCGCGGGGTGATCGTCCGGGCCAACGGCCTCGACCCCATGGCCCGTACCGCCCCCGAGCAGTGGTTCACCCCCGCCTACTGCGCGGCGCAGCCCGCCATCGTCGAGTGGGCCGTGCAGATGGTCCGCACCACCGACCCCGGCTGCTACATCGGCGCCTGCGAGGCGCTCGCCCTCTTCGACGTCCGCGAGGCCCTCGGCCGGATCGGCGTCCCCGCCCTGGTCCTCGTCGGCTCCGACGACCAGGTCACCGGCCCCGCCGAGGCCCGGACCCTGGTCGCCGGGATCGCCGACGCCCGGCTCGCCGTCGTCCCCGGCGCCTCCCACCTCGCCCCCGTCGAGCAGCCGGCCGCCGTCACCGAGCTGCTCATCGACCACTTCGCCGGGATCGTCCACGACACCCAGGCCACGCTCCCGGCGCCGCCGATGCCGCCCGTCTCCGCCTCCGTCGTGCCCGTCGCCGAGATCGCGCCCGCCGTGCCGGCCGACGACGCCACCGGGAGCGCCCGCCCCGACCCGTACGAGCAGGGCGACAGGCTCCGCCGCGAGATCCTCGGCGACGCCCACGTGGAGCAGGCCAGAGCCGACGAGTTCGGCGCCGACCTCCAGGACCTCGTCACCCGCTACGCCTGGGGCGAGGTGTGGAACCGGGACGGCCTGGACCGCCGTACCCGCAGCTGCGTGACCCTGACCGCGCTGATCGCGGGCGGCCATCTCGACGCGCTCGCGGACCACACCCGGGCCGCCCTGCGCAACGGTCTCACCCCCGACGAGCTCCGCGAGGTCGTGCTCCAGACCGCCGTCTACTGCGGGCTTCCGGCCGCCGAGAGCGCCCTGCGCGTCGTTGGCAGGGTGATCAAGGAGGAGACCACGCCCCAGGCGTAGGCTGGCCGGGCCCGTACGGCCCGTCGTGAGGGGGAGTCCCGTGAAGCTGACGAAGAAGTCGCACGCCTGCGTCCGTCTGGAGAAGGACGGGCGGACACTCGTCATCGACCCCGGGAACTTCAGCGAGGAGGACGCCGCCCTCGGCGCCGACGTCCTCCTCGTCACCCACGAGCACCCCGACCACTTCGACGAGAACCGGCTCCGGGCCGGCCTGGAGGCCAACCCGGCGGCCGAGATCTGGACCCTGCGCAGCGTCGCGGACCAGCTGTCGGCCGCCTTCCCGGGCCGCGTCCACACCGTCGGCCACGGCGACACGTTCACCGCAGCCGGATTCGACGTCCAGGTCCACGGCGAGCTGCACGCGGTGATCCACCCGGACATCCCCCGGATCACCAACATCGGCTTCCTGGTCGACGGCGCGGTCTTCCACCCGGGCGACGCGCTGACCGTCCCCGATCAGCCGGTGGACACGCTGATGCTCCCGGTGATGGCCCCCTGGAACAAGATCTCCGAGGTCATCGAGTACGTACGCGAGGTCAAGCCGCGCCGCGCCATCGACATCCACGACGCCCTGCTCACCGACCTCGCCCGGCCGATCTACGACCGGCAGATCGGCGCGCTCGGCGGCACGGACCACGGCCGGCTCACCCCGGGCGACTCCACAGAGCTGTGACTGTCAGACCCCGCCGTTAGGCTTGCGCTCATGCGCATCGCGACCTGGAACGTCAACTCGATCACCGCCCGCCTGCCCCGACTCCTGGCCTGGCTGGAGAGCACCGGCACGGACGTGCTGTGCGTCCAGGAGACCAAGTGCACCGCCGAGCAGTTCCCCACCGACGAGCTGCGCGAGCTGGGGTACGAATCGGTGGTCAACGCAACCGGCCGGTGGAACGGCGTGGCCCTGATCTCCAAGGTCGGCCTCGAGGACGTCGTCACCGGCCTGCCCGGCGGGCCGGAGTACGAGGGCGTGCAGGAGCCCCGGGCCATCTCCGCGACCTGCGGACCGGTCCGGGTCTGGTCGGTGTACGTGCCGAACGGCCGCGAGGTCGCCCACGAGCACTACGCGTACAAGCTCCGCTGGCTGGAGGCCCTCCAGGCCGCCGTCACCGAGGACGCGGCCGCGGAGCGGCCCTTCGCCGTCCTCGGCGACTACAACATCGCCCCGACCGACGACGACGTCTGGGACCGCTCGGCCTTCGAGGGCCTCACCCACGTCACCGAGCCGGAGCGCGCCGCCCTCGCGGGCCTCCGCGAGACGGGCCTCGTGGACGTGGTCCCGCGCCCGCTCAAGTACGACCACCCGTTCACGTACTGGGACTACCGCCAGCTCTGCTTCCCGAAGAACCGGGGCATGCGCATCGACCTGGTGTACGGCAACAAGCCGTTCGCCGACGCGGTCAAGGACGGCTACGTCGACCGCGAGGAGCGCAAGGGCAAGGGCGCCTCCGACCACGCCCCGGTCGTCGTCGACCTGGACGTCTAGACCCGAGCCCCGTCGCTGAGCCCCTCGTAGTCGCTGATCCCCCTCCCGGCGCCCCACCTGGATGATCTCCGCGCGCCGGGTGGTGCCACGGGAGGGTGAAATGCGACGCTGTTCGGATGAACATCCCGTTCCTGGACAACTGGCGCAAGCGGCATGAGGCCGATCAGCCCCCCTTGGCCGCGGCCTTCGACCGCGATCCGGAAGGGGTGGGTGAGCTGCTCGCCGAGTGCGAGCTGCTGCGCGCCAGAGTCCAGGACCGCGGGGTGACGCTCGACGACAGCCCCCGCTCGCTCGCCGCCCTCGACCAGCTCTCGCCGCGCTGGCGCGACGATCCGGAGGAGCTGCCCTGGATCGGCAACGACGCCGGCCTCTATCTGGGCACCGTCATCGTGCGGAACGTGCCGGGCGCGAACTGGCAGGTGTGGCCCGGCGGACAGCCGGTGGTGCGGCTCGCCTCGGGGCGGGAGATCAACGTGGTCGAGGCCGGGCTCGACTGGGCCATGACCGGATCGCCGGAGCTCTCCCAGATGTACGGCGAGGCCGCCGAGTTCTGAGTTCCCGCACCCCGCCGAACACCCCTTTGCAGTAAATACGGCTTATACCGGTTTCACGCGTGTCGGCCATGAAGTCCCCTTTTGCGCCGGATAGTTTGCGCTGACCTCTACACGGTTGAAAAAGGGGCAGGGGAGCGTATGGCGGTCGTCGATCCGTTGATCGAGCTGCGTGACGTCAACAAGCACTACGGCACGCTGCACGTCCTTCAAGGCATCAGTCTCACCGTCGGGCGCGGGGAGGTGGTCGTCGTCATCGGGCCCTCGGGCTCGGGGAAGTCGACCCTCTGCCGGGCCATGAACCGGCTGGAGGCCGTCGAGTCGGGCGAGATCATCATCGACGGACAGCCCCTCCCGGAGGAGGGCAAGGCGCTGGCCCGGCTCCGGGCCGAGGTCGGGATGGTCTTCCAGTCCTTCAACCTCTTCGCCCACAAGACCGTCCTCGCCAACGTCTCCCTGGCGCAGATCAAGGTCCGCAGGCGCAAGAAGGAGGAGGCCGACCGGCGCTCGCGCGAACTCCTCGACCGGGTCGGCCTCGCCGCCCACGCCGACAAGTTCCCCGCCCAGCTCTCCGGCGGCCAGCAGCAGCGCGTCGCGATCGCCCGCGCCCTCGCCATGGACCCCAAGGCGCTCCTCTTCGACGAGCCGACCTCCGCCCTCGACCCCGAGATGATCAACGAGGTCCTGGAAGTCATGCAGCAGCTCGCCGGCGAGGGCATGACCATGGTCGTCGTGACCCACGAGATGGGCTTCGCGCGCTCCGCCGCCAACCGGGTCGTCTTCATGGCCGACGGCCGCATCGTCGAGGACCGCACACCCGAGGAGTTCTTCACCAGCCCGCGCAGCGAACGCGCCAAGGACTTCCTGTCCAAGATCCTCAAGCACTGAGCGGGGGTGGACGCCACATGCACCGTACGCGACGTCATCTCGCCGTCCTCGCGCTGCTCGCCGCCTCGTTGACCGCCCTGGTTGCCTGCGGCAAGGAGGGCAGTCCGCCCGTCAAGGGACCGCAGCCCGACGAACTCCCCGTCTACCAGGTCCAGTCGGCGTTCCAGCTGCCCGACTCGCCGACCTGGGAACGGGCGAGGAAACGCGGCCACCTCGTCGTCGGAGCCAAGGAGGACCAGCCCTACATGGGGGAGAAGGACCCGGCCACCGGAAAGTACTCCGGCTTCGACATCGAGATCGCCAAGATGCTCTCCGCCTCCCTCGGCTTCGACCCGGCCACGATCAGCTTCCGGACCATCGCCTCGGCCAACCGCGAAACCGCCCTGCAGAACGGCCAGATCGACTACTACGTCGGCACCTACACCATCAACGACAACCGCAAGAAGCTCGTCGGCTTCGCGGGCCCCTACTACATGGCCGGCCAGTCGCTGCTCGTGCGCACCGACGAGAACGACATCCACGGCCCCCAGGACCTCGACGGCAAGCGGGTCTGCTCGGCCGCCGGATCCACCCCGTACCAGCGGATGGAGCGGGACTACCCGAAGGCGGACCTCGTCGCCTACGACACGTACTCCGTCTGCGTCGACAACCTGCTGACCTACCAGGTCGACGCGGTCACCACCGACGACACGATCCTCATGGGCTACGCGGCCAAGGTCCCGAACGAACTCAAGGTCGTCGGCAAGCCGTTCTCGAAGGAGCCGTACGGCGTCGGGGTCCCCCGGAGCGACAACGCCCTGCGCTTCGCCCTCGACGACGCCCTCGCGTTCCACGAGAAGAACGGCGACTGGAAGAAGGCCTACGACGTGACCCTCGGCCTCTCGGGGGTGCCCGCCCCGCAGCCGCCCGCCATCGACCGCTACCCGGCGAGCTGAGGAGGAAGCGCCCGGCATGGACGTCCTGACAGACAACTTCGAGACCTACGGCGAAGGCTTCCTCGGCACCGTCGAACTCACCGTCTACTCCTCGGCCCTGGCCCTCGTCCTCGGCTTCGTGATGGCCGCCTTCCGGGTCGCACCGGTCGGCTCCTTCCGGGTCTTCGGCACGGTCTGGGTCACTATCCTGCGCAACACCCCGCTCACCCTGCTCTTCTTCGCCGTGATGCTGGGCCTGCCGCGCTTCGGACTCGTGCTCCCCTTCGAGCTGTTCGCCGTCCTCGCGCTCGGCTGCTACACCTCGGCGTTCATCTGCGAGGTGCTGCGGTCCGGCATCAACACCGTGCCGCGCGGCCAGGGAGAGGCCTCGCGGAGCCTCGGCATGACCTTCAGTCAGACCCTCAACGCGGTCGTGCTGCCCCAGGCGTTCCGCTCCGTCATCCCGCCCATCGGCTCCACCCTGATCGCGCTCGCCAAGAACTCCGCCATCGCCGGGGCGTTCAGCGTCAACGAACTCCTCGGCACCTACAAGACATTGAGCGAACTCGGCTACAACATCGTCTGGACCTTCGTCTGGATCGCCGTCGGCTATCTCATCATCACCCTCACCATCAGCGCGATCTTCAACGTCATGGAGAAGCGCTGGGGAGTCACCCGATGACCGATTCCACCGCCCTCTACGACATCCCGGGACCGCACACCCGCAAACGCCATCTGATCTACGGCCTCATCTCGACCGTCGCGATCCTGGCCCTTGCCGGCTGGATCCTCTATCTCCTCTTCGACACCGACCAGTTCACCGCCACCAAATGGTCGCCCTTCGAATACGAGGGCATCCAGGAGCTGTTGCTCCGCGGACTCGGGAACACCCTCAAGGCCTTCGCGTACGCCTCGGTGCTCTCGCTCGCGTTCGGCGCCGTCCTCGCGGTCGGCCGGCTCTCGGAGCGCGCGGTCTTCCGCTGGGTCTCGACCGTTCTCGTCGAGTTCTTCCGCGCCATGCCCGTCCTGGTGATGATCTTCTTCATCTTCGTGGCGCTGAAGGTCCAGCCGCTGCCGGCGCTGGTCGCCGGACTCACTCTGTACAACGGCTCGGTGCTCGCCGAGGTGTTCCGTACGGGCGTCAACTCGGTCGACCGGGGACAGGGGGAGGCCGCGTACGCGCTCGGCATGCGCAAGACCCAGGTGATGACCTACGTCCTGGCACCGCAGGCGCTGCGCGCGATGCTGCCCGCCATCATCAGCCAGTTGGTGGTCGCGCTGAAGGACACCTCGCTCGGATACCTCATCACCTACGAGGAGTTCCTGCACGCGGGGAAGCTGATCGCGTCCAACCTCGACTACGACCTGCCGTTCATCCCCGTCGTCATGATCATCTCGCCGATCTACATCGGGATGTGCATGCTCCTCTCCTGGTTCGCCACCTGGGTGGCCAGGAGGGAGCGACGCAGTCCCAAGACACAGGCCGTGGACGTCGCCCCGGCCGAACCAGGGACGCTGCTGCCGGGTGGGGATCCCCCCACGCGGCCGTAGCGGCCGTGCAGTAGCTCGCGGGGAGCCAAGCCCGCCCGGCAGCAGCCGGTGATCACTCCGCTCGCAGTGGGACCGACAGGTACGAGGGGTCGGCCGCAGGGGAGGAGAAGGTCAGCTGCGCGCCGGTCGGGTTGTGCTCGATGTAGAGCGGGTCCACGGTGTCGACGACCAGGGCGAGCCGGTGGCCCGCGGGTACGTCGTAGGCCGTGGAGAACAGCTCCAGGTCCACGGGGAAAGGAGTGCCGGGAGTCTTGCCGTGGAAGGTGTACGGCGCGTTGCTGACCAGTTTGCCGAGGCCGAGCGGGCCCACGTCGTAGAGGTACGCGACGAGGGTTCCGCTCTCCTTGGTGGAGGTGACCGTGGTGTGCAGCTTCGCCGTACCGCGCACCCGCTGGGGCGTGTCGTACCGCTCCGACTGCCACACCCCGGCGAAGGAGCGGGGGAGGAGCGGGATCGAGGCGACCGGCGGGGCCTTGATCAGCTGGTCCAGGAGGTTGGAGAGCAGCACCACACCGCCGTTGGCGCCGGAGTCGATGTTCGCCCAGATCCGCTGGGAGCCGCCGAGGGCGATCTTCCGCTCGTTCGCGCCGACCGACTTCCAGTCCGGGTAGCCCTCGTAGCCGCCCGTGGACCGGGACTTGAGCTGGACGGGCTGCTCGCGGTCGATGCCGTTGTCGACGCCCTTGAGGTGGTGGTCGAACCAGCGGTGGGCGCTGGTCCAGGTGTCGTTGGGCAGTCCGAACAGGCCCGTCGCCTCGGCGGTGGCGTGGTCGCCGGGGCGGAACTCCAGGCGCTTGGGACCCTGGAGCTTCTCGTAGAAGGAGGCGTACTGGTTGGGCGGGAAGATCGTGTCGCCCCAGGCGTTGCCGAGCATGATGGCGGCGCCGTTGGCGTTGATCCGGTCGAGGTAGGCGGCCGGTGACCGCTTCTCGCCCCAGGCGATCATCTCGCCTTCCTTGGCGAGGTTCGAGGAGAGGAAGTCGCCCAGGATCGCCTTGAGTTCGGGACCGGGGCGGCCGGTGAGATAGCCCGCGCCGCCGAGCAGGGCGGCGGCCTGGAGGTGCTGGGTGCGGCCGCTGTAGATGGACTCGATGAGGTCCGCCCAGCCGCTCAGCGCCGCGACGGCCTTGATCCGCTTGTCGTGGGCGGCGGCGAGGAGGCTGATCCCGGCGCCGTAACTCACGCCCGCCATACCGACCTTGGCCGGGTCGGCGGGGGTGTTCGCGAGCGCCCAGTCGATGACCTTGGAGGCGTCGGCCACGTCCTTGGGGCCCGCGGTCTCGATCTCGCCACCGGACTGCCAGAAGCCGCGCGAGTTGTAACTCACCACGACATAACCGGAGTCGGCGAGCTTCTTCGCCTGGACGAGGTACTCGATCTGGGGCATGGCCCAACTGGTGGGGAGCACGATCACGGGATAACGGGCACCGGTGCCGGCTCCGGCGCCGGCCGGGGTGACGACATTGGCCTTGAGGACGGTACCGCCGTCGCCGGCGATGTCGACGAAGCGTACGGAATTGGCGGCGTCGGTGGCGGCGGGCGGGGCTGCGTGGGCGGCGGGGGCGAGCCCGAGGGCCGTCCCGGCCACCAGGGCGGCCGAGACGGCGAGGGTGAGAGGTGCGCGCACGGGGGGTCACTCCTTGCTCGTGTCACTGGTGGGGACAGTGCAAAAGTGACCCGACGGTAACCGGCCGGACTTACCTTAGGTAACTGGTCGGTAAGTTACGCGAGGGTAACGATTGTTGAACGCGCGTACGTCAGTGATCAGCGCAGGGCGCTCTTGGCCTGCCAGTCGGCCCAGGAGAGGTTCCACTCCCCGTACCCGTTGTTCAGCGCCTGCGTCCCCTTGGCGTCGGAACCGGTGACCTCGAAGGGGTCGCCAACCTGCACCGCGTCGTACACACTCTTCGCGTCGGCGTCGCTCATACCGATGCAGCCGGAACTCTTGTTGGCGCTGCCGAAGTACGCCGCGTTCCAGGGCGCCGCGTGCGCGTACATGCCCGACCAGGTCAGCCGCATCGAGTAGTCGACCATCTTGTCGTAGGCGTCACCGAGGCCGACGGTCTCGGAACGCATGTTGATGGTGCCCTCCTTGGACATCAGGACCGTCTTGCCGCGCCACGACGCCTTCTCGCCACCGGGCGTACCGGCCGACATGGGGACGTCCTTCACCGTCTGACCGTCGCGCAGCAGCGTCAGCCGGTGGTTGTCGAGGTCCACCTTGACCAGCTGGTTCTTGCCGATCGAGAAGGTGGTGCTGTAGTCCCGGACGAACCAGCCGCCGGCGGTGCCGGAGTCGATCCCGCTCAGGGTGGCGTCCAGCGTGACCTTCGTACCGGACTTCCAGTACTCCTTCGGCCGCCAGTCGACGCGGTCCTTGCCCGACCAGTCCTGCATCCAGCCCCAGGAACCCTCGGTGTTGTTCGAGGTGGTGACCTTGAGATGCTTCTCCACGTCGGCCTTGTTCTTCACCGGGTGGTCGAAGACGATCGACAGCGGCTGGGCGATGCCGACCGCGGTGTTCTTCCCCGGGGCGAGCGTCAGCTTGTTGACCTTCTCGGGCGCGGCGGTGGTGAACGCGGCCTTCGCGGTCGCCCCGCCGCCGTCCCGCGCCTCGACGGCGTACGCGGTCCCGGGCGTGGCGTTCCGCGCCGACGTCCACTTCTTCCCGTCCGCGGACACCTTCCCCTCCAGCCGCGCACCCTTGGAGTCGGTCACCGTCACCTCGCGCAGCTTCCCCTCGGCGAGCGTCACGGTGACCGGCTCACCGGCCTTGGCGCTCTCACCGGTGAGGTTCACGGATATCCGCATGGGCGGAACCTCCTTCCCCCCGCCGTTCCCGCCATCGCCCCCGGCGGCCGCCGCACCCCCGGAACACGAACTGAGCGCGGCGACGGCGAGGACCCCGGCGGTGGCGGTGAGCAGGGCGCGCGGGCGGATGCGGTTCACAGGGACAACCTCCGTAGTGATCTCTCTTGCCGAAGGAAGAGGGCAGAGGGCGGCCGGAGGTTGCGATAATCCGATGCATTTCGGTGATGTCGGATGTGAGATGGGCGATACTCGGCCACCGCAACCGCCTGGCCGCCCCGCCGCGAAGGAGTACGACCGCATGTCCGCCACCACCCCCGGGCTCTCGCCGTACCAACAGGACCTGAGGGAGCGCGTGCTCGCCGCACCGCGGGTCGACCCGCCCGCTCCCTGGCACTCGGTGTTCCAGCCGTACGCCGCCGTGGGCGGACTGCTCGGGATCGGCTTCGGGGTGGATCCCCGCAGCGGGAACGACCTCGTCATGGTCGTCTCGAGCACCGGGCACGGGCTCTTCGACGCCGTCTCCGGAGAGAAGATCGCCCGCGACCGGGACCCCGAGGACGACACACCCGACGGCCCCGATCTCTCCTGCCCCGGACTCGGACCCCTGACGGGGCAGCGGGTCCACATCGCCGGGCTGTACGGCGGCGGGCTGCACACCACCGCCCACGGCGGGTGGTGCGTGGACGCCGTCGCGCCCGCCTGGCCCCACCACCGCGTCCTGCTCTCCGGCGAAGGCGGGGCGCCTTGGCGCGGGCTCCACGGGGAGACGTGGTGGCACGTGTTCGACGCGACCTGGTCCGAGCTCCGAGCCGCCGGCTTCTCCCCGTCCGGACGGACGCTCGCCGTCGCGACGAGCAGCGACCTGACCCTCTGGACGCGCGCCGGGGAGTGAGGGGCCGTCTGGAAAAGCGGGGTCCGGCAGGCCAGGGTGGGGGCGTGGCGAGTGACAGTGACGTTCCCGATGCCTTCGATGCCTTCGACGCCAGCGATGTCTTCGATCCGAGGATCTATGCCGACGGCGTCCCGCACGACGCCTACCGCGCGCTACGCGAGCGGTGGCCCGTCGCCTGGCAGGAGGAGCACGAGGTCCTCGGGTGGCCCACCGGGACCGGGTTCTGGGCCGTCACGCGGCATGCCGACGTCGTAAGGGTGCTCAGGGAGCCCGATGCCTACTCCTCTTACCTGGGCGCCACCCAGATCCGTGATCCCGACCCCGCCGACCTGCCGTTCATTCGGCGGATGATGCTTAATCAGGACCCCCCGCACCACGGCCGGCTCCGCCGGCTCGTCAGCCGGGCCTTCACACCCGGGCGGATCGAACGGTTCACCGAGACCGCGCGAGCGCGCGCCCGGGAGCTGCTCGCGGGCGCCCTGGACGCCGGGCCCGAGACCGACCTCGTCCGGGCCGTCACCGACGACTACGCGCTGCTCAACCTCACCGACCTGCTCGGCGTGCCCGCGAGCGACCGGGGCCTGCTGCTCGCCTGGACCGAGCGGGTCATCGCCTACCAGGACCCCGACGAGCCGCCTGTCCTCGACGACCTGGGGCGGCCCGTCAACCCCCGCTCGCCCGCGATGCTCGCCGAGATGTTCGCGTACGCGCAGCAACTCGCCGCGTACAAGCGGAGGAATCCAGGCGACGACGTCATGAGCGTGCTCGCGGGGTCCGAACTCCGGCCCGTCGAGCTGGAGATGTTCTTCTTCCTGCTGACCGTCGCCGGCAACGACACCGTCCGCAGCGCCGCCCCCGGCGGACTGCTCGCCCTCGCCCGGCACCCCGACGAACGCCGAAGGCTCTGGAGCGGGGAGGTCGCCCTGGACCGGGCCGTCGAGGAACTCCTGCGCGTCCACCCGCCCGTGCTCTCGTTCCGGCGGACCGCGACCCGCGACACCGAACTCGCCGGCCGACGCATCGCCGCCGGCGACAAGGTCGTCGTCTTCCACGCCTCCGCCAACCACGACGAACGCGTCTTCGCCGACCCCCACCGCCTCGACCTGGCCCGCCACCCCAACCCGCACGTCTCCTTCGGCGAGGGCCCGCACGTCTGCCTCGGCGCGCACTTCGCCCGGCTCCAACTCCGCGTCCTGCACGAGGAGGCGCGTCACACCCTGGGCGACCTCGAACTCACCGCCCCGCCCCGCCGCCTCGTCTCGAACTTCGTCAACGGCCTCAAGTCGTTGCCGGTTCGGCTGCGGGCGCGGTCCGGATCGCCCCACGGCGATCGCGGGATCTCCGGAGCAGGCGGCTAGCAGCGAGGGACAGCAGAGGAAAGTGACCCTGGGTCGGAACGGCGAGAGAGGTGATCTAGTCGCTCAGGACACTCCGGGGGCGTGCACGGTGATGGTGTCGGCTCCCCACCTCACCGTCCTCCCGCACGCGAGGCCGCGTTCCGCGAGGTGCGGACCGAGCCGCTGGATGCGGCCGCGGAGGGCGGGGAGCGTCATCAACCGCCCCGGCGCTCCCAGGAGTCGGCGGATGTCGTGGCAGCAGACCGGTCCGGGGAGCGCGCAGAGGACCTCAAGGAGCAAGGCCTGCGTACGGAACGACGGAGCGCCTTCCCCCTCCCCTTCCACGTCTCCGTCTCGCGTCGGCACGGGTCTGATCCGGCGCAGCCAACGCAGATCCGCGCCGAGCCGGGCGCCCAGGACTCCCGGCAGGGCGTTGCGGTCCAGGACGTTGACCGCCCCGGCGGTGAGGAGCGCGGCGGAACTCCCCTCCTGCGCGGTCGACACGACCACGTGGGTGACGAGGGCCAAGGACCGTACGTACGACTCCAGTTCGCCGGTCGAGCGCGGAGTCGCGCTGTCGAGCAGGGTCAGCCGGCCGCGCCGGCCGTCCCGGCCGCGTTCGACGGCCTGACTCCAGGTCAGCGGGACGAGGGCGTGGCCGCAGGCACGCCGGAGCATGGCCACCCATCCTTCGTCCCCGTCGAGAGAGACCACCGCGATGTGCGCGGGGCCTGCGGACGCGACCACCATGATTCGCCTCCATGGCCCTTGTCGATACCGCGAGCAATCTACTTACCTGTTAGGTAGGAGATGCCTCGCAAATGCCACTGAGGCCGACAAATGGCTCACGATGGTGTGCGGTCATGCAGAACCCGGAGCCGATCGGGCAACGGCCGCCGGCGGCCCCTGGGGCGGCTCAAAGCGCGGCAGCTCCAGGACGAAGGCGGTGGCGCCCGGCTCGCTGCGCAGGGTCAGGGTGCCGCCGTGCGCGGTCACCAGGGAGCGGGCCACCGCGAGGCCGAGGCCGCTACCGCCGTTCTCGCGGCTGCGGGCCTTGTCGACGCGGTAGAAGCGGTCGAAGATCCGGCCGTGGTCGGCGTCCGGTATGCCGGGCCCCGTGTCGGCCACGACCACCCGGAGGGCCTCCGCCGTCACGCCCACCGTCACGGACACGCGCGTCCCCGGGGGCGTGTGGACGGCCGCGTTGGTGAGCAGGTTGTCGAGCACCTGGCGGACGCGGACCGGGTCGAGGCTCAGCGGCATCGGCCGGGACCCGGCGTCGAGGGTGAGCGGATGGCCGGGGTGGGCGGCACGGAAGGCGTCGGCGGCCTGCCGGACGAGGTCCGCCAGATCGTACGGTTCCAGGCGCAGCGGCGCGTCCACCTCGGCGGCGTCGAGCCGCGCGAGCAGCAGCAGGTCGTCGAGGAGGATGCCCATGCGCGCGGCCTCGGAGCGGAGCCGGGCGAGGTGCCTGTCGCGCTCCTCGGGGACGTTGGCGGCGGCGTACTGGAACAGGTCCGCGTAGCCGCGTACGGACATCAGCGGGGTGCGCAGTTCGTGCGAGGCGTCGGCGACGAAGCGGCGCAGCCGCTGCTCGGCCTCGGCGCGTACGGCGAGCGAGTCGTCGATGTGCTCCAGCATCGTGTTGAACGCGGTCCGCAACTCCTCGACCTCGGGTCCGCCGCCGGCGCGGTCGGCGCGCAGCGGCAGGCGGGACGCCGATTCGCTGAGGTCGTGCGAGGCGATGCCGTGGGCGGTGTGCGCCATGTCGCTGAGGGGTTTCAGGCCGCGGCGCAGCAGGATCCGCCCGAAGACGACGAGGGCGAGGAGGGCGACCGTGAACGCGATCACCTGGACCGTGATCAGCTGCTCCATGGTGTCCTCGATCTCCGCCATCGGGGCGGCGCTGACCAGGACAACTCCGGGCACGACCTCGCAGGCCCGCAGCCGGTAGGCGCCCTTGCCCTCGATCCGCGCGGTGCTCGTGACATCGCCGGTGGCGTCGGCGCGCGCCTGGGCGAGGGCGAGGAACCCCGCGGTGTCGTCGGGCACGTCGGCGGGCCGGCGCAGCGCCGCCGTACCGTCGTTGACGTCGTACACGGCCGTGTACCACCCGTAGTACGGCTGTCGCTTGACCGTGCCGTGCTGGGCGGCGTCCTTGGCCTGGACGTTCTGCACCAGCTTCAGCTGGGCGACCTGCTGGTGGCCGAGGTAGTCGCGCATGTACGCGGTCAGGCCCGTGCCGACGACGGCGAACGCCACGAGCGACAGCACGCCGAGGCCGAGCGCGAGCCGGGTTCCGAGGCGGAGTCTGCGGTACGTGTCGCGCAGCCGCGGCCTGCTCATTCGGCGGCCTCCCTGACCACGTAGCCGAAGCCGCGCACGGTGTGGATCAGGGGGCTGCCGGTGGCGTCGAGCTTTCGGCGCAGCCTGCTGACGACCAGCTCGACGACGTTCGAGCGGCCGCCGAAGCCGTACTCCCACACGTGGTCGAGGATCTGCGCCTTGGTGAGCACGGTCGGGGACTTGCGCATGAGGTAGCGCAGCACCTCGTACTCGGTCGGGGTGAGCGTCAACCGGTCTTCCCCGCGCCGTACTTCCCGGGTGTCCTCGTCCATCGTCAGATCGGCGACGCGCAGGACGGACCGCTCGTATCCCGGCCCTGAGCTGCGCCGCAGCACGGTGCGCAGCCGGGCCATCAGCTCCTCGACGGCGAACGGCTTGACCAGGTAGTCGTCGCCGCCGCGGGTCAGCCCCGCGACCCGGTCGGCGACGGTGTCGCGCGCGGTGAGGAACACCACGGGCACCATCGTCCCGGCCGCGCGCAGACCGTCGAGCACGCCGAAGCCGTCGATGTCGGGCAGCATCAGGTCCAGGACGACGATGTCGGGGGCGAAGTCGGGGGCCAGCCGCAGCGCGTCCCGGCCCGAGTTGGCCGTGAGGGCGTCCCAGCCCTCGTAGCGGGCGACCGTCGCGACGAGGTCGGCGATCGGTGGATCGTCGTCCACCACCAGCACGCGTATCTTCTCCACCCGCCCATCTTGCGCCACGTGCGCGGCGGCGCGGCCCCCGCGGATCGGGGCCGGGGCACTTCGATACGGAGTTGAAAGTCTCCTGACAGGGGATCGACAGGTACCTGCGGCCAAGCTCTCTCCAACGGGTCGACGGACTCGACCCGCTCGACCGACACAAGCCGCTCGACCGACTCGAGCGACTCGATCCCGGAGGTTCCGGCCCGTGACCGCTGCTGTCCCCGCGACGTCCGCGCCGCCGTCCCCGACGCCGTCCCCGCCCGATCCCCGCTCGGGGCCGCGCCCCCGGGTGGTGGCCCGTACCGGCCTGTACGCCCTGCTCGCCGCGAACGCGGCGGTCGTCGCGTACTTCTTCTCCCAGGCGGGCTTCGCGTCCAACGCGCTGATCGTCCTGGGCCGCCTCTTCGGCCTCTACGGCGCCCTGTTCATGGCCCTCCAGCTGCTGCTGGTCGCACGGCTGCCGTGGTTCGACCGCCGCATCGGCATGGACCGGCTCACCTCCTGGCACCGAGTGACCGGCTTCGGGCTGCTGTGGACGCTGGTCGGACACGGCGTCTTCATCGCCTTCGGCTACGCCGAGTCGTCCTCGCTCGGCCCGGTCGACCAGCTCATCGACCTCGCCGAGACGACCGAGGGCGTGCTGCGGGCGATCGTCGCGATGGTCCTCATCCTGGTGGTCGGCGGCGCCTCGGCCCGTTGGGCGCGGCGCCGACTCGCGTACGAGACCTGGCACTTCATCCACCTGTACACCTACGTCGCGGTGGTCCTCGCCTTCACGCACCAGGTAGCGGCCGGCACCACGTTCACGACCTCACCGGCGGCCACCGCGTACTGGTACGGCCTGTGGGGCTGCGCGCTCGGCGCGGTGTTCGCCGGCCGCGTCGCGCTCCCCCTCCGCCGCAACCTCCGGCACAAGCTGCAGGTGTCGGCGGTCGTGTCGGAGTCCGACCACGTCGTCTCCGTGTACCTGACGGGCCGCGACCTGGACCGGCTCCCCGCCCGCGCGGGCCAGTTCTTCCTGTGGCGGTTCCTGACGAAGGACCGCTGGTGGCAGGCGAACCCGTACTCCCTGTCGGCCGCCCCCGACGGCACCCATCTGCGGCTGACGGTGAAGGCGTCCGGCGCGGGATCCGCGTCCCTGCGCCACCTTCAGCCGGGGACCCGGGTCTTCGCCGAAGGCCCCTACGGCGCCTTCACCACCCTCCACCGCACCCGCCCGGACGCCCTGCTGATCGCGGGCGGTGTCGGCATCACCCCGATCCGCGCGCTCCTGGAGGAGCTGCACGGCCATGCCGTGCTCGTCTACCGCGTCTCCGCCCCGCAGGACGCCGTCCTCTACGGCGAACTGCGGGAGCTGGCCGCCGCCAAGGGCGCGGCGCTGCACCTGATCAGCGGCCCGCCGACCCCCGACCCGCTGGCACCGGACGCGCTCTCCGCGCTCGTCCCCGACCTCGCAGGGCGCGACGTCTACGTCTGCGGCCCGCCCGGCATGACCGGCGCCGTGCTGCGCAGCCTGCGCGCCCTCGGCGTACCCAAGCGGCAGGTCCACTTCGAGCGCTTCAGCCTGGCCGGCTGAACCGCCGACACAGCAGACACAGCAGGCACAGCAGACAAAGAGGAACCTCACGTGAAACGAGCACTGCCCGCCCTGGTCCTGTCGGCCGCAGCCCTGATACCGGTCTGGCTGTACACCCCGGGGATCGCCACGTCCTCCGAGCCGCCACCCACCCCGGCGGAGGCACTCCCCGCACCGATTCCCTCGTCGACCTCCTCCACGCCCCCGGCGTCCTCGCCGACGACGGCTCCCTCCACCACCCAGGTGATAGCCGGGTCGACGGTCCCGACCGAGAAGGGCGAGGTCCAGGTCGAGGTGACGCTGACGGCGGGCCGGATCACCGCGGTACGCGCCCTCAAGGCACCCCCGCACCCGCAGACCACGTCGGCGATGCCGAAGCTGGTCGAGTCGACTCTGGAAGCGCAGAGCGCCGACATCGACGCGGTCACGGGGGCGACGATCACCAGCGACGGTTACAAGGAGTCCCTCCAGGCAGCTCTCGACCAGAAGAGCGCCTGACGTGAACCGGGTCGAGCACGTCATGGGCCTGCCGGTCTCTCTCCGCATCGACGACGCGTACGTCCCCGAGGGGGCGGCGGACGCGGTCTTCGCGTGGCTGCGCGAAGTCGACGCACGGTTCAGCCCGTTCAAGCCGGGGAGCGAAGTGTCCCGCTTGAACCGGGGCGAGCTGAGCACCTCCGAGATCAGCGCGGACCTCGCCCATGTCCTGGAGCTGTGCGAGCGGTACCGCAAGGAGAGCGGTGGCGCCTTCGACGTACGGCTCCCGGGCCGGGGGCTCGACCCGTGCGCCGTCGTCAAGGGCTGGTCGGTGCAGCGCGCCGCCGAGTTGCTGTCGGCGGCCGGGGTACGGCGGTTCTGCCTGAACGCCGGTGGCGACGTGGTCGCCGCCGGCGGCCCCTGGCGGGTGGGCATCCGTCACCCGGAGGAGGCCGACCGGCTCTGCGCGGTCCTGGAACTGACCGACGCGGCGGTCGCCACGTCCGGCCACTACGAACGCGGCGCCCACATCCTCGACGCCCGCACCGGCCGCCCCGCCACCGGCCTCCTCTCCCTCACGGTCGTCGCCCCGACCCTCACGGAGGCGGACGCGACGGCGACGGCGGCGTTCGCCTTGGGCACGGACGGCATCGCGTGGGCGGCCGCCCGCCCGCACTGCGAGGTCTTCGCCGTCGACGCGACCGGCAAGGTCGTCCGCACACCGGGGCTGCCCACAGCGCGCGCAGATGGGCTTACGGCGGTCAGGAGTTGACGGTGGGCTCGGGCAGCTCGGTGAGGAAGGTGCGGATCTCGTCGGCCTCGGGGACGGCGAGGGCGGTGTAGAGGTCGAGGGCCTGTCGGGCGTGGTCGTGGGCGAGGTCGACGCGGCCGAGGTCGCGGTGGACGCGCGCCAGGCCGGCGTGGGCGCGGGCCTGCTCGGGGCGGTAGCTGAACTCGCGGGCGAGGGTCAGCGCGGTGTCGTGCTCGGCCGCGGCTTTGGCGAGGTCGCCCATGGACCGGGCGGCTTCCGCGAGGGCGTTGAGCGACTCGGCCTCGTCCCCGGGGAAGTCGAACTTCCGGCTCAGCTCCAGGGCCTGGTGGTGTTGCCGCCGGGCCTCGTCGTGGCGGCCCTGCCGTTGGTACAGCAGCCCGATGTTGTTGAGCACGACGGTCTCGCCGATGCGGGATCCCGTCTCGCGGTACGCGTGCAGCGATCGCCGGTGGTGCTCGTGGGCGTCCTCGTACCGTCCTTGGCGTTCGTGGACGATGCCGAGGTCGGTGAGGCATCTGGCTTCGCCACCGCGGTCGCCGAGCTCCCGGAAGAGCGCGAGGGACTGCGCGGAATGGTCGTAGGCCCGGTCGTAGTCCCGCTGCCGCGTGGCGACGGTGCCGAGGGCCGCCAGTGCGCTGGCCGCGACGCGCTGGTCGCCGGCCTCGCGCGCGAGGTCCAGGGCCTGCCGGAAGTGCTCGGCCGCTTCCTCGTAGTCGCCGTGCCACCAGAAGTGCACCTGGCCGAGATCGATGAGCGTGCGGGCTTCGGCGGCTTTGTCGCCGCTCCGGCGGGCGGCTCCCAGTGCCAGGCCGCCGAGGGCCAGCGCGTCGGCCTGGTGGGCGTGGCCCAGCAGGTAGCGGTGCAGGGTGGCGGCCAGTTGGCCGGTGTGCGGGAGCCGGTCGTGTTCGGCCGCGTAGTGGCCGGTCGCCAAGAGGTTCGCGCGTTCCCTGTCCAGCCAGGTGATCGCCTCGGCCTCGTCCTGCGGGGGCCAGGCCGGGGTGTCCGGTGCGGGGATGCGCGGCCTGCGGTCCTTGCCCTCGGGGTAGAGGTGGTCGATGGCCGTGCTCGCGGTGTGGAGATAGTGGTGGAACAGCCGGTCGAGGGCCTCGCTCCGGGCGTCGGCGGACTCCTGGGCGGCCGCGGTGGCGAGGGCGTGTTCGCGCAGCAGGTCGTGGAAGGTGTAGCGGCCGAGCTGATGCTGGGTCAGGACGTGGGCGTCCAGGAGGTCTTCCAGGAGCGTCTCGGCGTCGTCGAGCGGGAGGTCGGCCAGCGCGGACGCCGCCTCGGGGCTGATGTCACGGCCGGGCTGGAGCCCCAGGAGCCGGAACATGCGTTGCTGATCCGGAGTCAGCTGCTCGTAGGAGAGCGTGAACGCCGCCGCCACTCCTCGCTCCGACGTGGCCAGTTCGGAGAGTCTGCGGCGCTGGTCGCGGAGCCTGTCGGCCAGGTACGCGACGGTCCAGCGCGGGCGATGGTGCAGGCGGGCGGCGGCGATACGTACGGCCAGCGGTAGGAATCCGCACAACTGCAGGACGTCGAGGACCGCCAGGGGTTCGGCGGCCGCCCGCTCGCCGACGATCGCCGTGAACAACTCCACGGCGTCCGCCGCGGGCAGCACGTCCAGGGACAGGGCGTGTGCCCCGTCCAGGTCGGTCAGCCGTCGGCGGCTGGTGATCAGGACGAGGGCGCGGGAGGCTCCGGGCAGCAACGGGCGTACCTGGTCGGCGCCGAGGGCGTTGTCCAGGACGGCGAGCACGCGACGGCGGGAGAGTTCGGACCGCCACAGCGCGGCGCGATCGGCTACCGACGCGGGTATCTGCTGGGCGGGCAGGCCGAGTTGGCCCAGAAGGAGTTCGAGCGCGGCACCGGCGTCGAGCGGCGCCTGGCCGGCGGTGTGCGCCTGTAGGTCGACGAAGAGCTGTCCGTCCGGGAACTGGTCCGCGAGGCGGTGCCCCAGGTGGACCGCGAGCGTCGTCTTGCCGACGCCCGCCATCCCGTCGATCGCCGAGATCGTCACGACGCCGCCGTTGTTGCCCGACCACAGGCCGATGAGCCCGTCGAGTTCGCCTTCGCGTCCGGTGAAGTCCGGGACGTCGTACGGCAGGAAGCTGATCCCCTGCGGCTTCGCCGCCTCCGGCGAGGTGACCGGCGGCCGTAGATCGGGGGCGTCCCGCAGGATGTCCTGTTCGAGCTTGCTGAACGCGTGGCCGGGGTCGAGGCCCTGCTGTTCGGCCAGGGTCGCCCGGAAGGTCCTCGCCACATCCAGCGCGTCGGTCTGGCGTCCGGCGCGGTGCAGGGCGAGCATCAACTGGCCGCAGAGCCGTTCCCGCAAGGGGTGGGCCGCCGCGTGGACGGACAGTTCGTCGATGAGGTCGTCGTGCCGCCCGCGGGCCAGTTCCAGCTCGGCCAGCCGCTCGACGGCGGTCAGCCGCTGCCCGGTGAGCCGTGCTCGGGCGCTCTCGGCGTAGTGGGCGGTGATGCCGGCCAGTGGCTCGCCCCGCCACAGCGCGAGCGCGCCTCGAATCTGGTCCGCCGCGTCCCCGGTGTCCCCGGTGTCCCCCAGGTCGTCGGTGACGGCCGGGGCCTTGGCGACCAGGCTGCTGAACTCGTCCAGATCGAGTTGCCCCGGCTCGGGGGTGATCACGTACCCGGCCGGCCGCGTGGCCAGCATCCCGTCGACCTCCGAAGCGCGCAGCATCCGCCGGATCGCGGCGATCGTGGTCTGGATCTGCGCGCGGGCGGAGTCCGGCGGCAGCGGCCCCCACATCGCGTCGATCAGGCGATCCGTGCTGATCACGACCCCGGCGTGCAGCAGCAGGTAGGCGAGCACGGCGCGGTGCCGGGGTGCCAGACCGGGCGCGTCCGAACCGGGACCCACGGCCTCCACCGGGCCGAGGATCGTGAACCGCATGCCGTCACTCCAGGGGTCGCCATCGCGTGCATCGAAGAAGCATCGGGAATGTATCAAGATCGACCTGCATGGTTACCGGCATGCACCTCCACACCGTCGAACCGGAGATCGCGACCGGTGAATCCGCAGCTCTGTTCACCGCCACCCACCAGGCCTTGGGGGTCGTCCCCAACCTGGCCAGGGTGATGGCCAACAGCCCGGCCGTACTGAAGGGGTACGTGGGCCTCCTCACCGCCCTGAACACGGAGGGAACCCTGTCGGCGGCCGTGCGCGAGAGCATCGCGTTGCTGGTGGCGCAGGAGAACGGCTCCGACTACTGCCTGTCCGTGCACGCGTTCCGCGGGACCAGGACGGCCGGGCTGAGTACGGCGGAGGCCGACCGCGCCCGCCGGGGCAAGGCCGACGACCCCTGGGCCGCCGCCGTCCTGGAGCTGGCCGCCGTGGTGGTCCGTGACCGCGGAACCGTCACCGACGAGCAGCTGGCCGCGGCCCGGAGCGCCGGCCTGTCCGACGGGCAGATCGTCGAGGTCGTCGCCCACGTCGCCCTCAACGTGTTCACCAACTACCTCGCCACGACCGCCCGTGTCGCCATCGACTGGCCGCTCGTGCGCCACACCGACTGAGAGAAAGCCATCACCTTGCCCACTTCAGTACAGATCCGTCCGCTCCAGCACGTTTCGGCCGCCGAAGCCCTCGCGTGGCACCAGGTCGTCGCCGCCTCGACCGCCCACGACCTGCCCGGAGTACCCACCCCCGACCCCGGACAGATCCACGCCCAGCTCACCGGGCCCGCTCTGGGCAGCCACCGGCTGACCTGGCTGGCCACCGGTGCGGACGGCACCCCGGTCGGCGTCGCCGCCCTGCGGGTGTTCACCTCCCCCGGCCAGGACCACCTGGCCGAACTGGAACTCCACGTCGACCCCGCACACCGCCGCCTGGGAACCGGCTCCCTCCTGCTGGAGGCGGCCGTGGCGGCCTGCCGCGCCGAGAACCGGCGCAGCCTGATCACCACGGCCCCGGCCGACGGCCCGGGCGAAGCCTTCAGCACGCGCCGGGGCTTCCGCCGCGCAATGACCTTGGACCACCTCATGCTGCGCCCCGACGAGCTGGACCGGGCCGACCTGCTCCTGCTCGCCGATGCCGAGCACCCCGGCTACCGGCTGACCGGCTGGACGGGAACGGTTCCCGACGCCCTCGCCGACGCCTTCGCGGCGGCCAAGAACGCGATGAACGACATGCCCGTCGGCGACCTGGACTACGGCAGCGTGGCGTGGGACGCGGACCGCGTCCGCGCCATGGCCGAGGTGGTCGCGGCTCGCGGGGACACGCTGCTGACCATCGCGGCAGTCCACGACGACGGCACCATGGCCGGCTACACCGAGATCCTGCTCCCCCAGGGCTCCGGGCCGCGTGCCCAGCAGTACGACACGGCGGTCGTGCCCGAACACCGCGGCCACGGGCTCGGGTTGTGGGTCAAGGCCGCCATGGTGCGCCGGCTGGGCGCCGAGCACCCCGGCGTCGTCGAGATCGAGACGGACAACGCCGACGACAACGTCCACATGCTGGCGGTCAACCACCGCCTGGGGTTCCGCTCCTACCGGCGCACGCGCGAGTTCCAGCTCGACGTGCCCACGACCTGATCCGTACCCACACCCAAGCCCCCACCCACGCTCGCACCCACCTGGAAACGAGAAGCACTTGCGCAAGCTGACTTACTACATCTCCGCCACCCTGGACGGCTTCATCGCGGGACCCGAGGGCGAGTACGACTTCCTCCCCTTCGACGGCGAGGAAGCGGCGGCGATCCTGGCCGACTTCCCCGAGACCATGCCCACGCCGGCACGTGAACCGTTCGGCGTCGCCGACCGGGCCGCCCAACGGTTCGACACGGTCATCATGGGCCGCGCGACCTACGACCCGGGCCTGAAGGCCGGGCTCACCAGCCCGTACGCCCACCTGACGCAGTACGTCGTCTCCCGCACTCTCATCAGCCCCGATCCGGCCGTGACGGTCGTCGACGACCCGGTCGCGCTCGTCCGTGAGCTCAAGGAGCAGGACGGCCTGGACATCTGGCTGTGCGGCGGCGGCAAGCTGGCGGCCGTGCTGCGCGACGAGATCGACGAACTGATCATCAAGCGCCACCCGATCTTCCTCGGATCCGGCATCCCCCTGTTCGACGGCCCGTTCATTCCGACGAGGTTCGCCCCGGTCGGCACGCGGTCCTTCGACTCCGGTTTTGCCATCACCCACTTCGCGAAGGTGCAGTCATGAACGTCTCCTCCTCCACCCTCTCCCTCACCGTCGCCGACGTGGACGCCTCCCGCGCGTTCCTGTGCACCCACCTCGGTTACGAGGTGGCCATGGCCGACGACGGCTTCGCGTCCCTGACCCGCGGGGACGCCGCCGTCGACGTCGTCCTGCTCCGCGCCGGTACGGCGGTCCTCCCGCCCGAGCAGCGCGACCAGCGGGTGGCCGGTCTGATCCTGGCGCTCACCGTCACCGACCTCGCGGCGGAGGAGGCCCGGCTGCGCGCGGCGGGCGCCCCCATCACCATGCCGCTGCGCGAAGAGCCGTGGGGCGAGCGGCTGTTCCAGATGACCGACCCGAACGGTGTCGTCGTCCAGCTCGTCGAATGGGCGACGTGACCAAGACGTCGCGGGAACCGCAGAAATCACAGAATCCACAGAGTCCACAGAATCGGGAGATTCACGAAGTGCGTGTGCTGTTGTCGACGTATGGGTCGCGTGGGGACGTCGAACCGCTGGTGGGGCTCGCGGTGCGGTTGCGGGAGCTCGGCGCGGAGGTGCGGGTGTGCGCCCCGCCGGACGAGGACTTCACGGAGCGGCTCGCCGGGGTCGGCGTGTCCGTGGTGGGTGTCGGGCAGTCGGCCCGCGCGCTGACGACCGCGGCTCCGCCGCCGTCGAAGGCCAATCTGCCGCAGCGCGCGGCCGAACTGATCGCCAGTCAGATGCAGGTGATACCCGCGGCGGCCGAGGGGTGCGACGTGCTGATGGCGACGGGCGCGATGCCGGCCATCGCCGGTGCGCGGTCGGTGGCCGAGAAGCTGGGCATCGGCTATGTGTCCGCGATCTTCCAGCAGTTGACGCTGCCGTCGCCGCAGCGCCCGCCGCTGGCCTACCCCGGGCGGCCGTTCCCGCCGGAGGTGACCGACAACCGGGCCCTGTGGGAGCTGGACGCCCAGAGCATCGACGCGCTGTTCGGCGAGGCGCTGAACACCAATCGGGCGTCGCTCGGTCTGCCCCCGGTGGACAACGTCCGCGACTACGGCCTCGGCGACCGGCCGTGGCTGGCGACGGACCCGGTGCTCGACCCGTGGCTGGAGACGCCGGAGCTCGACGTCGTACAGACCGGCGCGTGGGTGCTGCCCGACGAGCGGCCGCTCCCGGCGGACCTTGTGGCCTTTCTGGAGGCCGGCGCGCCGCCCGTGTACGTGGGGTTCGGCAGCATGGCCGTACGTGCGGGTGAGGAGGCGGCCCGGGTGGCCATCGAGGCGGTCCGCGCGAAGGGCCGCCGGGTCCTCGTCGGGCGTGGCTGGGCGGAGCTGGGCCTCATCGACGACCGGGACGACTGCTTCGCCGTCGGCGAGGTCAACCATCAGCGGTTGTTCGGCCGCGTGGCCGCCGTCGTGCACCACGGCGGTGCGGGTACGACGACGACGGCCGCCCGGGCCGGCGCTCCGCAGGTGGTGGTGCCCCAGCTGGCGGACCAGCCGTACTGGGCCGCCCGCGTGGCCGACCTGGGCGTCGGCGCGGCGCACGACGGCCCGACGCCGACCTTCGAGTCCCTGTCGGCGGCACTGACGACGGCCCTGACCCCAGAGACGGAGGCACGGGCGAAGGCCGTGGCCGGCAGGGTCCACACCGACGGGGCGATGCGCGCGGCAAGGCTGCTCCTCGACGCCGCCAACTGAAGAACCCCCACCCGAAACAGAATTGAGAATCACGACATGCGTGTGTTGTTGATGGCGTACGGATCCCGCGGCGACATCGCGCCGCTTGCGGGCCTTGCCGCGCAGTTGCGGACCCTCGGCGCGGAGGTGCGCGTGTGCGCGCCGCCGGACGAGGAGTTCGCGGAGCTCCTGGCCGGTGTGGGTGCGGAGCTGGTGCCCTTCGGGCGGGACGTGCGGGCGCTGCGGACGGGAGCGCCGCCGTCGGACGCGGCCGCGTTCGCGGCCGAGCTGGTCGCCGCGCACTTCGAGACGGTCGGCAAGGCGGCCGAGGGTTGTGACGTGCTGGTGGCGAGCGGTCTGATGCCGGCCGGTGCCCGTTCGGTGGCCGAGAAGCTGGGCATCCGGTACGTGTACGCGGGCTTCCACCCGTTCGAGATGCCCTCCGCGCACTACCTCCCGTCGGGGCGACCCGGACCGCCCGCCCCGGCCGGCATGACCGACAACCAGGCCCTGTGGGACTTCGACGCCCAGAAGGTCAACGCCCTCTACCTCCAGCCGCTCAACGCCCACCGCGCGGCGATCGGCCTCGCGCCGGTGGACAACGTCCGCGACCACGTCTTCACCGAACGGCCGTTGCTGGCGGTGGATCCGGTCCTGGGCCCGTGGGAGCACCTGACGAACCTCGCCGTCGTGCAGACCGGTGCGTGGATCCTGCCCGACGAACGCGCCTTGCCCGCCGACCTGGAGGCGTTCCTGAACGCCGGCACCCCGCCGGTGTACGTCGGCTTCGGCAGCATGCCCATGAGCACGGCCGCCGACATCGCCAGGACCACCGTCGAAGCGGCCCGCGCCCAGGGCCGACGCGTACTCGTGTCCCGTGGCTGGGCGGACCTGGGCCTGGTGGACGACGCGGACGACTGCTTCGCCGTCGGAGACGTCAACCACCAGGCGCTGTTCCGCCGGGTCGCGGCCGTCGTCCACCACGGCGGCGCGGGCACCACGACCACGGCCGCCCGGGCCGGCGCGCCTCAGGTGGTGGTCCCCCAGTTCGTGGACCAGCCGCACTGGGCGGCCCGGGTGGCCGAGTTGGGCATCGGCGCGGCACACGACGGCCCGACCCCGACCTTCGAGTCCCTGTCGGCCGCACTAAAGACGGCCCTGACCCCGGAGACGGAGGCAAGGGCGAAGGAAGTGGCACCCACGATCCGCACCGACGGGGCGGAGGTGGCCGCGAAGCTGCTCCTCGACACGGGCGGCGCCGCGCCGCCGATGAGCCGCGAACAGATCTCCGCGATCGCCCACGCCGACCACCCGATCAAGTCCCCACTCGCGGACGACTCGGTCACCCGCCTCCTCGCACACGGCCTCCCGCGCGGCGACGAGCGCGTGCTCGACCTAGGCTGCGGCACGGCGGAATGGCTCCTGCGCGCCCTGAAGGCGCGCCCGCACCTGCACGCCGAGGGCGTAGACACCTCCGAAGTCTCCCTGACACAGGCCCGCGAGGCAGCGACCGACCTAGGAGTGGGCGGACGCCTGACCCTCCACCACCAGAAGGCCGCGGACCTCACCCCCACCCACCCGTTCGACCTGGTGATCAGCGTCGGCGCCACCCACGCCTTCGGCGGCCTCCTCCCCACCCTCGCGGCGGCCCGCGAGCACCTGGCCCCCGGCGGCCGGGTGCTGATCGGCGAGTCGTTCTGGGACCGCACCCCTTCGCCGACGGCGGTCGAGATGTTCGGCGACCTCGCCGACCTGGCGACCACCGTGGACCACGTGGTCGCCGACGGCTGGACCCCCGTCCACGGCCACGTCAGCACCCGCGCCGAGCTGGACACCTACGAGTGGGCCTGCTGGGGCTCCCTGGCTTCCTGGGCCCTGGACCACCCCACCGACCCGGCCGCCGCACAGGCCCTGGAGACGGCGAACGCCCAGCGTTCGCAGTGGCTGCACGGCTACCGGGACAGCTTCGGCTTCCTCTGCCTGGTCCTGCGCCGGACCTCAGAGCTCAGTTGAACACCGGGATGATGTCGGAGCCGTACGCGTCGATCGTGAACTCGCGGTTGTCGTGCATGTTGTAGACGGCGAACTGGTCGACGCCGAGCTCCTTGAGGTGGTGGAGCTTGGCGAGGTGGGTCTCGGTGGGGCCGAGGAGACAGAAGCGGTCGACGATCTCGTCGGGGACGAAGTCGGTGTCGGGGTTTCCGGCGCGGCCGTGGTGGCTGTAGTCGTAGCCGTGCCGGTCCTTGATGTACGCGGTGAGGGCGTCCGGGACCATACCGGAGTGCTCGCCGTACCTGGCGACCAGGTCGGCGACGTGGTTGCCGACCATGCCGCCGAACCAGCGGCACTGGTCACGGGCGTGGGCCAGGGCCTCGGGCGAGTCGTCGGCCGTGACGTACGCGGGGGCGGCGACGCAGATCGTCAGGGCGTCGGGGTCGCGGCCGGCCTCCACCGCCGCCTGGCGGACCGCCTTCACCATCCACTCGGTCAGGAACGGGTCGGCGAGCTGGAGGATGAAGCCGTCGGCCTTCTGCCCGGCGAGCGCGAGGGCCTTCGGGCCGTACGCCGCCATCCAGACCGGGAGCTTGCCGCCGGCGACCCAGGGGAGGCGGATCGGGTTGCCGTCCACCTCCGCCTCGCGGCCCTCGGCGAGGTCGCGGATGACGTCGATGGCCTCGCCCAGGCGGGCCAGGGTGTTCGGCTTGCGGCCGGCGACGCGCATCGCCGAGTCGCCTCGGCCGATGCCGCACACCGTCCGGTTGCCGTACATGTCGTTGAGGGTGGCGAAGGTGGAGGCTGTCACCTCCCAGGTGCGCGTTCCCGGGTTCGTCACCATCGGGCCCACGTGGAGTTTGGTGGTGTGTTCGAGGATGCGGCTGTAGATGACGAACGGCTCCTGCCACAGCACTGCGGAGTCGAAGGTCCAGCCATAGCGGAAGCCGTTGCGCTCCGCCCGGCGCATCAGGCCGACGACCTCCGAAGCGGGCGGGTCGGTCTGCAGGACGAGTCCGAAGTCCACGTCGTCGTTCTCCTAGTTCAGGTACTGGCAGGTGGATCGCGGGGTGAAGACGCCGTGCCCGGCGCGCCCGGTGAACTTCCGCTGGTCGATGACGACTTCGCCACGCGAGAGGACGGTCTCGACCTGGCCGGTGACGGTCCTCCCCTCGTACGCCGAGTAGTCGACGTTCATGTGGTGGGTCTCCACCGACAGCGTCTGGACGGTGTGCGGGTCGTAGATCACGACGTCGGCGTCCGCGCCCGGCGCGATCGTGCCCTTCTGGGGGTACATGCCGAACATCCGCGCCGGGGAGGCGCAGGCGATCTCGATCCAGCGGCGGCGGGAGATGTGGCCGTCGACGACCGCCTGGTGGAGGAGGTCCATACGGTTCTCCACGCCCGGCAGGCCGTTGGGGATCTTCGAGAAGTCCCCTCGGCCCAGGTCCTTCTGCCCGACGAAACAGAACGGGCAGTGGTCCGTCGACACCACCTGAAGGTCGTTCGTCCGCAGGCCCCGCCAGAGCGCCGCCTGGTGCTCTTTCGGCCGAAGGGGCGTGCTGCACACGTACTTGGCGCCCTCGAAGTCCGGCTCCGCCAGGTTGTCCGTCGACAGGAACAGGTACTGCGGGCAGGTCTCGCCGAAGACCGGCAGGCCCTTGTCGCGCGCCGCCGCCAGTTCGGCGACGGCCTCCTCCGCCGAGACGTGGACGACGTACAGCGGGGCGCCCGCGACCCGGGCGAGCTGGATCGCCCGGTGGGTGGCCTCGGCCTCCAGGAGGACCTTGCGGACCTCGCCGTGGTAGCGGGGGTCGGTCTCGCCGCGGGCGAGCGCCTGCTCCACCAGGACGTCGATCGCGATGCCGTTCTCCGCGTGCATCATGATCAGCCCGCCGTCGTCGGCGGCCCGCTGCATCGCCCGCAGGATCTGCCCGTCGTCCGAGTAGAAGACCCCCGGATAGGCCATGAACAGCTTGAACGAGCTCACGCCTTCCTGGACGAGCCGGTCCATCTCCTTGAGCGTCGACTCGTTCACGTCCGACATGATCATGTGGAAGCCGTAGTCGATCGCGCAGTTGCCGTCGGCCTTGGCGTACCAGGTGTCGAGCCCTTCGCGCAGGGAGTGGCCGACGCTCTGGACGGCGAAGTCGACGATGGTGGTGGTGCCGCCCCAGGCTGCGGCCCGGGTGCCGGTCTCGAAGGTGTCGGAGGCGAAGGTGCCGCCGAACGGCAGCTCCATGTGGGTGTGCGCGTCGACGCCGCCCGGGATGACGTAGCGGTCGGTGGCGTCGATGGTGCGGTCGGCGGTCCAGCCGGCGGCCGCGTCGGAGCCGTGCGCCGCCAGAGCGGCGATCCGGCCGTCCTCGATGAGGACGTCGGCGTGGAGCTCGTCGGCGGCGGTGACGACGAGGCCGCCGCGGATGAGGGTTCGGGTGCTCACGGGTGTTCCCCCTGGATGAAGGCGGTGAACTACAGGGAACGGAGGGCCTGTTCGAGGATCGCTGCGCCCTCCTCGGCCTCGGCGACGGTGAGCGAGAGCGGCGGCGCGATCCGCAGGGAGCTGGTGTTGTGGCCGCCTCCCTTTCCGATCAGCAGGCCGCTCTCGCGGGCGGCCTCCAGGACGGCCGCGGCCGCCGCCGGATCCGCCTCGTCGGTGCCGGGCCGGGTGAGTTCGATGCCGATCATCAGCCCGCGGCCGCGCACCTCCCGTACCGCGTCGACGCCCGCACCGGCCGCGCGCAGCCGCTCGATCAGCAGCCCTCCGACCCGCCGGGCGTTGCCCTGGAGGTCGTGTTCGAGGAGGTACGCGAGGTTGGCGAGGCCCGCCGCCATGGTGATCGGTGAACCACCGAAGGTGGAGATGGAGTTGGCGTCGATGCAGTTCATGATCTCGGCGCGGGCGACGACTCCGCCGACCGACATGCCGTTGCCGATGCCCTTGGCGAAGGTGAGGATGTCCGGCGGACCCGCCTGGCCGTGCGCCTGCCAGCCCCAGAAGTTGTCGCCGGTACGGCCCCAGCCGGTCTGCACCTCGTCGGAGATCCACAGGATGCCGTGCCGGTCGAGGACGCGGCGGAAGGCGGCGTAAAGGCCGTCGGGCGGGGAGGTGAAGCCGCCGACGCCCTGGATGGGTTCGGCGATCAGCGCGGCGACGTCCCGGGTGTGGCCGAGGAGGTCTTCGAGGTCGGCGACGCAGGCGTCGACGAAACGCTCGTCGCTGTACTGGGCGTAGGGGCCGCGGGTGCGGACGCCACCATGCACGTACAGGGTCTGGAGCGGGGAGAGGCTCGTCGGGGACCAGGCGCGGTTGCCGGTGATGCCCACGGTGGAGAAGGAGCGGCCGTGGTAGCTGTTGCGCATCGCGAGGATCTGGTTGGTGCGGCGGTACGCGGTGGCGAGCAGCAGGGCCGTGTCGTTGGCCTCGGTGCCGGAGGTGGTGAAGAAGACCCGGGCGTCCGGGATGCCGGAGAGGGTGGCGATCCGCTCGGCGAGCTCCACCATGGGGCGGTTGAGGTAGAGCGTGGAGGAGTGGATGATCCGGCCGGCCTGCTCGGCGACGGCCTTGGTGACCTCGGGCACGGCATGGGCGGTCATGGTGGTGAGGATGCCGCCGAAGAAGTCGAGGTACCTCCTCCCGTCCGCGTCCCAGACGTGCCGGCCCTCGCCGTGGGTGATCTCGATCGGGTCCTTGTAGTAGAGGGCGACCCAGTCGGGGATGACGGAGCGGTGGCGGTGGTACAGGTCGTTCACGGCTGCACCAGCCCGTCGTAGGCGTCGGGGCGGCGGTCCCGGTAGAAGGCCCACTGCTGCCGCACCTCGTCGATGAGGCGGAAGTCGAGGTCGCGGACGATGAGTTCCTCGGACTTGTCGGAGGCGACCTCGCCGACGAACTGGCCGCGCGGGTCTACGAAGTAGCTCGTGCCGTAGAAGTCGTTGTCGCCGTACTCCTCCTGGCCGACCCGGTTGATCGCGGCGACGAAGTACTCGTTCGCGACGGCGGCCGCGGGCTGCTCCAACTGCCAGAGGTAGGAGGAGAGGCCGCGCGAGGTGGCCGACGGGTTGTACACCAACTGGGCGCCGTTGAGCCCGAGTTGGCGCCATCCCTCCGGGAAGTGGCGGTCGTAGCAGATGTAGACGCCGACCTTGCCGACGGCGGTCTCGAAGACCGGCCAGCCGGCGTTCCCGGGCCGGAAGTAGTACTTCTCCCAGAAGCCCTTGACCTGCGGGATGTGGTGCTTGCGGTACTTGCCGAGGTAGGTGCCGTCGGCGTCGATCACGGCGGCGGTGTTGTAGTAGAACCCGGCGCCCTCGACCTCGAAGACGGGGACGACGATCACCATGCCGGTCTCGCGGGCCAGCTCCCGCATCCGCGTGACGGTCGGCCCGTCGGGGACGGGCTCGGCCCAGCGGTAGTGCTCGGGCTCCTGCACCTGGCAGAAGTAGGGGGCGTTGAAGACCTCCTGGAACCCGATCACCTTCGCACCCTGCCGGGCCGCCTCGCGGGCGTGCTCCTCGTGCTTGGCGATCATGGATTCGGTGTCGCCTGTCCAGGTCGCCTGGACGAGTGCGGCGCGTACGACGTCGGTCATGAGCTGCTCCTTCGGCGCGGCGTCAGAGAGCCTCTACGCACGTAGACACGGTGCGTAGGAGGAGAACGTAAGCCCCGTCACACCCCGGAGCAAGACCGCCGCCGTGAACCGCCGGAGTCGATCATGTTTCCTACCCGAGTAGTCCATGTCGGACACGCACCGACACGTACGGTAAGCCCATCAGGTCACCGGCAGGCCCGCGACGCGCAGGGCGTGGACCAGGTCGCGCTCGCGGGCCGGGGACAGCGCGCGGGCCGCTTCCCGGAGTTGGGGGACGAGGCCGCGCG
>NZ_JBHXPI010000062.1:0-31787 GCF_042718575.1 Streptomyces sp. NPDC058579
CTGCCCGCGACCGCCACCCCCCCCCCCCACACCCCCGGGTTGGCCCGCGCCCCCCAAACCCCCCCCCACTCCCTTCCCCCACCGCCCCCGCCGGGGGGGGGGGCAATCACGGCGCTCACCGACCGGCTCCCCATTTCATCCGCCGTACATGGAACGGGTGCTCCCGCTCGCCTACGCTCGTCGCCATGGCAGCAGGAACCCGGCCCACGTGCTGCACCCCAGGTCACGCCGACGTCCCCGTCGCGACCCTCGCACCGCCTCGCCGGCCGCTCCCGCCCTCCCGGGAGGCCCGGCAGCTGCTCGCCCTCCCCGGAGGGCGCTTCCTCATGGGCACCGACGACCCGGAAGGGTTTCCGGACGATGCCGAGGGGCCGGTCCGGGAGACGGTCGTCGAACCCTTCCGGATCGCGGCGACGACCGTGACGAACGCCCAGTTCGCCGCGTTCGTCAAGGCGACCGGACACGTCACCGAGGCCGAGAGCTTCGGCTTCTCTTTCACCTTCGGGGCCTTCCTCGGAGAGGAGGTGTCCGCCGTGTCCCCGCCCGTACAGGGCGTCCCGTGGTGGCGGGCGGTGGAGGGCGCCTCGTGGCACCAACCTGAAGGCCCCGGCTCGCAGGTGACCGACCGGCAGGACCACCCCGTCGTCCACGTGTCCTGGCACGACGCCGTGGCCTACTGCGCCTGGTCGGGCACCCGCCTGCCCACCGAGACCGAATGGGAGTACACGGCCCGCGGCGGCCTGGAACAGCGCCGCTACCCATGGGGTGACGAGCTCACGCCCGGCGGCCGCCACATGTGCAACATCTGGCAGGGCGAGTTCCCGACCCTCAACACCGCCGCCGACGGCTACGCGGGCACCGCCCCCGCGAAGTCCTTCCGCCCCAACGGCTTCGGGCTCTACAACACGGTCGGCAACGTCTGGGAGTGGTGCGCGGACCCGTTCACCCCCGGCGAGGGGGGCTCACGGGCCATGCGCGGCGGCTCGTACCTGTGCCACGACTCGTACTGCAACCGCTACCGGGTGGCCGCCCGCAGCTCCAACACGCCAGACAGTTCGACCGGCAACATGGGGTTCCGGGTGGCCGCCGACCTCGCGTAGCACCATCGCGGGGAAGAGTCAGGTCACCGTGATGTGAGCCAGCGCCCAGGAGGTGTGGTCGAAGGACGTGCGGTTGTCGGCGTCCTCGACCACGAGCCGCAGGACGCGGACGCCGCGCACGTCCAGGTCGACCGGGACCGGGCCGGTGGCCGCCGTCAGAGTCGGGGTGGTCAGCAACAGGCGGTCGTCTCCGTACACCTTGGCGCGCGTGGAGCCGAGGGTGCTCTGCTTGGCGGAGAAGTCGTCGATGCCGACCAGCGAGGTGAACCGGACCGCGCCGCCGCCGAGATGGAAGGCGATGTCGCTGGGCGCGTGGACGCCCAGGCCCTTCGGGTACGTCGTACCGGCGAAGGAGATCAACGGGCCGTCACCGGCGGCGTTCTTGCCGTTGGACGCGTCGCGCTCCACCGGTCCCCAGCCGTTGGAGGCGCTGATCCAGGCGAGGTCGGAGAGGTACGAGTCGCGGGTGGGGGCAGCGGGCGGGGTCGGGACCGTGCCCGTGGCCGGGTAGCGGACCGGGCCGGCCGGGGTGAGGGCGCTGCCCTCCGCGGCGAGCGTCCAGGTCTTCGCCGGGGCGGAGTTCGCGGGCGGGGTGACCCGCCAGGAGGCGGTGAGCCGTCCCCCGGCGGCGAGTTGGTCCGCGGTCGCCGGGGAGGTGAGGGTCACGCTCCAGCCGGCAGGGGCGCGCAGAGCGAGCGAGGCCGCGGTCCACGGGCGGGAGGAACCGTTGGCGAGCGTGCCCTTCACGGTGAACGCCTGGCCGGGAACGGCCAGGGAGGGAAGAGTCAGACGGGCCCCGAACGGGATGCGCGGGTACGCGTCCTTCCACGAGGAGCGCATCAACGCCACCAGCTCCGCCGCCCTGGCCGGGTGCTTGTCGACGATGTTCCGCGTCTCGCCGAGATCGGTGGCCAGGTCGTACAGCTCCACCTGCCACTGGGCGTCGGGGAGGTTGCGGTCCCGCTCGGGGGCGAAGCGTACGGCCTTCCAGTGGTCCTTGCGGACGGCCTCGGCGAGCCAGGTGGCCCGCCCGCCGTCCTGCGCGTTGGCCCGGCTGGTGACGCCCCGCTCGTCGCGGAACCAGTACAAGTGCCCATGGCGCGCCGCGTCCGCGCTGCCCGCGAGCACGGGGGCGGCGGACAGGCCGTCGACATCGGTGGGGGAGGGTGCGCCGCCGAGCTCGGCCAGGGTGGGGAGCACGTCGGTCAGCGGGGTGGGGCGGTCGCTCGTGCCCTGCCGGACCCGGCCGGGGCCCCAGGCGACGAGGGGGACGCGTACGCCGCCTTCGTAGAGGTTGCGCTTGTAGCCGCGCAGCGGGCCGTTCGCGTCGAAGAGGTCGGGGTTTACCCCGCCCTCCTCGTGCGGGCCGTTGTCGCTGGTGACGAGGACGATCGTGTCCTGCTCGAGCCCCAACTCCCGGATCCGGTCGACCACCTTGCCGACGAGCGAGTCGAAGTACGTGACCTGGGCCGCGTGCCCCTTGTTCGCGGCCGTCCAGCTCCGGTCGGCGTAGGCACTGGAGTCGGGGATGTCGCTGGGGGCGTGCGGGACGTTCGGGGTGAGCAGCAGGAGGAACGGCTCGGAGGCGTGGCTGCCGATGAACTCCAGTGCGCGCCGCTCCAGGAGGTCCGGGGCGTACACCGCCTTCACGCCGCCGGCGTTGGCGGGGATGGGTTCCTTGACGTCGTTGTGCCAGAGGTACGCGGGGTAGTACTGGTGCGCGTGACTGTGGTCGATGTAGCCGTAGAACTCCTCGAAGCCCCGGGCGGCCGGGTGACTGTCCTGTCCGGCGGCCTCCGGTCCGAACCCCCACTTGCCGATGACGGCGGTGCGGTAGCCGCGGGCCCGGAGCACCTCGGCGAACGTGGTGTCGTCGGCGGTGAGCGAACCCTGGCCGCCGGAGGAGGGGTTGGCGCGGATCGTGGCGTGGCCGGTGTGGAGTCCGGTCAGCAGGGAGCCGCGTGACGGGGCGCAGACGGCTGCGGTGGAGTAGGCGTCGGTGAAGCGGAGCCCCTCGGCGGCGATCCGGTCCAGGCGGGAGGTGGTGATCAGCTTCTGGCCGTACGCGCCGAGCTCTCCGTAACCGAGGTCGTCGGCGAGGATGACGACGAAGCTCGGCGGCCGGGTACCCGAGCCCTCCCTCGTATCAGGAACGGTCGCGGAGGGCGTCGCGCCTGCCGGGCCGGCGGTCGCGGTGACGGCGGCCAGACCGAGCGCGGCGGTCGAACCGGCCAGGAAGGCACGGCGGTTGGACATGGCGAGACTGCTCCTCGGATACGGATGGGGATACGGGTGCGGGCGGCGGGCGGGCGTTCCGCCGATCATGCGCGGGGGAGCCGTACCAGGACCATGCACACGCCATGAAGAACATGTGACGGCACCCGACCCGATGGCGAGAGCCGAAGCGGCGGCCTGCCACCCGTCACTGGTGGGCGGTCAGGACCTCCACGCCGAGCGCCTTGATCTGCTCCACGACGGGGTCGTGCGGGGCGGCGTCCGTGATGAGGGCCGTGACCTTCCCCCAGGGCAGCACGCGGAAGCGGGACGCCGTGCCGATCTTCTCGGAGGAGGCGAGGACGTACGTGTCCGCGGACCGCGCGGACAAGGCGCGCTTCATCGCCGCCTCCTCGGCGTCGCCGGTGGTCAGCCCCGCCTCGGGGTGGACGCCCGTGACGCCGAGCAGGCAGAGGTCGGCGGAGACGTTCTGTGCCGCTTCGACGGCGGCGGCGCCGCACGTGACCGCCGAGTGCTTGAAGACGCGGCCGCCGAGGAGGAAGAGCTCGGCCCGTGGGTGGTCGAGGAGAGCCGTGGCGATCGTGGGGCTGTGCGTGATCACCGTGCAGTCGAGCTCCGGCGGGAGGGCCCGGGCGACGGCCAGGGCGGTCGTACCGCCGTCGAGGATCACGGCACAGCCCGGCCGCACCAGGCCGGCGGCCAGCGCCGCGACCCTCTGTTTGCCGTCCGGGGCGACCGCATGCCGGGCCGCGTAGTCGACCACCGCCGGGGAAGCGGGCAGTGCGCCCCCGTACACCCGCTGGCACAGTCCCTCGGCGGCGAGGTCGCGCAGGTCGCGCCGCACGCTGTCCTCGGAGATCCCCAGGTCGGCGGCGACGTCCTTGGCGACGATCTTGCCCTCGCGGGCGAGCAGGGCGAGCAGATGGTCGCGTCGCTCAGCAGCCAGCATGCACACTCTCTCCTGTTTCTGCACGGTTCTGCATGTACTGTAGCGCCCCATGACCGACCGACCCACACCCGCACTCCCGGGCGTCGACACCCCCGACCACCGGGGCCGCACCGGTCTCGACCGGGCCGGACGCGACCTGCGCCGCAACCCGGACGTCGTCGTCCGCGACGTCGAACTCACCTCGCAGGGCTGGCACGTCCTGCGGCGGACCACCTTCGACTACCGTCGCCGCGACGGACGTTGGGAGACCCAGCAGCGCGAGACGTACGACCGGGGGAACGGCGCGGTCGTCCTGCCGTACGACACCGGCCGTGGATGCGTCCTGCTCACCCGGCAGTTCCGCTACCCCGCCTACGTCAACGGCCACCCCGACGGCATGCTCATCGAGGCGGCCGCGGGACTGCTCGACGCCGACGACCCGGACACCGCCGTCAGGCGCGAGAGCGCCGAGGAGCTCGGTGTCGACCTCGGGCCGCTCACGCACGTCCTCGACTCCTACATGAGCCCCGGCTCCGTCACCGAGCGCCTCCACTTCTTCGCCGCCCCGTACACCCCCGCCGACCGGACCGGGGCCGGCGGCGGAGTCGAGGCCGAGGGCGAGGACATCGAGGTGCTGGAACTCCCCTTCACCGAGGCCCTCGCCATGACCCTCGACGGGCGCATCGCCGACGGCAAGACCGTCCTGCTGCTGCAATGGGCCGCCCTCCACGGGCCCTTCGCCCCGCAGGGGTGACCCGCCCGGCCGCGCGCCCAGGCCGCCGCCCTAGCCGTCCTGCCGTCCTGCCAGGCGTCAGACGACCGACAGGACGATCTTGCCGGTGGTACGGCCCCGCTCGCCGAGTTCGTGGGCCTTCGCGGCCTCGGACAGCGGCAGGACCGTGTCGACGACCGGGCGCAGCGCGCCGCTCTCCACCAGGGCGGCGACCTCGCGCAGGCCCAGGTGGTCGGGCTCGACCAGGACCCATGCGACCCGTACACCGTCGGGGGCGGTGGGCACGTCGTCCGGGCCGGGGAGGGTGATGAGCCGACCCCCGGTCTGCAGCGTCTTCACGGAACGCTCGGCCGTCTCACCGCCGAGGGCGTCGAGGACGATGTCGACGTCGGAGACGACGTCCTCGAACCGGGCCTCGCGGTAGTCGACCACCTCGTCCGCGCCGAGCTCCCGGAGCAGCTCGTGCTTGGCGGCGCTGGCGGTGCCGATGACGTACGCCCCGCGTGCCTTGGCGATCTGGACGGCGAGGTGACCCACGCCGCCGGCCGCGGCGTGCACGAGCACGCGCTCGCCGGGCTGTACGTCCGCCGCGTCGACGAGGGCCTGCCAGGCGGTCAGCGCGGCGAGCGGCAGAGCCGCGGCCTCCACGTGGGTGAGGGACGATGGCTTCGGCGCGAGGTGACGGGCCGGCGCCACGACGTACTCGGCGTATCCGCCCGCCTGGCGCGGGAAGAGCGGCATTCCGAAGACCTCGTCGCCCGGGCGGAGGTGCCCGACGCCAGGCCCCGCCGCCTCGACCGTGCCGGAGACGTCCCAGCCGACGATCGGCAGCGCGCCCCACTCGATGAGGGCGCCGCTCGCGCGGGTCTTCCAGTCCACCGGGTTCACACCGGCGGCGTGCACCCGCACCAGCACCTCGTTCAGGCCCGGCTCCGGGCGCTCCACCTCGCGCTCCACGAGCTTCTCCGGACCGCCCCACTGCTCCACGACCACCGCGCGCATGCTCTCCGCCTCGTTCCTTCTCGATCGGCGTCCGCCGGAACCTCTCCGGCGGCTACTCGTTCACGATCCCGCCTCCCGGCCCTGCCTGGTGTTGGCCCTCGGGCCACTATGTGCCAGGATTTGGCCATGGACGAGAGGCCCCTGAGGACACCGACACCGACACCGCACCGCGTCGCGGTGCTCGCCCTGCCCGGGGTACCGCCCTTCGAGCTCGGCATCCCGTCCCGGGTCTTCGGCAGCGTCCAGGACGACGAGGGCCGCCCCCTGTACGAGGTCACCGTCTGCACCGCCGACGGCACGCCCGTCCTGAGCGACGCCGGTTTCGTCGTCCAGCCGGCCGCCGGCCCCGAAGCGCTCGCCGCCGCCGACACCGTCGTCGTACCGCCGACGCACGCCATGCCGGAGCTGGGGCGCGGCGGCCCGCTGCCGCCAGAGGTCGCCGCGGCCATCGCCGGGATCCAGCCAGGCACGCGCCTGGTGTCCATCTGCTCGGGGTCGTACGTGCTCGCCGCCGCGGGTCTGCTCGACGGGCGGCCGGCCACCACCCACTGGAATCTGGCCCCCGAGTTCCGGCAGGCGTATCCCGAGGTCAAGCTCGACGAGGACGTACTCTTCGTCGACGACGGCGACGTCCTCACCTCCGCCGGTGTGGCCGCCGGGGTCGACCTGTGCCTGCACATGATCCGCCGCGACCACGGTGCCGCGGCGGCCAACCGGGCTGCCCGCATGTGCGTCGTACCGCCGTGGCGGGACGGCGGGCAGGCCCAGTTCATCGACCGGCCCGTGCCCGAGCCGACCCTCGCCACCACGACCGCGACGCGCGCCTGGGCCCTCGAACACCTCGGGGAGCCGCTCACCCTCGCCCGGCTCGCCGAGCACGCCCGGATGAGCCTGCGGTCGTTCACCCGGCGGTTCCGGGACGAGGTAGGGATGACGCCCGTGCAGTGGCTCACGGCCCAGCGCCTGGAATTGGCCAAGCAGCTCCTGGAGACCACCGACCTCCCCATCGACCTCGTGGCACACCGGGCGGGCATCGGCTCAGGCAACTCCCTGCGCGCGCACATGCGAACGGCCTTCGGCGTCTCACCCGCCGCCTACCGGCGCGCGTTCGGCGCGTCCGACCCGGTCGGCGCTGTGTACGTGCCCGGCGGCGGGTCAGCCCGCCCAGCGTCCCGAGAAGAAGGCCACGGCGAGGACGACGGAGAGCGGAACCGACAGGCAGAGCCAGCCGGTTGAGAGCCGGGGCCTGCGGGAGGCCCAGCAGGCGAGGCCGATCCACAGCGGCCACCACAGGAGCGTGGCGCGGGGGATGGACATGTACCAGTACGAGGTGCCCAGGGCCCACAGGCTGAGCGCGATGTAGACGGTCTCGGGCCAACGGCGGGCGCGCGCGAGAAGAACGACGATGACCAGGCCGACGCCCATGGCGATGAGCTCAGCTTGCCAGAGGAGGGCGTACGGGGCGGTGTAGCCGTGGTCGAAGGCGGCCTCCCAGGTGGTGCTCCAGGCCTCCCAGGGGGCGTGGAACTCGCGGTACCAGCCGCGCTCTTGGGCGTGCTTCCAGGCCATCCAGTCGCCGGTGTGCCCGTACAGGTACCAGAAGTAGAGGAGTGGCGGGAGCGCCGGCAGGGCCAGCCATGGCAGTTGGCGCAGTTCGGCGCGCCGACGGGCCTGGCCGGCTGTCAGGGCGAAGTGGACGAGGAGTGCGGCGAGGAGGAAGAGCCCGCTCACGCGCACCGTGGTGGCACAGGCCGTCAGGAGCGCGGCGAGCCGCCAGTCGTGGCGCTGTGCGGCGAGCCAGGCCGGCAGGGCGAAGGCGAGGAAGAAGGACTCGGTGTAGCCGACGGCGAGGAAGACGGCGCACGGCGAGACGAGCAGGAGGAGCGCGGCCCGGCGGGCATCGGCCACCTGGGGCAGGTGGAGCCGGGCGATGCGGCCGAGGGCGACCACCGCGACGGCTCCGGCGACGAAGGAGATGAGGAGTCCGGCGGCGGTCCAGTCGCGTACGAAGGGGTGCAGCGCCCTCAGGAGGAGCGGGAAGCCGGGGAAGAAGGCCTCCCTGTTGTCCCATTCGGCGGGCCGCGCCGCCGGGTCGTCGGGGAAGTAGCCGTCGCGGGCGATGTTCAGGTAGTGGTTCCAGTCCCACTGTCCGACGACGGCCGCGAACGGCTCCGGGTGGTGGGCTTCCGGATCGCGAGGGAAGAGCCAGGCCGTGCAGTACGCGGTGAGGAGGAGCGCGACGCGGGTGAACAGATAGAGCGTCAGGACGTCACGGTCGCCTGCATCGAGGCGGAGGCTGAGGCGGAGGCGGCGTCGCCCGGTCGACGGGCCGGGCTCGCGGATAGCTGCCGGTGGCGCCGCCGGTGCGGGGTTCCGGACATCTCGTTCTATGAGGGCCATAGGGGGCGTCTGCTTCTCTCGGAGGGCGTGGCGGGGCGCGGGACGGCCTGATGTGCGGTGGCGGTCCCGGAAGGGTGGGGTGGGGTACGGCTAGTCGGCTCCGCCGGGCGGCGCCGTGGTCGTGGCGCCCGGTGCGATGGAGCCGGGAGGGGTCGGCGGCGGGGAGGTGGTGGTGCCGACGGCGGGCGGGAGGGTGGCGCTCGTGCTCGTACTCGTACTCGACGGAGTCGGGCCGCTCACCGACGGGGTGATCGCGGGCACGACCGGCTGCGACGAGCCGGGCAGCAGGGTGGCGAGCGCGGCGCCCCCGCCGCCCAGGACGAGGCACGCGCCCACGGCAAGGGCCGCGAGTCGGCGCCGGTGGACACGCTGCCCGCGGGAGCTGATCTCGGCGGCCGGGGGGTAGGAGGCGCGGGCCCGGCCCGCGTCGGCGGCTGCCTCGAAGAGCGACCTCAGCGGGTCGAAGGACGGGTCGTCGTGGGACGGGTCACGGGACTCATTCACCGGTTGCCTCCTCGCCGGACGGGTGGTCGGTACGGGGGTGCTCGCCCCGCTCGTCTTCGGTGCGGGTGCGCGCGCCCCGCTGGTCTTCGGTGCGGGGGCGTACGCCCCGCGGGTCCTCGATCCGGTGGGCGAGTGCCGCCCGGCCGCGGGACAGGTGGGTCTTGACCGTGCCGGACGACAGACCGGTCTCGGCGGCGACCTGGTCGACGCTCAGGTCGCACAGGTAGTGCAGAGTGAGGGTGCGCCGCTGCTGCGGCGGCAGTTCGCGCAGCGCGTCGACGAGCACGAGGTGGTCCGGCTCGGGGCCCTCGACCGACGGCGGCGCTCCGCCGCGCCGCCACGCCTCGGTGGTACGCCGACGGAACCGCCAGCGGCTCACCGCGAGCCGCCACGCGACCGTGCGGATCCACGCCTCGGGCTGTCCGTCCCGGTCGAGCTGCCGCCGCCGGTTCCAGGCCTTGACGAAGGCCTCCTGCACGACGTCCTGCGCCTCGTGCAGGTCGCCGAGCATCACGTACAACTGGCCCGTGAGCCGCGCCACCGCGTGGGCGTAGAATTCTTCGAACTCCTCGACGGTCAACAAACTCTCCCGGATCTCCGACTACACCCCGCATACGCCTGCCGTGGGTCTCCCGGTTGACACGGAATCCCAGGAACAAGAGTGATCGTGATCACGCAACCGAATCCGGAGGACACGCGTCCGGGGAGGCCGCAGATAGACGCACGAGAGGCGCCTGACCGGGGAAAACCCAGGTCAGGCGCCTCGATGTGTGTTCTGGAAGGTCCGGACTCCTCCGGGGCTCAGACCGCCGCAGGGGTGTAGTGGCCGGCGTCGTCGCCCTCGATGACGTGGCTGAGCGTGCCGTCGACACCGGCCGGGACGTCGCCCGCGACGGTCACGCGGTGCAGCAGTCGCGGCAGGTCGCCGTAGTCGTCGGGGGCGTAGTGCTGGGTGATCCGGTTGTCGAACAGGACGAGGTCGCCCGGCTGCCAGACCACGCGCAGGACGTTCTCGGGACGGGTGACGTACGCCTGGAAGATGCGCAGCAGGTCGCGGGATTCGGAGGGGCTGAGCCCGACGATGCTCTGGGCGAAGCCGCCGATGAACAGCCCCCGCTCCCCGGTCTCGGGGTGGACCCGGACGACCGGGTGGGCGGTGCGGTACCTCCGGGAGACGAACCGCTTGCGGTGCTCGGCCGCCTTCTCGCTCTTCGGGGCCGCGTAGTCGTAGTCGTTCGTATGCACCGCCCACAGCTTGTCGGCCAGTTCCCGCAGGGGCACGGGCAGGTCCTGGTAGGCGGCGCCCGAGTTGGCGATGAGGGTGTTGCCGCCGTAGGGCGGTACCACGATGCCGCGCAGGGTGGACGCCTTCGGCGGCGTACGGACGAAGGTGACGTCCGTGTGCCACTGGTTGGCGCGGATGCCCTCGTCGCCGTCGACCGGCAGGATCTGGGGCTGGCCTTCGACGGACGGCACGGTCGGGTGCGCGGTCGTGAGCTCGCCGAAGAGGGACGCGAAGCGGAGCTGGCCCGCCTCGTCGAGCCGCTGGTCGCGGAAGACGAGCGCCTTGTGCTCCAGGAGCGCGGAGTTGATCTCGGAGACGACGGCGGGGGCGAGGTCGGCGCCGAGGTCCACGCCGAGGATCTCCGCGCCGATACGGCCTCCGATCCTGCGGACTTCGAAGCCGGTACTGGTGGTCATGGAAGGGGTCCTTTCAGGAGGGCGATCAGAAGGGCGATCAGGAGGTGGTCAGGAGGCGATCAGGAGGTGATGGGCAGTGAGGGGCGTTTGTCCCCGGGCGGTCCGAGGGACGGGCCGACGGCGCGCAGCGCGCCGGGTGTGCGGCCGCGTCCCCAGCCGATGTGCCGGCGGTAGCTGCCGAGCAGTTCGGTACGGGCCAGGTGTTCCTCGTCGCGCGCGGGGTCGTCGGCGGCAAGGGGACGGGTCCGGGGCGAGACGTACAGCGCGTCGGCGGGGCAGTTCGCCTCGCACTGGAAGCAGGTCTGGCAGTCGTCGCGGCGGGCGAGCACCGGCACGCCGTCCTCACCCCGGTCGAAGACGTCCGTGGGGCAGACCTTGATGCACTTGTCGCAGGTGATGCAGCGTTCCGCCGAGACCAGTTCGATCACGAGGCCACCTCCAGGGGCACGTCCGGTGTGGTGGTCACCGGTGTGGTGGTCAGGGGCTCGGGCCGGGTCCACACCCGGTCGAGGCCGCCGGTGACGATGCGGTGGTGCTGCCCGGGGTCCTGGGCAGGGAAGTCGAGCCGCTTCGCCATGCCTCGGGTCTCGGTGCGGGCGAGCGCCGCCGCGTACATCCAGCGGGCGTGTGCCGCCATCGCCGCCGCCTGCCGGGCCCGCACCACGTCCCCACCCTCGGCGCGCAGCGTGGCCCGCAGCTCCTCCCAGACGCCGTCGAGGACCCGGAGGGAGGCGGTGAGCCGCTCGCCGTGGCGCAGATAGTTCTTCTCGTACGGCAGTACTTCCGCCTGCACCGCGCCGACCACCTCACGGAAGCTGCCGGCCACGCCCGGTGTCCCTGTGGGCCGGAGCCCGGCCCCGCCCGCCGGGACCGTACGGCGCGCAGAGGAGCGGAAGCCGAGCGAGAAGGCGTGGCGGGCCGCGCCCTGGCCCGCCCAGGTGCCGGAGGAGATGGCCCACGCGGCGTTGTGGCTGCCACCGCCCGTGAATCCGCCGCAGATCGCCTCGCGTGTGGCGGCGTCCCCGGCCGCGTAGAGCCCGGGGACGGTGGTCGAGCAGTCGTCTCCGGTGATACGGATGCCCCCGGTGCCGCGCACCGTGCCCTCGGCGAGCAGGGTGATGGCGAAGCGCTGGGTGAAGGGATCGATGCCGAGCCGGTCGAAGGTGAGGAAGAAGTTCGGCTGGGCCAGCCGCATCGCGTGCCGCGCGGCCGCGTCCGCCCGGTCCAGGCGGCAGTACACCTTCTCGCTGAGCAGCGTGCTCGCGATGACGGACCGGCCGCCCTGGCTGGCCGCACCCTCCAGGACCGTGCCGTCCTCGCGGTAGAAGGTGGCGAAGGAGTAGAACGCGGTCTTGGTGACGGAGGTGCCCTCGGGCGCGATGCCGTACGCGTTGGAGAACTCCATGCCGGACAGCTCCGCGCCCGCCTCCGCGGCGAACAGGGCACCGTCACCGGTGTTGACGTTGCAGCCCAGCGCACCGCTGAGGAACGCGCAGCCGCCGGTGGCCAGGACGACCGCCCCGGCGCGCACCCGGTACGCCTGTCCGGCCTGGCGCCGGTGCCCCAGGGCGCCCGCGACCGCCCCGGAGGGGTCGGTGAGCAGCTCCGTCACCGGGCTGTGGTCGAGGATGCGCGCCCCGGCCCGCTGGACGCGGATCCGCATCCTGCGCATGTACTCCGGCCCCTGCAGGCCGTTCCTGAGCTGCTGTCCGTCCGGCCCGGTCGGGAAGGGGTAGCGCCCCGCCGCCGCGAGCTCGTTCATACCCGCGTACGTCTGGTCGAGCACCCGCGCCATCCAGCGCCGGTCGGCCAGGAACCCGCCCAGCGCCTCCCGGCTCGCCATGGCCGCCTCGCGCGCCGCCGGTTCCGGCGGGACGTACCAGACCCCGGTGCCACTCGAAGCGGTGGCGCCGCTCGTGCCGCAGTAGCCCTTGTCGGCGAGGACCACGTCCGCCCCGGCCCGGGCCGCCTTGAGCGCCGCCCAGGTCGCCGCGGGGCCGCCGCCGACCACCAGGACGTCCGTGGTGAGGTCGAGTCCGGTCATGCGGATCGCCCCTCTGGCGCGGCCGCCGCGACCAGCCGGTTGGCGGGGCGGGCGAGGCCGTAGTGCTCGCGCAGCGTGCGGCCGCTGTACTCCGTACGGAACAGGCCGCGCTGCTGAAGGATCGGCACGACCTGGTCGACGAAGTCCTCAAGCCCGCTCGGCAGAAGGGGCGGCATGATGTTGAAGCCGTCGGCGGCGCCCTCGGTGAACCACTCCTGGAGTTCGTCGGCGATCTGCTCCGGAGTGCCGGCGAAGACGCGGTGACCGCGTCCGGCGCCGAGCCGGGCGATGAGCTGGCGTACGGTCAGTCCGTCGCGGCGGGCGAGTTCGGCGACGAGCGTGAAGCGACTCTTGTTGCCATTGATGTCCCGCTCCTCGGGCAGCTCGGGCAGCGGCCCGTCCAGCGCCAGCCCCGTCAGGTCGGTGCCGAGCATCCCGGACAGCTGGGCGAGCCCGTACTCGGGGATCTGCAGCTCCGTCAGCTCCTGCTCGAGCGCGCGAGCCTCTGCCTCCGTCGAGCCGATGACGGGAGCGATGCCCGGAAGCACAAGGAGTTGGTCCTCGCCGCGGCCGTGGCGCGCGAGCCGGGACTTGAGGTCCTTGTAGAACGCCTGACCGTCCGCGAGGGTCTGCTGGGCGGTGAAGACCGCCTCGGCGTACCGCGCGGCGAACTCCTTCCCGTCCTCCGACGAACCGGCCTGCACCAGCAGCGGGTGGCCCTGAGGGCTGCGCGGAACGTTCAGCGGACCCCGTACCCCGAAGTACTCCCCGCGGTGATCGATCTCCCGCACCCGGTCGGTGTCCGCGTAGATGCCGCCCTCGCGGTCGAGCAGGATCGCGTCGTCCTCCCAGCTGTCCCACAGCTTGGTGGCGACCTCGACGAACTCCCGGGCCCGCTCGTAGCGAAGCCCGTGCTCAAGGTGCTCCTCCTGGCCGAAGTTGCGGGCCTCGTTGACGGTGCCTGAGGTGACGATGTTCCAGCCGGCCCGGCCGCCGCTGATGTGGTCGAGGGAGGCGAACTTGCGGGCGGTGTGGAAGGGCTCGTTGAAGGTGGTGGAGACGGTGGCGATCAGTCCGACGCGTTCGGTGACCGCCGCGAGCGCGGACAGCAGCGTGAGGGGTTCGAAGCCGCCGAGCGCGTTGTAGCGGGCGTTCCCCCACAGGGCGAGACCGTCGGCGAGGAAGACCGAGTCGAGCAGCCCGCGCTCGGCGGTCTGCGCGAGCTGCTGGAAGTAGCGCAGATCGGTGACCCGTTCGGGCTGGGTACGGGGGTGGCGCCAGGCGGCGTCGTGGTGGCCGGCGTTCATCAGGAAGGCGTTGAGGTGCAGTTGGCGGGGGCTGGTCGCGGGCATGAGGTTCCTCGGATCGTGGGAACGGTGAGGCGATGGGGTTGCCGTGCGGGAGGGTGGGCGGGCCGGATCAGTCGCCGGGGGACACGCGCCAGGAGCTGAGCCGCCGCTCCAGGACCACCAGGAGCTGGTTGAAGGTCACGCCGATGGCGGAGATCGTGACGATGCCCGCGTACATCTGGGGGATCGCGAAGTTGTACTGCGAGGCGTTGATCAGATAGCCGAGTCCCGCCTTTGCCCCGATCATCTCGGCGGCGACAAGGACGAGGATCGACCCCGCTCCGGCCAGCCGGATGCCGGTGAACATCACGGGCACGGCGGACGGCAGGATGACCTTCTGGAAGAGCCGGGGCGCGGACAGGTCCATCGACTTCGCGAGCTTGAGGAGCGTGGGGTCGACGCTGCGTACGGCGCTGATCGTGTTGAGCAGGATCGGCCAAGTGCACGCGTACACCACGATCGAGATCTTCGAGGTCTCCCCGATGCCCAGGAGCAGGACGAAGACCGGCAGCAGGGCCAGCGCGGCGGTGTTGCGGAACACCTCGAGCAGCGGACCGAGCAGATCGGCGACGGGCCGGTACCAGCCGATCAGCAGACCGAGGGGTACGGCGACGGCCACGGCCAGACCGAATCCGCTGAACGAGCGCACCAGGCTGGCGAGGGTGTTGTCGGCGAGCTGCCCGTCGGCCGCCAGCGCCCACCAGGCGACGGCGACCTCACTGAACGGCGGCAGGAAGGTCCGGTCGACGAGGCCGAGCCGGGGAGCGGTCTCCCACAGCAGGAGGAGGGCCGCAATCGCGGCGGACTTGGTGACGCCCTTCGCGAGGAGGGAGGTCAGCCGTTGCAGCGCCTGGCGGACGGGGGTCGGCCGGGCGGGGGAGCGGTTGCCTTCGTCGAGGCGGGCAGGGACCGGCGGGGGAGCCTTGTCGGCGGTGGTGGCGGTGGTGGCGGTGGTGGCGGTGGTGGTGGAGGCGGTGGTGGGTGTGATGGCGGTCGTGCGGGTCGTGAGGCTCATACGGATGCCTCCTGCTTCTCCAACTGCTGGGCCCTGGCCACTTCGTCGTGGAGCAGCGACCAGATCTGGTGACGGTGGTGTGCGAACTCGGGAGTGGAACGGATGTCGTCCGTGTCGGCGCGGGAGCCGAGGGCGATCGGCACGACCTGCTTGATGCGGCCCGGCCTGGACGTCATGACGGCGACGCGCTGCCCCAGATAGACGGCCTCGTCGATGCTGTGCGTGATGAAGACGACGGTCTTTCCCGTCCGCTGCCAGATGTGGAGCAGTTCGTCCTGCAACGACTCACGGGTCTGGGCGTCCAGCGCGGCGAACGGCTCGTCCATGAGCAGCACGTCCGGGTCGTACGCCAGGCTACGGGCGATCGCCACCCGCTGCCGCATCCCGCCCGACAGCTCATGCGGATGCCGGTTCTCGAACCCGGACAGGCCGACCAGATCCAGGAACTCCCGCGCCCGTGCGCCCCGTTGGCGGCGCGGCACGCCGGTGGCCTCCAAGCCGAACTCGACATTTCCCTGCGCCGTACGCCACGGCAGCAGCGCGTACTGCTGGAAGACGATGCCGCGGTTCAGGCCGGGACCGGTGACGGGTTCGCCGTCCAGCAGGATCCGTCCGCCGGTGGGCCGGGCGAGACCGCCGAGCAGGTCAAGGAGCGTCGACTTGCCGCAGCCGCTGGGCCCTACGAGGACGACGAACTCGCCCGCCGCGATCTCCAGGTCGATGCCGTCGACGGCCGTGAACTCCCGGGACTTCGCTGAGTCCTTGACCGTGAAGACCTTCCGTATGCCCTCGAACACGATCTTGGGTGTGGGGGATGTACTGGATGTGTTGGATGCCGGCATGGGATCAGCTCCCGCTCGTCGACGCGGAGGTGGCCGGTGAGGTGGTCGGTGAGGCGTTGAACTCATTGGTGTAGAGGTCGTCCACCCTCACCTGGCCCTTCTGGATGTCGCCGCGCTCGGCCAGCCAGTCGATCCAGAGCTGGAGTTCCTTGCCGGTGATCCGGCCGGCCGTCTCGGCGACGCCGTAGGACCGCCAGTACTTGAGGGGTGTGGTGTCCTCGTTGCGACCGCGCTTCTTCACGATGTCCGTCATCCGGGCGATGACCTCGGCGCGCGGAGTGGTGCGCGACCACTCGATTGCCCGTCCCACGGCGGTGACGAAGGTCCGGGCCGTGTCGGGGTTCTGCTTGAGGAAGCGGTCCGTCATCACGTAGGTGCCGGCGCTGAAGGCGCCGAGCAGTTCGAAGTCCGTGAAGAGCGGCCGGATTCCACCGGTCGCGAGGGCCTTGTCCCGCAGAATGCCGCCGAGTACGGCCACCTCGATCTGCCTCTGGCGCAGCGACTGCTCAGCGTTCACCGGAGGCACGACCAGCGGCTCGACCTTGTCGATCTCGGCCCCGGAAAGCCCGCCACGCTGGAGGTAGATGTCGAGCATCGCCTCCGCGTGGGCTCCGAGCGTGTTCATTCCGACCTTCTTGCCGGCCAGATCGCGGGCGGAGCGGATGGGGCTGTCCTTGAGGACGTAGTAACCGTTGTAGGCGTGCTGGTCGGATCCGTAGTAGCTGATGACAGCCTTGATGGGGGTCTTGTTCGCGGCCAGTTTGACGACCGCGCCGTTGAACGCGCCGCCGAAGTCCGTCTGTCCGGTGGCCGCGGACTGGATGTCCTGCGGCCCGCTGATCGTGTTGCCGACCCACTCCAGCTTCACATCCCCCAGGTAGCCGAGGTCCTCGGCCAGCTCCGGCAAGGTGACCTGCCCTGCCCAGCCCTGGTAGCGCAGCGTCCGGGTCTGGCCCTTTCCGGAAGTCCCCGCGGCGGACGTGCCGCAGCTCACCGCGACCGCGGAAAGACCGAGCAGAGTGAGGAACTGTCGTCGGGTCGACGCCATCGTGGTCATGGAAAATCCTGTTCACATTCGATGGAACGGCTGGATGGCGCCTATTCGAATAGGCGCGCCAGAGTTCCGGGCAAGGGAATGGGAACCGCCGAACGGCGGGAAGGGAAAGCTGGCCGGAGAAGAAATCCGGCGGGCAGGAGAAAGAGGCCTGCCGGTGGGTCTATCGACCGACAGCACAGATGGCGCTGGCTTGACGTCGAAGATCGACGTGGAGCCGCGCGGCGAGGTTCTCGGAACTGCTCACGGCCAAGAGACTTGCAGTGGAAACCGGACACGTCAATGTCTTGTCCTGCCGCGTCTCGCATACTGAATCTCATGCCATACGCGCGAAGTACGGCGTTCACAACCGGCCCGAAAGGTGAGTTGGCTCCGGGTGACGTCGGCCCGCGGAATCCGATGGTGCGACGCGTCTTCGGCGTCGAGAATCAGCGGATGCATGAAGTGAGACTGTCCGACGGGATCATCACTCTGTCGCCGCTGCGCCTGGACGATGTGGAGGCGCACCTCGCGGGCGAGGATGAGCTGCTGGTTCGCTGGCTCAACGGCGGTCCGGGCACACGCGAGGGTGTCGAGGCGTACTTCCGGCACTGCTGGGAGCAGTGGAGCACGGCCGGTCCCCTCCGCGCCTTCGGCATCCGGGCCGGCGCCGACGGGGCGCTCGCGGGGACGATCGACCTGCGGTTCGCAGGAGAGGGCTTGGCTCCCGGCCAGGTGAATGTCGCCTACGGCCTCTATCCGTCCTGGAGAGGGCGTGGCCTGGCCACCCGCGCGGTCCTCCTGGCATCCCAGTACGCGGCCGCCGAAGGGGGGGAGGAGGCCGTGATCCAGGTCGATCCGGAGAATCCCGCATCCGCCGCAGTCGCGCGGCGGGCAGGATTCACCCCCGGCAGGCAAGCGCAGAGCAATGACGCCGAACGGTTCGACTGGTACATCCGGGATCTGCGCGACGCACCCCCGTGACGACCAACCTTTACGGGACAACCCCAAGCCGCCCCTGATGAGAGCGACTCATCACGCTTGAGGTGCCGCACCCCGGCGGTTGAAGGGAAGCCGGCCGAGAGCCGCTGCCATGCCGCAGGTGTCGGTGAGGGCGGAGAAGACCAGGCCTCCGGCGATTCCGGCCGACAGAAGCTGGAACGCAGGGTGCACGAGCAGCCCGAGGGCCAGGCCGAGCAGGACCAGAGCGCCTGCGGTGAAGCGGACTTGGCGCTCCATCCCCCAGACGGCCCGTACGGGACCGGGCGGGAACTCAAGTGCGTGGCCGGCGGCGGCCCAGGCCCCAGTGCCGCCGGAGAGGCTCGACGCGGTGAGTCCGTGGGCGGAGAGTGCTGCGACGGCCTTCTCGGAGCGGGTACCTGAGGCGCACACCAGCAGGAGGGTCCCGTCGGTCGCCGCGCCTCGCAGGTCGGACAGGCTGTCCTGGACGCGGTCGAGGGGGACGTTGACGGCGCCGGGCAGGTGGCCGGACGCGAACTCGCCCGGGGTGCGGACGTCGACCACGTACAGCTCGCGGAGCCGCGGCTCCGCCTGACCGACGGTGATGGTGGCGGTAGGGGTGGGGGAGATGCTCATGGCGAACCTGCCCTTGGCAGCGACGGGGGAGTGGCCCTGCACCGAGCAGGTGACAGGGCCGTTCCCGAGATGCTAGGCGCGCGGCACGGCCACGACGGGACGACGTGCGGTGCCGTCACGAGGTCGCCATGCCGTCGCCATACCGCGGCAACAACTGGGGGTTCCGTCAGGCGACAGGTCCGCGCTCCCGGGGGATGCGTTCCCCCGCCTCGACCGCCACGGGCAGTCGGTTCTCGGCCGGCGGCAGCGGGCAGGTCGCGAAGTCGGTGTACGCGCAGGGCAGATTGGTGGAGCGGTTGAAGTCCAGCACGACCGCGCCGTCGGGCGCGGGCGAGTCCGCACTGAGCTGGCGGTTGGCCGCGTACGTGGTGACACCCGAGGTCTCGTCGGTGAACAGCACCGTGAGGCTGCCGGGTGTGAACCCGTTGAACGCGGTCAGGCTCAACTCCTGTCCGTCCAGCCGGAAGACGATACGGCCCGGAGCGTCGTACACGTGACGAAGCCCCTCCACGGACGCGCCGACCGTGGTCGGTCGCGGCTCGTCGAACGCCTCGTAGCGGCCCGTGACCACCCAGCGCGGATCGGGAGTGTACGCGGGCGTCCCGGTGAACGCGGTCCGCAGCGGGTGGTCGGGGTGGCGCGGCCGGACCACGTCGTGGCCGCCGCGCTTGGCGACCTCGATCACGGTGTCCTTCCAGACGGCGTTGACGCCGCCGCGCTCCGGAATGACGCCGAAGAGGTGCCGCCCCCGCACCGCCGTGCCGTCGACGACGAGTTCCGTCTCGTCGTCGAGATCGACGGTGACGCCCTCGGGCCCCGTCGACCAGGTGCCGGGCGTGCCAGGGAAGCTCTGCGGCTCGGCGGAGAGCCAGTGCAGACCGGTGACCGCGAGGAAGCCGTGCTCGGCGGCGAGCCGGGCGTCCTTGTCGCGGTGCCACTCCTCCCATTCCACGGTGAAGCGCGCCGGATCGGGAGAACCGGCGGTGTCGGCGCTCTCGTACAAGTCGTTGTCGACGCTCATGCGTCTCCTCCTGCTGATGCGGATGGTGTGTGCGCGGCCGCGTGTCGACTGCCAGAAATCCGGAAGGCAAGGCGGGAGGAACGGGCCGCAGGGCAGGACGAGGCCGTACGAGTGGCGTCCAAGAGCCGTTCGGGGTGAGCGCGTGGCTGTCCGGACGCCGGGTCGAGGCCTCGATGTCAGCCGGAACAGGCCATGGTCGTGACGCGCACGTAGTCCACGTGTCGACGCATCACGAGAAGGCTCATGAGTCGAGCAAACCACAACTCCGGTGCGGTGCACCAGAGTCCCCCATGGCTACCGACCAGAAGTGGCCAGCAGCGCGCCCAGCTCCGCGTACGGGTGTGCCTCGTCTCACCTCGGGGCGGGGCGGGGCGGGGCACACCCGTATGGGCGATGGCGGTTCTCCTGTCAGGCTCCGGCCGAGGCCGACGCCGAGGACTGGGTGTCCGCGGCCGCCCGGAACAGCCGCCGGAGCCGTACGACCCCGAGGTCGTGCTGGTAGAGGTTCTCCTGCTGGTCGGCGTCCGCGGGCATGGCCTCCAGCATCACGCGGTCCTGCTCCAGGACCTCCCAGTGCCGCTTCTCGATCAACGTCCGGTACAGGAAGCGCCAGGTCGCGCGCTGCCAGTCGGCGACACGGCGGTAGCGCCAGAAGAAGACCCCGCTGCGCTCGGCGTCCACCGGGCAGACCATGCCCACGATGCCGAAGGGTCCGCCGGGACCGGCCGACGGCGGGTACGGGATGGACAGGTCGACCCAGTCCACACCGGTACGGCACAGCTCGACCCAGTCGAAGTTGACGCCCCGCTGGTCGGTCTTCTCGAAGAAGTAGCCCCGGTCGGTCTCCCGGATACGGAACTTGGCCGTCGTGTCACCGTCGAACATCGTGTGCGACTCGGCGTGGAGGAAAGCGCCGTGCATCGGGTCGAGGAGGTTCTCCACGGCGTACCGCCAGGGCACGTCCCATTCGGCGTAGCAGAGGAACGCGTCCACTTCCGGGTCCGTCAGCGGCTCCGGCAGTGTCAGGTCCACCGGCTCGGGGTGTTCCTCGTCGCCGAAGTAGGCGAGGATCGCGCCGCCGACCTCGCGCACGGGAAGCGAGGTGACGAGCTTCTTGCCCTCCAGGTTGCAGCCGGGCAGCCCGGGGACGGAGGAGACCGTCCCGTCGGTCTCGACCTCGACGCCGTGGTACCAGCAGGCCACCCGGTCACCGAGGTGCTTCCCGAGCGACAGGGGAGCGCCCCGGTGGGGGCAGCGGTCGGCGAGCATGGAGAGCCCGCCGTCGGAGCGGCGGAACAGCAGCCACTGTTCGCCGAGCGCGGTCACCTTGCGCATCGCGCCCGGGGCGACGAAGCGGGAAGGGACGACGGGGTGCCACTGGTTGCGCAGACCGGTGGCGTAGATGTGGTCGGCGGTGGCGGTGGGCGACAGCGTCACGTCAGGCTCCCAGTCGGTTCATCTCGGCGCGGAAGGACTCCTCGGTCCACGGCGCGCCGTCGGCGGCATGGACCTTGCGGGCGTTGAGCCCGCGCACCACGTCGGCCATCTCGTGACCCTCGTGGGTGAAGACCTCTTCGAGGGTCGCCGCGAGCTTGTACTCATAGGCGGTGGGTTCGTGCGTACGGGACTGATGGACGTCCAGGTACGGCCAGGCGCCGCTCGTGGGGTCGGTCACGATGTCTCCTGAGAGTGCGGGGGGATCAGGGTCAGGGTCACAGGTCGAGGACGAGCCGGCCGGAGGCGCACCGCGAGACGCAGATCATCATCGTGGCGCCCGCGGCCCGCTCCGACTCGCTGAGCAGGAAGTCGCGGTGGTCCGGCGTCCCGTCGAGCACGCGGGTCTCGCACGAGCCGCAGATCCCGTCGCGGCAGGAGCTGTCGACGCCGATTCCGGCGCTCTCCGCGGCGTCGAGGATCGAGGTGTCCGCGCCGACGCTGAGAGTGAGGCCGGACTTGCGGCACTCCACCTCGAACGCCTCGTCGTCCCCGGTGCGTTCGACGACCGGGGCGGCGAACCGCTCGAGCCGCAACCGGCCCTCAGGGCACCGCGCCTCCACGGCCGCAAGCAGTGGTTCGGGGCCGCAGGAGTAGACGAGCGTGCCGTCGGAGAGCCCTGACAGTGCCGCGTCCAGGTCGATGTGGCCCGACTCGTCCTGCGGAACGAACGTCACATCACCGCCGAGCGCGGTGAGTTCGGAGACGAACGCCATCGACACCCGGCTCCGGCCGCCGTAGACCATGCGCCAGGGAGCCCCGCGCCGCGCTGCCTCCCGGGCCATCGCGAGAAGCGGTGTGATCCCGATGCCGCCCGCGACGAACACGTAGGCGTCGGCGTCCTCCAGGACGAAGTGGTTGCGCGGCTCGGAGACCGCGACGGTCTGGCCGGGACGGAGCGTCGTGTGCACGTAACGCGAACCCCCGCGTGAGGAGGGCTCGTTGAGCACACCGATGCGGTACACACCCACGTCCTGCGGGTCGCCGCACAGGCTGTACTGGCGGACGTGGCCGCCGACGTGGACGTCGATGTGGGCGCCGGCCGTCCAGGCGGGCAGGGGCTTGCCGTCGGGGTCGGAGAGTTCGACGGACAGGACGCCCTCGGCCTCCCAGGTCATACGGCGGACGATCAGCCGCAGCGTGTTCTCGCTCATGGTCTGGTGCCTCCTTCCGGTGAGGGAGCGGTACGGGGTGGGCTACTGGCCCGGGATCCGGACCGGCGGGGTGAACGGGGTCTTCATCGGCCCCAGGGCCGTGAGGTCGACCTCGACGAGCGTCGGCCCGTGCGAGGCCACGGCCTGGCGGATGACGGGATCGGCGTGCTCCTCGGCGGCGATCCGCAGATAGGGCAACCCGCAGGCGCGCGCGAGGAGTTCGAAGTCGGGGGTCGTGAGGTCGACGCCCGAACGGCGTTCGCCGTAGCGGTCCTGCATGTTGCGCAGCACGCCGTACCCGCCGTCGTTGAAGACGATCAGGGTGAGCCGGGGCCGTTCCTGGGCGAGGGTGAGGAGTTCGCCGAGGTGTACGGCGAGTCCGCCGTCACCCGCCATGACGACCGTCGGCGCGTCGGGCCGGGCGAGCGCCGCACCGATGCCCATGCCGAGGCCCTGCCCGATGCCGCCGCCCCGTGGGAAGACGTTGTCCCGCGTGCCGTACATCTCCAGGAGGCGGTTGCCCCAGCTGCTGGAGGCGATCGTGACATCGCGTGCGACGACCGCCTCGCGGGGCAGAGCGGCTCGGATGGCGTCGCAGATCGCGGCCTGGGGGCCGATGGAGGTGTGGAGCGCCTGTCGTACCTCGCTACGGACGGAGGCGACGCGCTCGCGCCAGCCGTCCTCGGCGGGCCGGGCGTACCCGGCCAGACCGGCGAGAGTGGTCGTGGCCTCGCCATGCAGCGGGTGCGTGACCGGGTACACGCGGCCGAGCGCCGCCGCGTCGACGTCGATCTGGATGTGCGCGGTGGGGAGACCGAGCGTGTAGTCGGCGGTCTCGTTGGAGCGGAAGTGCGTGCCGATGGTGACCAGCACGTCCGCGTCGGCGAGCAGGGCCCGCACGGCGGGGGCGGTGGCGAAGTTGCCGATGACCTGCTCGTGGTCCTCGGGCACCGTGCCCCGCCCGGAGTTGGAGGTGAGCAGTCCGGCCCCGGTCGCCTCAAGGAGGGGGGTGAGTTGGTCGCGGGCGCCGGCGGCGCCGCCGCCCGCCCAGATCAGCGGGCGGCGGGCCGAGGCCAAGAGGGTCCCGGCGGCCGCGAGTTCACCCGCCGTGGGCGCGGGACGGACCCGTGCGGGAAGCTCCGCGGGGGCGTCCGTCTGGGCCGCGTACTGGAGGTCGATCGGCCACTCGACGCTGGCCGGACCGCCCGGCGCGGCCAGGGCCGCCTGCGCCGCCTCGCGCAGGATCCGCCCCGCCTGCTCGGCGTCGGGGACGCTCGCCGCGTACGCCGAGACGGCGGCGAGCATGCCGAGCTGGTCCTTGGTCTCGTGGATGAACCCCCGTCCGCTGCCGAGGAATTCGCTCTCCACCTGGCCCGTGACGTGGAGGACGGAGCTGCCCGCGCTCAGCGACTCGATCAGCGAACCGGCGGCGTTGCCGGCACCCGTACCGGTCGACGTCAGCGCGCAGCCGATCGAGCCGCGGGTCCTTCCGTAGGCGTCCGCCGCGTTGACGGCGGAGGCCTCGTGCCGCACGGGCACGAACCGCAGTTCGCGGTCGACGGCCTCGACCAGCGGCAGGTTGTGCACGCTGACGATGCCGAAGACGGTGTCGACGCCGAGCTCGCGCAGGACGGCGACGAGGAGGTCTCCTCCGTTGTCGTAACGCATGGTGTCTCCTCAGAGGATGGAGCGGCCGACGCCGCCGCAGACGTCGATGCCGGTGCCGGTGATGTACGAGGCGCGGGGCGAGAGCAGGGTCACGACCGCGTACGCGACCTCCTCGGCCCGGCCGAGGCGGCCGAGCGCGATCCCGCGGTCGGCGGCCAGTTCGGCCTGCCAGTCCTCGTAGCTCTCCCCGGTGCCGGCCGCGGCGTGGCGGCGGGTCCACTGGCCGGTGTCGATGAGCCCCAGGCACACGGAGTTGACCCGGATGCCGTCGCCGGCCAGCTCGATCGACAAGGACTTGGAGAGGTTGAGGATGCCGGCGCGTGCGGCGCTGGTGGTGATCAGACGGGTCTCGGGCTGCTTCGAGAGGACCGCGTTGATGTTGACGACGCTCGCCGCGTCGGAGGCGGTGAGGTACGGGCGGGCGGCGTGCAGCGGGTTGAGGACCCCGGCGAACTTGAGTTCCAGCTCGTCCCGCCAGTCCTCGGGCGTCGCGTCGTCGAGCCCCTTCATCCGGGACTGCCCGGCGTTGTTGACGAGCCCGTCGACGCCCCCGAACTCCTCGGCAGCGCGGCGCACGAATCGGGCGACCGCGTCACGGTCCCGTACGTCGCAGACCTCGGTCATCAGCCGGTCGCGTCCGGCACCGAGCCCGGCGGCGGCCTTGTCCAGCCGGTCGGCGTCACGGCCGCAGGTGGCCACGCGGGCTCCCTCGTCGAGCAGGGCGCGGACCGTGGCCAGGCCGACACCCGAGCTGCCGCCGGTGACCACGATCGTGCGGTCGGCGAGGCCCAGATCCATCACTCATCACTCCTACAGGTCGGTCCCACAGTTCGGTCCCACAGGTCGGTCCTACAGGTCAGTTCATGGTGAATCCGCCGTTGACGGCGATCACCTGTCCGGTCAGATAGCGGGACTCCTCACCGAGCAGGAAGGAGACGATCCCGATGAGGTCCTCAGGCTGCTGCGGCCGGGAGACCGCCCGGTTCGCGCGGTAGAGGTCGTGCCGCTCGGCCGGTACGGTCTCGGTCGCCTCGCCCTCGGTGAGACCGGGGGCGACCGCGTTCACGGTGATCCCCTTGTCGCCGAGTTCACGGGCCATCGCCCGGGTCAGCGCGATGACCGCGCCCTTGGAGGCGATGTAGTGGGCCAGGCGCGGGGAGCCGTAGAGGGCGGCGTCCGACGCGATGTTGACGATCCGGCCCGGAGAGCCGAAGAGGGGATACAGAGCCTTCGACACCAGCCAGGGACCGCGGGCGTTGACCGCCATCAGCCGGTCCCACACCTCGATATCGATGTCCTGGAACTCGTTGCCGCCGACTCCGTTGGCGAGCGCCGCGTTGTTGACGAGTCCGTACAGCGGTCCGGTCTCGCGCACGGCCGCCGCGAGCCCGTCCACCGACGCGGGGTCGGCGACGTCGCAGGGTACGAAGCGGGCGTCGACGCCCTCCGCGCGGAGCTGCGCGGCGGCCCGCTCTCCCCGCTCCCTCTCCAGCTCGGCGACGACGACCCGGAAGCCGTCCTCGCCGGCCCGGCGGGCCATGGCCATGCCCAGGCCACGGCCCGCCCCGGTGACGACGACGACCTTCGGGTCAGTCACGGGTGACACCGTGCATCGGCGAGTACTCGGGGTACGTCGGCACCTGCGGCTTCTGCGTGCCGATGACGACGCAGAACAGGGCGTCGGTGTCGCCCTCGTTCTTGAGCGAACGCGTCACGCCGGCCGGGACGACGATCATGTCGCGGTAGCCGAGCGTGCGGTACTCGACCTCGTCCGGCCCGCGGTGGATGCCGACCTTGACCTCGCCCTCCAGGACGAAGAAGGCCTCCTCGACGTCGTGATGGGTGTGGGCCGGGCCCTCGGCGCCGGGCGGGAGCAGCATGTTGGAGAAGGTGAAGCCGCCGGACGGGATGATGCGGTTGTCGCTCTCGTGGTTGCCGGTGGCGCCCGAACCGACGTAGCGGATCTGGCCGCGGCGGTACTGCGGGCCGGCCTTCTCCTGGAAGGACAGGGTGCCGAAGTCCGCCACACGGGAGGCCTTGGTGGCGATGAGCGAGTCGGTGTACGCGGCGAGGTCGCCGCCGTCGTCGTACGCGGTGGTGGTCAGAGGCATGGGAATCGGCTCCTATTCGGGGATGCGTGCGGTGATGCGGAGGTGGGAGAGGACCCAGGCGTTGAAGCGCCCGGGCTGCTCCTGATTGGCCAGGTGACCGGCGTCCTTGACGATCACGAAGGCGGTCCTGCGGAGGGCTCCGGCGATGGCCTGGCTCGCATCGATGCCGGTGACCCGGTCCTGGTCGCCGCAGAGCACCAGCGAGGGCGCGGCGACCGAGGGCAGTTCGGCGCGGAGGTCGGCCGAGGCCATGGACTCGGCGGCGTACGCGTAACCCGGTAGCCGCACCGAGCCGGCCATGGTCTCCACGACCCGCCGGACCAGTTCGTCCGGGGCGTCGGGCGACACCAGGCGCGGTCCACGCGCCTCGGCGAAGGCGCGCGGGCCGAGTTCGGCCAGCTCGGTGGCGCGGGCCCGCATGCCCGCGGCCTTCCCCTCGTCCGTACCCGAGCCGGGGCTGGAGTCGGCGACGATCACCGAGGCGACGAGGTCCGGGTGGCGTGCGGCGAGCCGCAGCGCGATGACGCCGCCCCAGGAGACACCGAGCACATGGCCGCGTCCGCCGCGCTCCCGGATGAGCCCGGCCGCCGTGTCCGCGAAGTCGTCGAGGTTGAGAGGGACTTCGGGGTCGGGCGACTTGGCGTATCCGGGGGCATCCCAGGCGACGACCCGCGCGTACGACGAGAGTTCGGCGAGCTGCGGTGCGAACGCCGCCGACGACGAGCCGATGCCGTGCAGGCACAGCAGGAGCGGACCGTGGTCGCCAGCCTCCTCGACATGCACGTCGACATGCGCGTCGACGCGGCCGCTCACAGGATCTGCCCCGTCCGCCCGGCGATCGCGGCGAGGCTGCGCAGCACCGCGTACGGCACGACCTGGCTGGTCGCGGGGTTGTCCGCGTCCGGTACGTGCTCCATCTCGAAGCGGTACGCCCCGTGCGGGCCCGACGCCTCGATCACGTGCCGCGTGCGGTGCGCCGCCGGGTCGGCGACGACCTGGACCCGCACAGCGTCCAGGTCGCCGACGGCGAGCGCGACGGAGGCGGCCACGTTCGTCGACCGGGGAAACTTCACCGGGACCTCGCGCGCGGTGCCGGACATGACCTCGACCGGACCGGTCGCCGTGCGCATCCGGAGGAGCAACTCCTCGCTCATCCAGGGCTGTTCGAGCGTCGAGGGCAGCTTGGTGGTGGTCAGCCGGACATCGTCCACGGGACCGAGGGACCGTACGGCCTGGAGCAGGTCGAGACCCCCCACCGCGCCGCCCGTGAAGTACACCCGGCCCGGGTCCGCAGCGAGCAGCCGCTTCGCGAGGTCCTCGTCGGTGAGCGCCCCGGTCGAGGCGACCAGCAGATCGGTGCCGGAGGCGAGCACCCGCTCGCCCCACTCCCGTACGACGCCCTGGCCGGCGGCCTCCACGATGAGGTCGCAGAGCTCCAGCGCCTCCTCGAAGGTGACCTGAGGGGCGGGCGCCGCCTCGCCCAGCGGACGGTTGTCGACGACGCACACCAACTCGGCGCCGCTCACCTCCCCTTGCGTGAGCGCGGTGCCGACGACGCGGCCGATCGCGCCCCAGCCGACGATGCCCACCTTGCGTACGGTGCTCATGCGATGTCCTTCCGGGAGTCGGTGACGGTGGCGTTGGCGGTGATGGTGGGAGTGGGAGAGGAAGTGGGCGCGAGCGGGCCCGGGTCCGGCGTGCCCGCCATGTGGCAGCGGATCTCCTTCGAGGGCGGCCCGGCCGTCCCCCACAGGTCGGACAGCTCCGGCACGCGGCGCCAGACCCTGGCGATCCAGGCGTCCTCGACGATCTGGGCCACCTCGGAGGTGTACTCGCAGACAAGGCCGGACGGATCGGTGAAGTAGGAGAAGGTGTTGTTGCCCGGGCCGTGCCGGCCGGGGCCCCACTGAGGGGTGATGCCGTGATGGCGCAGCCGCCCCAGGCCCCGCATGAAGTGGTCGACCGAGTTCATCTCGTACGCGACGTGGTTGAGGGAGGTCCACTCGGCCTGGTTGAAGGCGATGCAGTGGTGGTCGGCGTTGCAGCGCAGGAACGCCATCTGGTGCTCGGACCAGTCGGAGACGCGCAGCCCGAGGACATCGCAGTAGAAGGCGACTGCCGCGTCGATGTCGGTGGTGTTGAGCACCGCGTGGGTGACGCCGACGGGTACCGCGCCGTCCCGGCCGCGCGGGGCGACCGCCTCGACCTGGGCGCTGATCTCGATCAGGCGCCCCTCGGGGTCGGTGAACCGCAGTCCGTAGCCGCCGCCCGCCTGGTCCAGCGGACCGGGGCCGAGTAGGGGGACGATGCCCCGGGCTTCGAGGCGCCGCGCCGCCTCGTCGACCTCGGCGGGGGTGGCGACGGAGAACGCGATCCGGCCGAGGCCCACGCGCTCGCTCTCGGTGAGGTGCAGGACGTGGTGCTCGTCGCCGGTCCCGCGCAGCCAGTGCGCGCCGGTGTCGGACTCGACGGTCTCCAGCCCCCAGACCTCCTCGTAGAAGTCGGCGGCCTCGGTGAAGGCGGGCGTGTGCAGCTCGACGTAGCGCAGGGAACGGAGCCGGGCGATCGGACCGGGCGGTGTGCGGTGCATGAGTCTCTCCAGAGGGGCGGGCATGCCGGGTCAGTTGGCCCAGGGAAGGGGAGCGTCGGAGGTGCCCCAGTACAGGGACTTCTGGCGCTGGTAGGCGCGGATCGCGTCACGGCCCTTCTCCGTCCCGAGGCCGCTCTCCTTCCAGCCGCTGAACGGGGTGGCGGCGCTGAACTGCTTGTACGTGTTGATCCAGACGGTGCCCGCGTCGATCCGGCGGGCCAGCCGCCAGGCCGCCCGCGCGTCGCGGGTCCAGATGCCGCAGGCGAGCCCGTAGACAGAGTCGTTGGCCTGGCGGACCAGGTCGTCCTCGTCGTCGAAGGGGAGCGCCACGAGGACCGGGCCGAAGATCTCCTCCTGGCAGGTGCGGGAGGAGTTCGGCAGGCCGTCGAGGACGGTCGGCAGGTAGTACGCGCCGTCCCGGTAGAGCTCACCCTCGGGCTCGGAGCCGCCGCACAGCACCCGCCCGCCCTCGGACCGGGCGAGGTCGACGTAGGAGGCGACGGCGTCGCGGTGGCGGTGGTGCACGAGGGGGCCGACCTGGGTGGCCGGATCGGTGCCGGGTCCAACCCGCAGTTTCCGGACGCGCTCGACGAGCTCGCCGACGAAGGAGTCGTAGATCTCGCGGGCCACGAAGAGCCGCGAGCCCGCGATGCAGGACTGACCGCTGGACGAGAAGATCCCGAACAGCACACCGGCCAGGGCCTGTTCGACGTCGGCGTCGGCCCGGACGATGGTCGGTGACTTCCCGCCCAGCTCCAGCGAGGCGGGGATCAGCTTCTGCGCCGCGATCTCGGCGATCGAGCGGCCCGTCGAGGTGCCCCCGGTGAACCCGATGCGGGCCACGAGAGGGTGGCGTACGAGGGCGTCACCGACCACCCGGCCGCTGCCGGGGAGCACGGACAGCAGCGCGGTGGGCAGGCCGAACTCGTCGAGCGCCCGGGTGATCAGCCGGCCGAGGGCGAGGGAGACCAGGGGCGTCCAGGCGGCCGGCTTGAGGAGGACCGCGTTGCCGGCGGCGAGGGCCGGGGCGATCTTCTGCGCGTCGCTGGCGATGGGGGAGTTCCAGGGGTTGATCGCCCCGACGACACCGATCGGCTCGTGCACGCTCATCGTCAGGTACGCGCCGCGCGGCGGGGTGAGCGAGTCCTCGGCGGTCTCCAGGGCCGCCGCGATGTACCGGAAGGTGCCCGCGGCGCTGAGGGCGAGCGCCCGGGTCTCGGCGAGGGTCTTGCCGGTGTCGGCGGTCTGGAGGGCGGAGAGCTCACCGGCAGCCTCCTCGGTCAGCTCGGCGATCCGGTGCAGCAGCCGGGCGCGCTCGTGGGGGAGGAGGTCCCGCCAGGCCGGGTCCGCCACCGCCTCCGCGGCGGCCTCGGCCGCTTCGGCGACCTCCTCGGCCGATGCGGAGTGGACGGTGGCGACGACCCGTCCGGTCGCCGGGTCGACGGTGTCGACCGGGTCGCCGGCACCGCGCCGCCACTGGCCCGCAATCAGGATGTCGGTGGGGAACTGAGGCACGGCGGGACCTCCGGTGAGGCGGCGGACAAAGGGACTTCGGGCGAGAGGGTCTTGGGACGGGACTCTCGGATTGCCGAAGCGCTTGAAATCTAAGGGCTTAAATATCTCGGCGCAAGGGTCGAGGGTGAAGTCGTTACTGTGGTGTCCCTGAGCGGGGCGTCGATCGCGCGGAGTGTCGACGACGATCAGGTAACGGGGAGATTCCTAAGCCCTTAACCATTGACCCCTTAGGTAGTGCCCCTTACTGTCTCGGCAACTCCTCTGTTCGCGGAAGGACTCCCTCCATGACGACTGTGGCCGGCAAGCCAGGCCTCGGCTCCGTAGCCGCGCGACTCGAACGGCTGCCCCACTCGCGCTGGCACGTCAAGGTCCGCTTCCTCATCGGCGCCGTCACCTTCTTCGAGGCGTTCGACCAGCTCCTCGCCGCCTCCGCGCTGCCCGTGCTGATGAAGGAATGGCACCTGACCACGGGCCAGGCCACCCTCGCGGTGACCTCCGCCTCCATCGGCATGCTCATCGGCGCCCTGGCCGCCGGATGGATGGGCGACCGGATCGGCCGGGTGCGTACGGTCGCCCTCGGCGTCGCCGTCACCGGTCTCGCCAGCCTCGCCGTCGCCTTCTCCGGCAGCATCGAGACCTTCTCGCTCTTCCGGTTCGTCCAGGGCCTCGGCATCGGCGGAGTCGTGCCCGTCGCCGCCACCTACATCAACGAGATCGCCCGCTCCGACAAGCGCGGCCGCTTCGTCCTGCTGTACGAGATGATCTTCCCCGCCGGCCTCGCCGCCGCGACGCTGGTCGCGGTGTGGGTGGTGCCCAACCTCGGCTGGCGTGCGATGTTCGTCATCGGCACCCTTCCCGTACTGATCGCCGCCCTGCTGCCCCGCCACGTCGCCGAATCGCCGCGCTGGCTCCTCTCCCGCGGGCGTACGCAGGAGGCCGAGGAGACCCTCGCCCGCATCGAGGCGGAGGTCGCCCGCGCCACCGCGCAGCCGCTGCCCGCGCCGAGCGCGGACGTACGCGAGGAGTCCACGACCCCGGGGCGCTGGGGCGACCTCTTCCGCGGGCGCTATCTGCGGCGCACGGCGGTCCTGTCCGGCCTCTGGTTCGTCGCCTACTACGTCAACCACGGCATCTCGACCTGGCTGCCGTCCCTGTACACGAAGCACTTCGGCCTCGACCTGACCACGGCTCTCGTCTACACCCTGCTCAGCAATGTCACCGGCCTGCTCGGCACCCTGGTCGTCGCGCTGCTCGTCGACAGGATCGGCCGCAGGCCCGCACTGATCGCTGCGCTCACCGGCGGCATGTTCTCCCTGGGGGCGCTCGCCCTTGCGGGCGCGACCTCGGGTGGCCAGGTCGCCGTCTTCGCGTCCTGCACGACCTTCTTCCTCTACGCGATCAACGCGGGGCTCTACCTGTACTCGCCCGAGCTGTACCCCACCGCCAACCGGGCCAAGGGGGCGGCCTTCGGCGGCCTGTGGAACCGCCTCGGAGTCATCATCGGCCCGATCACCGTCGGCGCGGTCATCGCCGGGGGCGGCAGTCTCTCGGTGGTCTTCGCCCAGCTCGCCGTGGTCGCCGCGGTGGGTGCGGTGATCGCCTGGTTCGCGGTGGAGACGAAGGGCAGGACGCTGGAGGAGATGAACTCCTGACGTACCCGCGCAGCAGCTCACGGTACGCCTGTGCGTCCGCAGTGTCGGAGTGGTGTGCCGCGGCGCCGGCGGGGGCGGCGTCCGGCGGGCCCTCGTGCCC
>NZ_JBHXPI010000063.1:0-29811 GCF_042718575.1 Streptomyces sp. NPDC058579
ATGCGGTCAGTGACGCGCTGGACGCCGTGGAGGTGGCCGAGAGCCACGTAGTCGATTCCGTCGAAGACGTCGGCGCCTACATGGGCGACGCCGCCCACGGTGATGTCGCGTTCACTGATGGATTCTTCGGTCCTGTCGCGTTCTTCCGGCTGTCCGGTGCCAGGAGTGACGAAAGCGTGGGCGAGGATCACTGAGCGGGTACCGGTCGGCTGGTTGCTGGTGAGGTCAGCGCGGATGCGGTCCAGGGCTGCGGTCAGCACGGCGCGGTGGGAAACGGCTTCTACTTCCAGGACCGTGCGGACCATCGACGGCTCGAGGTAGGGGATGCCGTATACGGCAACGGGGCCGTCGGCGTCTTCGAGGAGGACGGGGGTGTCGCAGGTGGCCGGGTCGGTCCGCAGGTGGATTCCGGTGCGTGCCAGGAGACCGGATGCGACACCGAGGCGGTGCGCGGAGTCGTGGTTACCGCTGATCATGATGATCGGCACGTCCAGGTCCGCGAGCTGGTGCAGGGCGTGGTTGAACAGGCGCACGGCGTCGAGGCTGGGGATGGCCCGGTCGTAGATGTCGCCGGCTACCAGGACGGCGTCGACGTTCTCGGTCCGGGCGGTGTCGACGAGGAATTCGAGGAAGACGCGCTGGGCGGGTACCAGGTCTTCTGTATGGAACCGGCGGCCCAGGTGCCAGTCGGACGTGTGGAGGAACCTCATGCGCGTAGACCTCGAGCTTCGTCACTCAGTGTGATTGTCAGTGCCGCTCGGCCCGCGCGATGGCCACCCGCCGGCCTTGCTCGCGCTCCCGCGCTTCGAGTTCGGTGATTTCGCGGCGGAGTTCGCGGCGCTGGTAAAAGCCACCCTGACCTCTTCGTCTATCCCTGAGACCAGGCGGTGACCGTCTCCTATGCTCTGGCCGTGGAGGGATATCAGGGGCAGATCCGGTGGTACGCGACTCCGTCGGGGACGTAGCGGCGCCATTCCTCTTCGGTCAGGGACCGGCCCGCGATCGTGCAAGCCTCGTCGGTGAGGGTGGCGAGGTCGTTGAAGGCGTCGGTGTCCCACAGCCGTATGGTCTTGTCGGTGCTGCTGGTGGTGAGGGTGTTCCCGTCCGGGGCGAAGAGAGCCGAGCGCAGTACGCCGGTGTGGCCGGTGAGGATGGCCAGTTGCTGGTAGGTCTGGACGTCCCACAGGCGTACCGTCCGGTCGTCGCCGGTAGTGGCCAGGGTCTTGCCGTCCGGGCTGACGACGGCCGACCAGACGATGCCGATGTGGCCGTTGAGGGTGGCGAGGCGGCGGTGGGTGCGTATGTCCCACAGTCTCGCTGTGGCGTCCCGGCCGCTGCTGGCGAGGGTTTTCCCGTCCGGGGTGAAGGCCACCGTCTGCGCAGAGTCGGTGTGACCCGCGATCGTTGTGGTGAGGCTACGGTGCTGCACATTCCAGAGCCGCAGTTTGCCGTCCCAGCTTGCCGTTGCCAGGCTGCTGCCGTCCGGGCTGAAGGCTACGGAACTGACCATGCCTTTGAGCCCGTTGAGGCTGCCGAGGAGCTTGTGGGTCCGTGCGTTCCACAGCTGCACGGGCGAGAGCGCACGGCCGCGGGTTACGAAGGTACTGCCGTCGGGGCTGAAGGCCATCCAGCTGGCCGTGCCGGAGATAGACGCCAGCTGCTGGTGGGTCCGTACACTCCACAGGCGGGTCGTCCCGTCCGTGTAACCGCTGGTGGCGAGGGTTTGGCCGTCGGGGCTGAAGAGGACGCGGATAACGGGGCCGCGGTGACGGTCGAGGGTGGCAAGGCGGCGGTGGGTGCGTACGTCCCACAGCAGGACTGTCGGATCGCCATAGCTGCTCGCGGCGACGGACCTGCCATCCGGGCTGAACTGCACCGAGTTCACCTCGCCGATGTGTCCGGTCAGGCGGCCCAGCGTGCGTCGCGTGCGGGCGTCGTACAAGTGCACGGTCCCGTTGCCGTCACCCGTCGCGAGAACCTTGCCGTTCGGGCTGTAGGCCGCCGGGCGTCCCGAACCGGCTGGCCCGGCGAAGGCGGCGAGTGGCCGCCCGACCCGCATGTCCCACAGTCGGACCGTGGCGTCCCCGGACCCGCTGGCAAGCATCGTGCCGTCCGGGCTGAACGCGAGTGCGTCCACATGCCCGGTGTGGCCGGTCAGCATGGTCACGGCCGTGCGCACGCGCACGTCCCACAGCCATACGGAGCGGTCCTGGCCTCCGCTCGCTAGCGTCCGGCCGTCCGGGCTGAAGGCCAGGGCGGACACGGTACCGCTCTGGCCGGTGAGGGTGGCCAGCGAGCGGTGGCTGCGTACGTCCCACAGGCGCGCCGTGGCGTCGCTCGCCCCCGTGGCCAGCGTGTCACCGTCTGGGCTGAACGCCAGCGACTGGACCCAACCTGTGTGACCGCTCAGCATGGCTGTGCGGCGCTTTTCCCGTATGTCCCACAGCTGCACCGCGGACTTGTCGCTGTCGTTGGTGCCGTGGCCGGCGACGGCAAGGGTCCTCCCGTCCGGGCTGAATTCGAGGTAGGAGGGCAGAGCGCCGTCGTCGTTGCTGTAAACCTGGAGTTCGTCGATCCTCTGATGGGTGCGGGTGTCCCAGAGCACGACCTTGCCCCGCTTGCCTGCGGTGGCGATCACGTCTCCGTCCGGGCTGAAGACAGCCGGGCTTCCGACGCCGGGCAAGGCGGCGGTCTCCTTTCGCGTATGAACGTCCCACAGCCGCACCGTCCAGCCGTCATGGCTGGTGGCGAGAGTCTTGCCGTCGGGGCTGAACGCTGCCGTCTGCACCTGGCTGCTGCGGCCGTCCAGTGCAGCCACCTGCTGACGCCCTGCCATATCCCATAGTCGTGCTGTGCCGTCGTTACCACTGGTCACGAGGGTCTTGCCGTCCGGGCTGAAGGCGGCCGACTTCACCCCTCCCGTGTGTCCCGTGAGCGTGGCCCGCAGAGGTGAGGAGACCATCGACAGGAGCTGGGCGCGGGTCTGCGGAGTCGGGGAAATACGCTGAGCTGCAAGGGCGAGGCGAGCTGCCAGGGCTGGGTCGGCGTTGGCGTACTGCCGGCTCTGCTCCGTCAGGCTCCGAGTGGCGGCCAGGGCCCGCTGCTCGCTGCTGCTGCGGGCGTTGAGGGCGGCCAGGCCGGCCGCAACGAGGACGAGTGCGCTGAGCACGGCGAAGCCCGCGAGGATCAGGCGGCGTCGACGCGCGAGACGCTGCTGGACCTGCTCACTGGCCTCGACGAACTCGACCTCTTCGCCGGGCACTTCGGTGACGCGTGCGCCGATCCACCGCCGCGCCTCCGTGATCTGCTCCCGGCCAAGGACCAGTTCACGCGGCCGGCCCTGTTCCTGCCAGGAACGCAGGGAACGGCGCAGCGCCTCTTGCCAGCTGCGGAACTCCCGGTTCTCCTCCACCCAGCCTTGCAGCCGCTCCCATTTCTCCACCAGTGCCTGGTGCGCGAGTTCAGCGGTGTCACGGCCCGTCGGACGGCGCGTCACCACGACCAACCGCGTGCTGGCCAGCCGGTGGATCAACGCCCAGTCGCCCTCGGAGAACTGGGTGCGAGCGGCAACCCGGCGGGTGTCCGGGCCGCGCTCCCCGGCGTCCAGTTCCTCGCCGGGACGTACGAGCTGGATGAAGATCCGCTCCAGCGCCTGCCGCTCGGCGTCGTCCGCCCAGTCCCACAGACTGCGCTCCGCATCTCCTGCCAGGGCACCTTCTACGCCACCGAGCTCCTGGTACGCGGTGGTGGTCAGCCACCCGCGTTCCTGCCGCTCCCATAGTCGGCTCAGGGCGTACTCCAGCATCGGCAGCGCGGCCGGACCGGGCGGGGTGTCCCGCAGGAGCTGCTCGACCAGGCCGTTCGCGAACCGGACCCCCGCGTGCCCCTCCAGCGGCCGGATGATCGCCTCTTGCAGCTGCATCCGCATCATCGGCTGTACCACCACGGATGTGGCGTCCCATGCCGCACGGAGGTGGGGAAGCTGCTCGATCTGCCGGAGAAAGTCGATCCGGGTGACGACCACGGCCTGGGCGGGACGGCTGCCGTCCGTGCGGCGAGCCGTCAGAACCCCGAGCATGGCGTCCAGCCGAAGGGCCGTGTCGGGTGCGTCCACGAGTAGCGATTCGAACTGGTCGGCCACCAGCACCAGCCGGGACCGTCTGCCGTGGCGGGCCAGTGTCTGCTCCGCGGCGGCACGGATGCCCTGCTCATCGGTGAGCTGCCGAGCCAGCGCCAACCAGCGGTCGTGCCAGCCGGCCTGCATGGTGTCCGCGTCTCCCGCCGAGGCAAGGGCCCAGGCCAGCAGCTCCTCAGCGGACAGGCGCAGCCCGTGGGGCAAGCGGGCGATCACGTACCGCTCTCTGTCGAGGCGCCCGAGCAGGCCGGCGCCGACCAGCGAGGACTTGCCAACACCTGAGGGTCCGAACACAGGCAGGATGGGTACGTGCTGCTCTTCGAGGAGTTCGATCAGCTGCTGCGTCTCGTTCGTCCGGCCGTGGAAGACGGCGCGGTCGTGCTCGGTGAAAGCCAGAAGTTCGCGGTAGGGGCTGTCCGCCAGCAGCTTTCTGCGCAGCTGAGGCCATTCCCGGGCGAGGGACTCCACGGTGAGAGCGTAGCCGGTCCGGCGCCGCTGGTCCCCCTCGACGGCGACGACGATGCCGATGACACCCCCGTATTCCTCGTCCCACACCGGAGCCCCGCTAAAGCCTCCTGCCAGCGGGAACGGTGCCTCTTCGTCGCAGGTCAGCTGCCACCAGCCGGTACCCTCGCGGCCCTCGACGGTGCCGCGGGTCCAGATCCCGGCGTCCTTGCTGCCGCCCCTTCCCGGATACCTCGGGAAGCCGAAAGCCCGCCAGCGGTGCCCGGCCAGGTCCTCCGCCTCCACGATCCGCAGGGGTACGGCGTCCGGCGGGGGCTCGCCGTTCAGCTGCAGGACGGCTACATCGCCGCTGCTGTCGCCGGCCACAGGAACGCTGAAGTGCACGGAGGCTGAGGCCTCAGGACGCCCGGGCAGCAGCGGGAAGTCGAGGGTGACCGGCAGGAGGTCCGGCAGCGGTTCGTTGTCCGGGAGGCCTGCGGTGGCGGCGACGACGTGGGCGCACGTAAGGAGCAGCCGGTCGGGGATCAGGAACGCCACCCCGACCGGACGGCCGTCGTGAAGCACTCGGGCCGTCCCGCGCTCCCACGCGGAGTCCGGTTCGCCGGGCAGCGTCACGTGCCGCCCTCGGCGCGGCCCCACTCCAGCTCCAGCTTGATGTGCGCGTCCCCGGATCCCTTCGCCACGACCAGGCCTGCCTCCGCTGTCACCCGCAGTCCGAACTCCGCACGTACGTGATCAGGCTTGCGTGGCAGGTCCGCCAGTCGCTCCAACATCGCTGCGGCTACCCGCTGCACCCGGGCCATGCCTGACTCGAACGTGTCGGCTGACGTCTCGAAGAGTTCGTCGCCGCGACTCGCACGGATCACCCCGGACCCCTGATCGTCCGGCAACTCGACAACGAAGACCTCACCATCTTCGAAGGGGACATTCAGGTACACGCGATGACCTCTCCGTTGCTCAATCAAGTCATGTGTAGCGTAGGGCAGTTGTGCAGTCCTGTGCACGGAACCTCTACTGCGAGGGGCTGGGGTCCGGGATCAGGATCGTGTTCGGGCCCGGCTCCTGGCAGGAGAACACCCTCACCGCGACCGCCGCCGAGTCTGGGGTGCCCACTCCGACTGCTTGCGCCTCACGACCACTGTGATGGTCGGCGTGAAAAATGACTTGGCTATTCGTCACTCGTGTCAGCACCAGCCCGTCACGGCATGTCAGTGTGAACTACCAGGTCGTTGGGCTACTCCGCTGACAACCTGAGGACGGATCTCCACTGACACGCCCCCCACCGACCATCCCCCTGTGTCAGGGGCCGTCAGGGGCCGCCAGGAGCCGCGTGGGGGCTCGTGACGGGTTCCTGGGACTCGTCCTGTGTCACCAGCGACTTCACCGAACCGAACGACAGTCGAATGATCGGGCGGAAGAATGCGTCTGTGATTGAAGTCATCAGTGCAGTTGGAGGAGTTGCTGTCGCCATAGGAGCGCTCGCCGTCAGCTATCTCGCTCACCGGCATCAAGTGACCCGAGGAGCCGCCGCGGGGGCGACCGAGGTAGAACAGGCAACGCGTCAGGCGGAGGCAGAACGGCGGTCTGTGCAATTTCAGGCTTCTCACGTCCAGGCCCAGGTTGCCTTCAGGTGGTCCTCGCTCGCTGCCGGAGAGCAGATAGCGGAACTGCGCCTGACCAACCACAGCAGCCAGCCCGTCACTCAGCTCCGCGCCGAAATCGCCGGCGCGTCCGTCCCTGAAGCATCCGGATCCTTGGCGGCGGGCCAGGTGCGAAACTTCATCGTTCCGCGAGACGCCTTTTACAGAGCGGGCGAAGCGCTGGACGTGTACTTCACCGGTGTGGCGGGCCTGCACTGGCATCGCAATGCGAGAGGCCTACTCCGACAGGGCACCGTAGGGGAGTCTGAGGAGTGGTCGTGGGGGCCCTACGAGGCCCCGACGGTACTCACCAATTTCGTCCCCCCGGCGAGGAGGGCAGTAGTGGGCAGGCGCGGCTACTACCGCCGCACCGCGCCTCCAAGGCCTCGACGGGGGCGGTCCTGCATTCCGTTCCTCCTGCCTGCGGTCCTCCTGGTCGTCGCTGGCTGGCTCATCGTCCGCTGGCTGGCCTGAGCACCCCCACAAAGGCCTGCTTGGGGTGGTTTCCGGCTGCCCGTCAGGATCAGCTTCGCGGAGAACGCATGGGCTAAAGGCGCCCTCGACGGCGGACCATGTCCTGGTACCGGGCGATGGCGACGATCGGACCGCCGGCTGGGGCGGCGAGTTCGGGCGCGTGCATGGCGCACGCCTACACGTCCCTCCCGCCCAAGACGGCCACGATCAGGGTCGGTGTTCCGTTCGGTTTCCTGGTGACGCCGCAGGTGGTGCATCGGCGGCTACGGGCCATGAGTGCGCTCCTTCTTCGAGGGTGTGTGGCAGGGGCAGTCACAGCGGATCGTGAGGGCCACGTCGCCGTACACGGTGACGACCGGGCCCGTCTTGCAGAGCTGGTGGAGGTCGACCCGGCACTCGGGCCGCACGTGGTGGTGCGCGCTCACTGGCCTGGGCCGATGCGGGGCATGTCGTCGACGAACACGTACATCGGGAGCGCGCCGCCAAGGGCCGCGCAGATGCGGTGGGCGTAGATGTGCCGGCCGTCCTTCTGGACGCGGACGCAGCAGGCGGCGCCGGGGTTCGGGCAGTACGTGCAGGGGCGTCCGCTGGGGCTGGGGAGCGTCCCGCGCTGCCGGGGCCTGAGCGTCATGAGGCGCTCCTCCCGTCGAGGTCACGTGGCTGGTGACGTCGACGGTAGGAGCGCCGGGGGCGGGGAAGGGGTAGGAAACTACCCCCTTGTCTCAGGCGGCCAGGAGGCCGACCTTGACCACGAGGTCGGAGGCCCGGCGTCGGCGGTTTGCGGCGCGCGCCGAACATTCCTCGAGGATCAGGACCTTGGCGTAGCCGTTGTAGCGGATCGTCTCCGGGGCGGCCTCGTACGCCTTCTCCAGGGTGGCGATGGCGACGTCGGGCTGGCCGTCGAGCTGGTAGCCGCGGGCTTCCTCGATCCGGTGCCGGGCGCGGCGTGGGCGGGAGGGGATGATGGTGGCGTCCGCGCGGGCGGCCTGGCGTACGGACTCGGGTCCCGCGTGCAGTTCGACGGCCACGGTGAGCGCGTGGGCGCCGATGATGGCCTGGGAGAACGACGTCACGGGGTGGAAGTAGCCCGTGGGCAGGGCCTTGGCCATCCTCCTCGCCTGGCTCCAGTGGTCCCATGCGGTGCCCTTGCTGCCGCGGCGGGCGGCGGTGTAGCCGGCCTCGAACCGCAACGCCCCCGCGATGGCGAGGACCTGGTCGCCGGCGTCCGGCAGCAGCGGGGCGAGGTGCTCCAGCGCCTGCATGGTGACCGCGTCGGCGGCGTCGTAGTGCCCGGGTCCGGAGTCCCGGTGCGCCTGGGCCATCAGCCACGCGGAGACGCCGATGGCGTGCGGGTCGGCGGACTGGGCGGCGGCGACCGTGCTGCGCTCGGCCACCCGCCAGAGCAGTGACGGGTCGGATGGTACGCCAGGAAGAACTGGCTGAGGCTGTAGACCTCGCTCAGCACCGCCTGCGCCGCGCGCCAGTCGGCCGGCGCCTGGGCATGCTGCACGGCGAGCTGGGCGTCCCGGATCAGGTCCGGCAGGAGCGCGCCGAGGATCTCGCGGTGGTTCGGCGCCTCGTGCTTCGACTTCCACGCGACGGCGAGGCGTGCCGCAAGGTGCTCGGCACGGGGAGGCACCGAAGAGACGCTGCCGAGGGGCAGCGCGTCGACCGCCGCACGAACGGCGGCGAGACGGGGATGACCGGGACCTTGGAAGAGCAGGGCGGGCATGTCGGCGCGCCCGGTGAGGTCGGAGAGATCCCGGACGCGCAAGGCCTCGGCGGCACGGAGCACCGTGTCGATGCCGGGCGCCTGGATGCGGCCGTTCTCCACCTGCTTGACCCAGTCCGCCGACCTGCCGATCAGGCCCGCGAGGACCTCGCGAGACATGCCGCGCCGCTCCCGGAGGATCTGCATTCGCTGCCCGAACCGCAGGGGGTCTGCGTACGGTTCGGGGGTGGCATCAGATGACACGGCCTTGCCCCTCTCTGCACAGCTCGACACCGCCAGGGTATGGGGCGAGACCTGGGTCGTGTGATCCAGACCGCAGGAATTCACCCCGGCCTGCAGGGCCTGGCCACCCGCGGATTTCCGGCGGCCGGTCGTACGATCCGGCCGTGGCTGAAACGAATCTGCACGGCATAGGAACAACACCGGACGCGGCGTACGCGGAAGTACTGCGGCTCCAGGACGAGTTCGGCCGGCCGACCCCAGGAGGGCGGCTGGCCCGAGGAGCAGCACGCCCACCAGCTGACCTAGAGACAGTGCCGTGCAGGTCGCGCAGCTCGACGCCGCGTTGAACGAGATCGCCGCTGGCTCTATTGGTGAGGATCGAGAGCACTCGTCGATGAGCGACGAGAGCACCCCATAGTCCGGCGGAACGGTGTTGCCGAGTTCTGGCAGCGCCTCGGTTCTCGCCTCACACTCGGCCGTGTGCTGCTGCTCACGGCATCAAAGGCTGCCGCCCGGTGAGGCGCGCCGATGCCCATAGGAAGGCGGTCTATCCGTTCGGGAGGCTGGTGACGTCCTGGATCTTCTGATCGAAGGTCACGCTCACCACAACCTGGTACGGCACGATGTGCACCGATCTATCTGGGAGCAGCACGCGGGCTTCGCCGCACTGCCAGATGCGCTTCCAGCCCAGCACGATCCGAACGGCAGTCCGTTCGGGGACCGTGACGCCGATTTCCTCTTCGAACAGGTGTGTACTGCCGATTGCGAGGGAGAGGGTGCGCTGCAGTTCGGCTTCTATGCTTCCCTTTGCCGAGAGCCAGAGAAGGTTCGCGCTCACGTTGCCGCCCAAGGTTTCGCTGCGGTCCTCGCCTAGCGTCAGGGTTCGGGTCCACTCGCGGCTGGCCTTCAGGCTGCGTGTAACGGGGGCAGGGCTGGCACGGTTGTCGATCAGCCGCACGTCCTCGCCGAGCAGTTCCTCGATGCGCCTCATCTGCGTGACCCCCAGGACCCTGGCGTCCGCAGCGCCGGAACCAGAGGGCTCGGGCATGGACGGGTCTCCCAGACGGCGCAGCAGAATTCTGTTCACCCACGGCCCCGCAAGGACCTCGCTGTCGAAGCGGACGACCTCACCCGGTCCTACCAGGATCTGCAACGCCTCGCTCTGCCCAGCTCTGCCCATCAGCGAAAATGCCCAGCGCAGTTGCACGCGGTGGGGGCCCGACGGCACGGGGAAGATGGCTTCTCGACCGGCACGCAGCAGTCCCACCCGAACATCGTCGATCCACACCCTAAAGACATGAAGGGCCTCCGAGCGGTCTCGGCGTATTCGTATAGTCCCACCAGGCACAGCTAACTCTTCCTGACTGCTCATCATGTAAGTATGGCGGGGCGTCACGGGCCGACACCGGTGAACCAGACGCAGCACCCATCAAGGCCCGAGCCGATCAAGCTCTTGGACCTCTGACCACGGGGATTCTTGCGCCCCGGTTCCGGCCGACAGGTAGACGGGCTCGCCATCGGCAGGTACCGCGTCAGGGACGTCTAGCACCTGCGCAGATGAGACGGGGCGACCGCCGCCCGCTGCCCGCTGCCCGCTGCCCGCCACGACGTCAGCACTCCGCGCCGACTCCGCGAACAAGCCCGTAGACAGGCCGATCGACCGGGTCGCGCCCAATTTGGGGATCTCCGGCAGGCCACCGACTACACGACGCCGCTCTCGGTCCTCGCCGACACTTGACGAGCCACCAGGCGGCATCTGCTCTCCAGGCTCACTGACAATCGCTCCCCGCTCTCACCGACGTAGCCACCGCGCAGCTGCACGACGCCGACCCCGAGCTGTACCCGAAGACGATCTGGGCGGACTTGCTGTGCGGCGAGCACAAGTCGCTCCACCGCCGCCGGGTCCTTTGGGGAGTTCGCCGCCGGATCGCCACGGACGGCACCGTGGCGGAGAAGGGCTACCTGAGCTCGGTGAAGGTCCTGGCTGAGGGCGTCGACACCCGTAACTGCGACTCCGTCTACTGGGCGGACGTACGCGGCTCCATGCCCGACCTCGTCCAGGTTGTGGGCCGCGCTCTGCGGATGCAGCCGGGCGAGGGCAAGACGGCCTCGCCCGTCGTGCCGGTGCTGCTCGGGCCCGGAGAGACGGCGGACAACATGCTCACGTCCCGGGCGTTCGGCGGGCTCGCCAAGCTCCTGGAAGCGCTACGGGCACACAACGCCAGGATCGTGGAGAGGCTCGCGGAGCAGCCGGCCCCGAGCCGCTACAAGCCCGTCAACTAGAGCGGGAGGAGTACGGGCGGGAGCGGTGAAGGCTCCGGAGGCGCCGGTGCCCCCACCAAGGCCCTGCTGAAGTTCTCCACGCCCCGCGACCCGGCCGCCCTCGCGGCATCCATCAACCTGCGGGTTCTCAACCCCGAGCACGAGCACTGGCGGCGCGGGGTGGGCGGGCAGGGGACCGTCGGCGGGTCCAGTCGCGCGGGGCGCGGGCACGGCGCAGGGCTCCGGGCGGGAAGTCGTCGTAGGGGCCGGCCGGCATGGCGGGATCGAATATCGAGGACACGATGAGCCTTCTGCGGGGCAGGGCGGGCCGGACGAGGTGTGAGGCACATCGTCAGTCCGGGCGGCAGGCGTCGGTGGGGTCGATGGCCTGATTGACGCGGTCGCCGATGGCGCGCAGGGTGCGCTGCTGGGCCTGGGTAAGGGGGTCGAAGACGAGGCGGCGGACCTCCTCGACATGGCCCGGGGCGGTGGCTACGACCTTCTCCCAGCCCGTTTCGGTGAGGATGGCCAGGGTGTAGCGGCCGTTGTCCGGGTCGGGGGTGCGGCGCACCCAGCCTTGCTTCTCCAGGCGCTTGACCACGTGGGACAGCCGGGAGAGCGAGCCGTTGGTGAGGATCGCCAGGTCGCTCATTCGCATGGTGCGTTCGGTGGCCTCGGACAGGGTGGCGAGGACCTGGTACTCGAAGTGGCTGATCCCGGCGTCGCGCAGCAACTGCGCGTCCAGCGCGTTCGACAGATTGATCACCATGGCGGCCAGGGAGAGCCAAGTCTGGCTCTCCTCGGCGTTCAGCCAGCGGGGTTCATGCGTGTCCATAACCCCATCCTAGCTTGATCCTTCAAGTCAAATCCCACCCACTCACTTGACGCTTCAAGCGTGTCGGGTTAGCTTTGAGCTTGAAGATTCAAGTCAATGGATAGGAAATCCCCTGATGAACACCGCCTTGTGGATCGTTGCGAGCGTCCTCGCGCTCCTGTTCTTGATGGCCGGCCTGATGAAAATCAGCCAGCCACGCGAGAAGCTGGCCGCCTCCGGCATGGCCTGGGCCGGGGACTTCTCCCCGGGCACGGTCAAGGCGATCGGCGCCATCGAGGTACTCGGCGCCTTGGGGCTGATCCTCCCGGCCGTGCTGGGCATCGCACCAGGCCTGGCGGCCTGGGCCGCCCTCGGACTCGCGGCGACCATGCTGTGCGCCACCGCCGTGCACCTGCGCCGGAAGGAAGCGAAAGCCCTCCCGGTCACGCTCATCCTGCTCACCCTGGCCGCGATCCTCGCCTGGGGCCGCTTCGGCCCTCACGCCTTCTAAGCCTCTCCCCTCTCCCCTCTCCCCTCTCCCCTCTCCCCTCTCCCCTCTCCCCAGCATGATCTTGTAGGAAGGAACTGGCGCACGTATCTCTCTACTCCGCTCCGCAGTGCACTTCCACGAGCACGCCGACACAGACGCTCCTCCGCCGGGGCCGGAACAGCAGCGCCCTCTCTCGCACGCGTGCGAGAGAGGGCGCGATCCAGTCGATGAGCTGCTTGAGACCGGTCGCGCGCGAGCCTGTGCCTTGGCCTCGCATCCCACTGTCGGGCCGCGCTTCTGACGAGTTGAGTCAGAAGCCGTTTCTGGCGCAACACATCCGGGGTCGCGATCGCGGAGGGTCAATCAGCGGCTCTCTCGCTGGCTTCCGGTGCCATCGCCACGCAGCGCGGCACGGACCAGAGCAACGTCCGTAGCGGGGATGGCGAGTTCCCAGTAGCGATCAGCGGCTTGCAGGGACAGCAGACGGAACACTCCCTTGTCGACCGCCCCACTTCCCGGGCCGGCGACCAGGCCCGCCCCATGAACGTGGAACGGAGCAGTCAAGGGCACGTCTTCACCGGATCTGCCGAGGACTCGAAGCGGCCGCCACACCACTGGCGACGCTGCGGCAGGATCCAGAATCAGCGACCCCTGACGGAAACGGTGGCCGTCACGGACGAACGCGGAGACCTCGCGAGTCCCTCCAGTGTTCAACACTACGACGTCCGCCTCGGCGCGATACCGAGTGTCTCCTGCGAGCTGCTCGATGAGCCGACTCGGATGCCGGAGCAGATCCGTGAAGGACTGCGTCCCCGCGGCCCGTCGTGCCTTTCGTCCCACCATTGCCCCCTGCATCGCGGTCGTATCCAGGGTAGCGACGGGGCCTACGGGATTGCCTCCCCCCAACAACTTTCGCAGCAGGCCCAAACGCCTGGCACGCGCTCCCCCTGTAGCCCTTCGGGCACAGGAGGGGCCCCACGCTGCGTTGTCGGGGTCGTTCGAGTGCGCCCGGCAGGAGGACGACCCTCCGCCTTGCGACCGCACGCACCCGACGCCGCAGGGCCCGCCGTTCGGGCGGACGGCGCTCCTTTCGCGACACGCCCTGGGAACCGAGAGCCGGGATACGCGCGGACGGCAGCAGCGGCCCCTCTGGGGCATCGCTTGCAACTGGTGCCCCAGAGCTGGAACGGCTCGGCTGTCAGTGCCGTCCCTTACGTTGTCCAGTGCCTCGCAGGACACATCCAGTGGCTTGCGGGGGCGGGCAGTTGTCGTCGGGGGGCGGGCACAGGTGTGTCCGCGGCGCCAGCAGTGGTGGGCGCCGGAGCAACGGGGGAAAGTCCGGTGAGGAAGCGTGCGTTCGCTGTCGGGGGAGCTCTGGCCGCGCTGATGGTGGTCACGGCCGGCTGTGCGCAGGACCAGCCGCCGCGGCCGGTCGCGGCGGCGTCGGCCGGGATCCGGCCCCTGACCGATGTCGAGCAGCTGCGGATCGCGGACGCGCAACAGCGTCTGATCGGGAGCTGCATGACCCGCCAGGGGTTCAAGTTCTGGGAGGCCGAGCGGCTGAGCCTGGAGGAGAGCCGCACGGTCGGCTATGTGCAGGACGACGTCGACTGGGCCCGCGAGCACGGGTACGGCAGCCGGATCCAGGCCAAGGAGGACCGGGCCCGGCAGGCCAACCCCAACCTGGCCTACCGCGCGTCGCTCTCTCCCCAGCGGCGGGCGGCCTACGACAAGGCCCTGGACGGCGGGCTCGACGCGCCGGTGATCTCGGCCGGCCTGCCCGGCGGCGGGACGATCCGCAAGAAGGTCGGAGGGTGCGCCGCCGAGTCCGAGAAGCGGCTCTACGGCGATCTGACGACGTGGTTCCGCGCCGACAAGGTCGCGGCCAACCTTCGGCCGCTCTACGTTCCCCAGGTGCTGAGGGACGACGAGTTCAAGGCGGCGCTGAACGCCTGGGCCCGGTGCATGGAGCGGGCAGGGCACTCCTACGCCGATCCCGCCGCGGCCCGGCGTGCCGCCGCCATGCTGCCGGACGCCGGCACCTCCGAGAAGTCGTTCGCCACCGAGCGGGAGATCGCCACCGCCGAGGCGACATGCGCGCGTACCGCGTCCCTGAAGACCGTCGGCGCCGAGCGGGAACGTTTCCACGTGGACGCGCTGCGCGACCGCTACGGCGAGGCGATCGACACCAGCCGCCGGATCCAGCACGAGGCGTTCGCCCGCGCCGCGGAACTGGTCGGTCCCCGGACCTGACCACCACAGACCCTCCACGGCCGACCGGCCATGGAAGCAGCATGTACATGACATGTACGTCAAACGGGAGAGAACCATGCGAAAGAAGCTGACCACCACCGTCGTGACGCTGGGCCTGACGGCCCTGGGCCTCACGATCCCGACGACCGCCCAGGCGGCCTCCGGCTGCAACGCGAAGTGGCCCGGCCGCGACGGCCACGTCCGCGCCTGGGACGGCTACGACTGCCAGGGCGAGCTGCTCGGCGCGACCGCCGGCAACGACCGCAGCTGGGGCGACGTCGAAGGCGCCTTCCAGGACCAGGACTACAACCGCGCGTCCTCCGTCATGAACAGCGGCTACATCGGCGGCAAGGACGTCGTCGCCTTCTACTGGATCTTCGGCATGGACGGCTCCTACGCCTGCCTCTCACCCAACGAGTACTTCGTCGACAACCTCTCCCGCAACCACTTCAACAACGGCGAGAACATGGACAACTCCATCGGCTCACACCGCTGGGTGACCGCCTCCGAGTGCGCGGCAGGCACCTGGATGAGCTGACCCCCACATGACCCGGGACGGCGCGACGGACCAGACTGGCGCGCCGCCCCGGACCCCAACCCACCGAAGAACACACCCCAGGGCATGCGGGCAACAGGCCATGGCCTGGTCAACGAGGCTCGGCAGCGGGAAGGTCGCGCTGATCACAGTCATGCCCGGCTCCCGCTTCACGGCAGGACACCCCAAGCCCTTCGAGCCGGCGGTCCGCTTCACACCGCTTCGCCCCCCGTTACGGGGACCGCAGGGCACAGCCGCGTACGCGCAGCGGGAGGTCCGCGGTCCGGACGATCTCGAGCACCTTGCGCTGTACGCAAGACCTGACCAGCCGGGTGCCCGAGCGGCAGGCGACCCCGCACACAGACCAGGATTCTCAACACATCCGCAGCATTCCCGTCGAACTCGCAGGAAAGCAGTTCAAGAGGCCTGACGACACATCAGACCCCGACCGAGATGTGCCCCAGTGACTTCGCCGATCTCCGGGAACAGCGTCAGGCGACGGGCTCCGGAATCAGTTGGTGATCACTCGGCTCGTGGATCGCCGAGCCCAAGGTGACGGCGCCGCGCGTGGACGCGGGCCAAGAAAAGGGAAGGCGGGAACAAACGGGGCGTTGGCAGGATGTCCGAGCTCGGCACCCGACGGGAAAGGACCCCGACGACCGTGGCTCGTGCCATCACCTTGATCCGCTCCGCCTCCCTGTCCGACACCGCCGAGTACGCCTACGCAGCCACCGCGCCCGCCGAATCACGCCTGATCTTCCTCGCAGGGGCGTGTCCCCTGAACGACGACGGCTCCACCGCAGCAATCGGGGACTACGCGGGCCAGGCAGCGAAAGCCATCGAGAACATGCAGGCCGCTCTCGCCGCCTCCGGTGCGTCACTCCAGGACGTCATCAGTACAAGGGTCCTCGTCGCATCAGCCCGGCGAGAGGACCTGGTAGCCGCCTGGGAAACAGTCCGGGACTCCTTCGCCGGCTCACCCGGATGATCACGGGGACCCTCGACCTGCACCTGGCCCGCTACCCCGCCGACGAATGGGCTCAGCTCGCATCCGCCCAGCTCACAGGCGTCCGCGCGACCCTCGCACAGCTCACCAAATAGACCCGCTACCAACCCTGCCGCGCGCGTCATGCCTGCTTCCTCGCGGCGCCGAAGCCGATGTCCCTCCGACACCACGATCGCCGAGTGGGCCCTGATCGAACCCCTCTTACCAGTCCCTGCCTGCCAGGCCAAGACCGGCGGGCACCCGGAGAAATGGCCTCGGCGGGACATCGTCGACGCGATCCGCTACATCGTCGACAACGGTGCCAAATGGCGGGCCTTACCAGCGGAATTCCCACCCTGGGAAGCCTGTTACGGGTTCTTCCGGAGGTGGAACCGGGCCGGCGGGTTGGCCTATATCCGCGACCAGTTGCGTCGGCGGATCCGTACGGACAAGGGCCGGTGTCCTCACCCGGTCACGCTGATCATCGACTCCCAGTCCGTGAAAGCCGCTGAGACCATTCGAAGGCGACGCGGGGTTACGACGCCGGGAAGAAGATCAACGGACGCAATAGACACATCGCGGTCGACACCCTGGGCCTGCCCGTGATGATCACGGTGGCACGCTGACATGACCGACCGGGACGCAGCCCGCGAACTGCTCTGGCGCCTGCGACTCACCCAGCCGCAGATCACCCAGGTCTGGGCCGACTCCGCCTACGCCGGCCAGCTCGTCAACTGGGCCGACGACCGCCTCTGGCTCACCCTGCGGACCGTGTCCCGCCCCCACGGTGCGAAAGGCTTCGTCATGCTGCCCCGCCGCTGGAAAGTCGAGCGGACCATCGTCTGGCTGATGAACGTCCGTCGCAACGTCCGCGACTACGAACGCCTCCCGCAGCACAGCGAAGCGCACCTGAACTGGTCACTCATCACCCTCATGACAAGGCGCCTCGCCCGCAAGCGCCGGGAACTCCTCAGTCCCACCCAAGAGCTGACCCGCAAAGGGGCCTGGGCAAGTTGGTCGAATGGACCGGGATCGTGAACCAGGCCGACGAGTCATCCCTGCGGCGGTCGAGAGGATGGGGTGACCGCATGCCACTCGTCTTCGAGGATGCTGAACATTTCGGAGTCTCGCCAACCATCCCGGATCAGAGCGGTGTGACGATGACGTCCTTCCCATGTCATGCCGAGCTTGCTGAGCACCCGCGCCGACCCAAGGTTCCGCGGGTCACAGGTGGCATAGATGCGGTGGAGCTCAAGATCCTCGAACCCTCGCGCCAGTAGTTCCCTGCCGATCGCCGTTCCGACGCCCTGTCCCCAAACCCGCGGATGCACCGCATAAGTGATCTCGCCTTGACGCTTCCCTCGGCTCCGGACGTGGAGCTCACCCATGCCGACTACGTCGCCATCTACACGCGCTACAGAAGCGAACCGCTGCTGAGGTGTGTGCGACCAGGCCTCGACCGCGGTCATCACGAAGGCGCGCGTCTGCTCTTCGGTGTTCGGTCCCCAGGTCTGGAAGCGACAGACCTCAACGAGGGAAGCCCAGGCATGGACAGCTCGCCAGTCTGCGAGCTCGATTCTGCTCAAGGTCACCGAATGTCGAGCCATAAGCTGATCTTGCCAGATGCAGTCGCGCCTAAATACCGGTTCAAAAACAGGCACTTATGCGCCGGGGGTGATGCCCGGGTTTCTCAGCCCCTTCATGAGCTCGGTAATGACCTCGCGGTCTCGCTCCTCGTTGCTGTATGGGCCTGGTGCGGCGGTCTCCTGACGGGGCGCGAAGCGTGGCAGCTTGCGAAGCTTGGCGAACCGGTCGAGCATCTTCTGGACGGTGGCGAGGTCCTCAGCGGACCCGTCGCCGGCGGTGTCTTCGTAGCCTTGGTCGAACAGGAACTGCAGCAGCGTTTCCAGCGGTTGAGCGTCGAAGAGGGACTCATCCTCGCCGACGACCAGGTGAAGCGCTTCGAGCGCGCACTCGATGAGGGCCTCCAGCGGGGGGCCGCTCAGCGAGTCGCCGGGAATCGTCTCCAGGTTTTCGTAGAGGCCGATGGCCCCGTACCAGTCGCCGTGCTCCACCTGCTCCACCTGCTCCGCCAGCTCCAGCCGGATTGCGTCCGCCACCTCACCGGCGATGCGCGCCGCGTCCTCCTCAGCGATGAGCCGGCTGCCTTCGATGGCGTGCACCAGACTGACGAGGTGCTCGACGTGCTCGACGTGCCATTGGTCCGGGCCCGTCTCCTCGACGACATGCGCCGCCAGTGGGGCGGAGTCCAGCAGCTCAGCGGCCTGAAGGATCCACTGGAGGTTGGACGCCTCGCTCTCGTCCGCGACTTCAGGGGACCACTCGACGAATTCCGCCGTCTCCAGCACCGCGGACTCGGTCCGTGCGGCTTCCGCCTTGAGCTGCGCGAGGATGCCCGCCCCATCCGCCATTGCGGCCGCGTCGATCAGGCGGTGAATCTGCACCGGGTCGACCAGCGCACCCAGGAGCGCGGCCATCGGGGCCCGCCCGGCGTCGAGGTGGAAGCGGAGGTAGTCCGCGATCGACGGATTGTGGAAGGACACCCCGTCCTGCTCGACGGCGACCATCGTGCCGTCCAGCACCTGCAGTGCCCTGCGGAAGGTCCGGACGTCTGACTCCAGCCCGCGTTCCTTGCGGTACCAGGACCAGGATTCGTTGAGCGTGTCCAATGTGGCCGTGCGCAGGGTGAAGAGGACTTCGAGCAGATGTACCGCTTCGTCGGTCAGATCGTTCTCCACGATCCGTTCCCAGATGCGCCGCGGATCGTCGAGGTTCTTCCGTACGGCGGCGGCGACGTCCTGCTCCCGCCGGGCGGCGAGCCGGAGTGTCTCCTCGATCAGCCGGGGGCTGAAGTTGCGGTGCTCGACGATCGGCTGCCACACCGCCGGGTCGGCGAACGGCCGCTTCTGCTCGGCGGGCAGCTGCGCGTGGTGGACGTGGTTGTAGAGGATCTGGCCCCTGACACCGAGGCTCAGGTCGGTGAGATGGACGACGCTGGTCGCCTGTGACACGTCCGGCGCGCCGAGCCTGTCGTGCTTCAGCAGGGCATGCTCCAGGATGTAGTCACGGGTCGTCATCACCAGTGCCTTGTCCGGAGCCTCCTGGATTTCCCGGATGATGTCGATGAGGCGGGCGTCCTCGTTCTTGTTGAGCTGGGACTCCAGCGTCGTCTGGCCCAGGAAGTCGTCGTAGAGGAACAGCTGGGGCGTGTCCTCGCGCCACAGCGCCATGATCTCCTCGGCGTCCTGAGAGATCTCATGCACCTCGTACCCGTTGCCCATAAGCCACGCAGCGAGCATCAGGGCCACCGTCGTCTTGCCCACCCCCGGAATCCCGGCGATGACGCAGACGTGCTGCTCGTCCAGGATGACCTTCGCCCGGTCGAAGCCCTCGTGCGGTACGAAGGTGTCCGCCGTACGCGGAATGCGCTTGCGCAGCCAGGAAGAGCGCACGTACTTCTCCTGGTTCAGCACCGTCTGCAGTACGGCGGTGCCGCTCAGCCAGAGACGGAAGTGGCGTCGGACCAGCTTGGGTCTGCTCTGCAGTTCGGCGACGATCTCGTCCACTCCGTAGAGGTCACCGGTGGTGTGTACGTACGGAGCGAACGCGTCGCGGATCGTATCCTTGCCGTCCACAGTCAGGCCCACGCTCGTGGCGATGAGGTACCGATCCGGCTTCAGTGCGAGGACTTTGGGCAGCTCGTCCTTGATCAGACGCTTCGTCAGCGTCGCCTGCGCGGCCTTGGGCCAGTGCTTGCACTGGACGACCGTCATGGTCCCGTCCGCCACCGTGTGGCGCAGGTCGATCCCCCGGTCTCGGCCACGTGGGAAGAGCTCCAGCGGCACGCCGAGAATCTCACCGAAAAGGTCCCGGCAGACGACCTCGAAGTCATGATCCGTCAGGCGTCCCAAGTCGAAAGAATCCATGCCGCCTTCGCACAGTCGTAGTGGTGCCGTCAGGGCTCCATTCTTCACCGGCCGAACCCGCGGAGGATTGTGCGGTCAGGCGTGGACGAAGAAGGCCGGCTCATAGACGTCTGCCGTGCCGACGTCCTCGTACACCACAGTGGGGCGCAGCCGGTTCCATCGGTGGCCGAGGAGCAGGGCGAGTCCCATAGGGCAGGCGAGGAAGAGATGGATTCGTGGGTGGGTACGGGCGGGGCGGCGCAGGGCGTCGCGGATGCCGACGGCGAGGGCGTTGGCGGCGTGGCTGTCGAGGACGGAGCGGTCCTTGGGCCCGGCAGGTGGTGTGAGGATGAGGAGTCGGGATGCGGGGATGATCTGTTCTCGGAGGAGTGCTCGATGCACAGCAGTAGGAGGTTCTCCCCGCTGCGGTTCGCCCCGTCCGACATGCCGGGGTTCCACCGGGGACCGCCCTCCCTGCGTGCGTGGATGTTCGCGACACGGCTATTGAGGGTCCGATCGCCGGTCTCGTTGTCCAGGCTGAACAGCGGACGCCGACGATCCGGCTTGCCGCAGCGGAAGGCGGTTCCGTACAGCTGTTTCACCGTAGCGTCTTTCGGCGGTGGGTGCTCCACCGGGCGGCGACTGAGGTTCGCACCTGTCACCGGGGCATTGCGCCCTAAACGGCCACGACCGGCGGCAAGTTCCGCACACCTTGGACCTCGTCCCGTTCGTCGCCGAGGCCTCCGACGAGCGGCACCACGAAGAGCCGTCGCTGTCTGCCGGCGCACGACTCGGGCGCTCTCCCCTGACGGGATCTCGACGCGGGCGTGACGCAGACCCACTCCCTCATTCTCGTCAATGTGACGATTAATGCGGTACTCTGTCCACACAAGCCGTTGGGCCTTCACCCACCAGGCGAGTCGTCGGCACAGGAGGCAAACGTGGCAAGCGAAGACGCAACCAGGCCGGTCGCGATTCCGGCAGGGAGCCTTATCGAGCTGGCGATGGCCATGGCCCTGAACGTGCACTCAAGCCCGGGCGTGTACGCGCTGCTGCTGGGAGCCGGCGTGTCGATCGCCTAGGGAGTGAAGACCGGCTGGGGAATCGTGCAGGACGTCGTCGGAAAGGTCGCCGCCGTCCGAGACCCCGGCGACCCCGACGCCAGGGCAGAAGCCGTGGCCGACCCCGAGAAGTGGTGGGAGGCCAACACCAGCGAGCCCCTGGGCTACTCGGCCCTGCTGGCTGCTGCGGCGCCGCTGCCCGCTTCCCGGCAGGCGATGCTCGCGGAGTACTTTGAACCGGAGGAGGGCGAGGAGGACAGCAAGGGGCCGACCGCCGCGCACCGGGCCATCGCCCAGCTGGTCAAACGCGGCAGCATCCGCGTCATCCTCACCACCAACTTCGACCGGCTGACCGAACGTGCGCTGCAGGAGGTCGGTATCTCGCCTCAGGTCGTGAGCCGCACCGATCAGATCAAGGGGCTCAAGCCGCTCGCACACAGCCAGGTCACCGTGATCAAGCTCCACGGCGACTACGCCGACCTGGAGCAGCGCAACACCGTCGACGAGCTCGAGTCCTACCCCGAGGAGCTCCAGGGGCTCCTGGAGAGGGTGCTGGACGAGTACGGGCTGATCGTGTGCGGGTGGTCCGCGGACTGGGACAAGGCGCTCGTCCAGGCTGTCGAGGGGACGCGCTCGCGCCGGTATCCGCTCTTCTGGGCGCAGTACGGGCGGTTCAGCGATGCCGCGCGGGCCCTTGCCGCCCAGCACGACGCGGTGGTGATCGACGGCAAGAACGCGGACGAGCTGTTCACCGACCTGGTCAGCCGTGTCGAGGCTCTCGACCGTCTGACGACCGCCCCCATCGCCCGGGACGTCGCGGTCGTACAGCTCAAGCGGGCCTTGCCCGACCCTCTGCGGCGCATCGAGCTGTTCGACCTCGTCGACCAGGCCGTCAGCCAGATCGTCGGCCGCAGCACGCCCGAGTACAAGCCGGTGCTCGCCCCGTCCGCCACATGGGCTGACGCTTTCGGCTCCAATGTCCGCGGCTACCAGGCCGACAGCGACACTCTGCTGCACCTGCTGGCCAACGGCGTCTTCCACGACGACGGCACCAAGGACCACGTATGGTGTCGTGCCGTCGAACGCCTCGTCCGCCTGCGCGACACCACACCTGGCACGTACAACGAGCTTTTGGAGAGGCTACGTCACCTTCCGGCGCTGCTGGCCACCTGGACGATCGGTGTCGCCGCCGTCCTCAGCCACCGCGAGGAACTCCTCGCCAGCGCCCTGTCCCGACCTGAGTGGGCCGTCCCCCACTCCGGACACACTCGCCAAGGGCCGGCCTGGTACCTCAACCCCGTCAAGATCCTCAACACCGAGGGTCTCCATGACATGCACCGCGCCGACAACAACGGCAAGCTCATCTACCCGCAGAGCAACTGGATCCGTAAGACGCTGCGTGAGCCGTTCCGTCTGGTCGAGCCCGGCGACTCCGCGTACCACGAAGCCTTCGCCCGGTTCGAGTTCCTGGCCTCCATGATCGCCATGGACACCGACAGCGAGTTCCTGGCCTACCCCTGGCCCGGAGAGTTCTTCCTCGACTCCACCTGGGGCTACAACGGTGAAGGGCTCGCGGCCACCATCAGTTCAGAGCTCACCGACACCTGGCCGCTCCTGGCCGCCGGCGCGTTCGGAGGCGAGCTCACCCGCGCCCAGCAGGCCCTCACCAAGCTCACTGAATGGAGAGGGAGGAACGGCAAAAACTGGTGAGCCACCGCGGCAGGCGTGTGGGCGTCGTCCCTGGTACCTGGCGCCCTGCCTGCGGACCCTACGGGGCTGTCGGTCCCAACTGCCAGTGGTCCAGGCCCAGCGACGGGCGGAGCTTGCTCAAAGCTAGGCGCCGCACGGCTACGGCTGATCGCACGACGACCAGCCCCAGGGAAGGTCGTTCGAGGCTTGGCCGGCGCCCTCCCTGCTGTCGGTGAGCACCAGCTCGAAGGACCCGCAGACCGGGAAGCCCATGGAGGCCGGCGCACTGCACCTTCCCGCCGGAAGCATCCTGGCCTTCCGAACCGACGCCATCTACATCTCGGCGCCGGTCGACTGGGTGAGTACGGCGGGGAGCCGGCGACTACCTGCTCAAGGGCCGGATGCCCTGGGCGCAGACCACCCCGCGCACCGACGAGGAGTTCTGAGCGGGCGTGAGGGTCGGGCAATGCCCGTCGGAGCTCCTTGGGACGGATCCCGACCGGCCTGCGCGGCGGTTCAGTTCCGGAGAGAGGTGAGCCACCCGGTCAGAAGCGAGTTGACCTCCCCGGCGCGCTCTTGTTGGATCCAGTGCCCGCAGCCGTCCAGGATGTGCGAGGAATCGAGGCCCGGGAGAGTGGCGGGGTAGGCGTCGATCGCGTCAGCCATCCAGGTCGTGGAGGCGTCCAGGGCGCCGCCGATGAACAAGGACGGCTGCTCGATCGGGGCGCCGTTGTGAGGGGCGAGGTCCTCCCAGTCGCGGTCCATGTTGCGGTAGCGGTTGAGGGCTCCGGTCATGCCGGTGCGCTCGAACTCCCCGGCGTAGACGTCGATGTCGCCCTCGGTCAGCCAGGCGGGCAGCCTGCCGCCGGGGAAGCGGTCGCTCAGCCGGCCGCCGGCGCGGGTCACGAAGTGCGGGTCGGGTTCGCCTGGTGCGGGCATGGTGTCGGCGGAGAGGGCCGCGTAGAAGCCGGCGAGCCAGCCCCGTACGTCGGGCTCTATTTCCGCTTCGGCGCGGCCGGGCTCCTGGAAGTACGAGACGTAGAACTCCTGCTCGGGGCCCCCGACCCGGCTGAAGACGTCGGTGGGGCGGGGGCCACCGGGTGGCGCGTAGGGGACGCTCAGCAGGGCGACAGCGCGAAAGATCTCGGGGTGGAGCAGAGCAGAGGTGGCCGCGATGCTGGAGCCCCAGTCGTGGCCGACGACCACCGCTGTGTTCGCACCCAGTGCGCGTACGAGAGCGACGTTGTCCTCCACCAGGTCGAGCATCCGGTATGCGTCCGTCGCAGCGGGCTTGGACGAGCGACCGTAGCCGCGTACGTCGAGCGCCACCGCCCGGTACCCCGCTGCGGCCAGGGCCGGGAGTTGGTGGCGCCAGGAGTACCAGGACTCGGGGAAGCCGTGGACGAGCAGGACCAGCGGGCCGGTGCCCTGCTCGACCAGGTGCAGGCGCCCGGCCGGCGCCTCGATCGTGCGGTGGCGAAGACCGGCGGACGGGGCGGGGTGCATGGGCTTCTCCTCGATTTCCGGGCGACCTCGGTTGCCCACCGATCATGCGGCCCGGCGCACAACCGACGCGACCGCTGTTGCCAATCCGGCAAACGCGCAAGGTCAGGGGGCGCAAGCGGCACGGCAGCGAGAGCGGGCTACGGTGACGAACGACAGCACGGCCGAAATGCTGGTGGCTATGGGGCCCTCGCCGAGCCGGACGCCCGCGTCCGGCTCTCTCCCCGGCTCGCCGTCGGGATCACCACCCTCGAACAGCTCCTGACCCAGGGCCCGTTCGCCGCCGTCATCACCCCCCCCTGCTCGGCGACCCCCACCCCTACGGACGTCCTGCTCACCGCCCAGGCCTCCCCATGACCCCCGCAGTGACCAGAGCGCGCCGTTCGCGTCACCGACCTGACACATTCCGGTCTTCCATCGGCCAAGAATTGGCCGCATCCACCGCATCCCAGGACTTCAACAGCCTTAACTCGACGTACCGTTGGCATGATCTTGCGTAGTCTGGACCTTCGCGCAATGGAAGTGGCCCCCGGTACGCGGCAGGCCCCTGGGGGGACGACAAGCGCAGGTGGCACCGGGTGACCGCACATGCAACGGGAGACATCGTGACGACCCATACGCACATGCGACGCGTGCGCGTCGGTACTACTCCGCTCCGCCAAGGAGGCGCACTTGCGCTCCTCCTCGCCGCCCTCTCCACATTCAGCGCCTGCACGACCAGCGAGCCGGCATCGCAAAAGCCGACGGTGCCCTCCTCAACTTCCCCGGCCCCGCCGACCGCGACGAAGGAGACACCGGAGGAGGCAGCAAAGAAGGAGGCCATCGCGGCCTACCAGGCGTACTGGGCGGAACTGCCCAAGGCGTTCGCGGTGCCGGCGGTCGAAGGCACGGACCTTAAGCGTTATGCCGCTGCCGAGGCTCTCAACGAAGCCGAGGAGACGGTGGCCAACCTGAAGTCGAACGGCCGGCACATGACCGGCAAGCCAGTTCTCAGCAACCCCACCGTGACCGGCACGGAGCTGGAGAAGAAGACTCCCAACGCCTCGGTCTCCGCCTGCCTGGACGTCTCCAAGTGGAAGATCACCGAAAAGAAGACCGGGAAGCCGGCCCCGGTGGCTTCCGGCGCGGTGAGCAAGTACGTCATCACCAGCCTGCTAGAGCGCTGGGACGGTTCATGGAAGGTACTCAAGGACGAACTGCACGCGGACCAGCCGTGCTAGCCCGCCGGTATGTCGCGCTCATCCTGCCCCTCTGGGAGTCGGCGCGAGACTGACCTGGCATTCCGTCCCAGGTTGTCAGCACCAACCCGCCCCGGCCTGACAGCGACAACGAGCAGGGCGCTAGGGCTACATCACTGACATCGCCATGCTCCGCGACGGCACGTTCTACGAGCCCAGGCCGGTCACAGCAGTCGACGGAGGGGTGTCTGCCATGCCGTCCTGACCAAGCCGACGGCGTAAGACGTACCAGCGAACGTCCCCAGCCGCCTGCGGCCCGGTGCTCACGAAGCCGCGCACCAACGAACGTACTCAGTCGCGTACGACCTTGGGCACGAAGTGATCTACCGAAGAACGGCCGAAGCGGCCGTATTCAGCGGTTGCCGGTCAAGACGATCCGGTCCGCGAAACCGCCGCGCTCACTCGCCTTGACCTCGCGGATCTTCTCCAGCTGCCCCGCGTCGACCCCCAGGTCCGCGGCGAGCGCGTGCACGACCTCCAGCACGTCCGCGAGTTCCTCCGGCGCCTTGGCGTCGTCGGCCTCCAAGAACTCGGCGACCTCCTCGCCGAGCTTGTCCCGCAGACGGTTGCGGTACTCCTCCGGGCCCGCAACGTAAGTGACTGGCTCAGCCCCGCCCTCACGGATGATCTGCGGAATCCGGTCCCGCACCAACTTGCCGTACTCGCCCTTGCGGTTCACCGGTCGTTCTCCCGCACCCATCAGCGCGAGGCGGGCCCCGATGGCTGCCCCTTCATGCCGAGGCAGCCTAGGCAAACCGCCTCACCACTCGCCATGCGAACCGCCATTCCCACCCGTTCGGGTCCAGGACGGCTCAGAATCAGCGCCGACCGCGCGGAAGCGGGCGCTGAACCCGGCCGGCGGAGGCCGTCCGCTGCAGTGGCGGATACAGGGCAGTGACGCCCAGCGCGGCATCCCGGGCGGCCAAGGCCTCAGCGCGCCCGCTGATCGCCTCGGGTACGTGCTGCCCCCGTTGACGAGGCTACTGACTGCAAACCGTGCTAGACAGAGACACCGGCACCACCCGTGCTGACGCGCGGGCTGCCACACCGAAGGGCCGGCACCACCTACGTGGCACCGGCCCTCGCGTCTTCATCGCGAGGGCGCCCAGAGCGCGCCAGCTGCTGACGCCTTGCCAGCGCACACCGTCCTGGCCTACGGCTCCGCGATGCTGAGCATCAGGTTGCGGCGGGACCTCACAAGGCGCACCCACCAGCTCGGCCCGACTCAGGCTCTGCCCCCCGCCCCTGACAGCCGCCGGAACTACGTCTCCTCCGGCACAAGTACGCCCAGCTCGACTTCCTCGAACACGCGTGACCACCAGGAGTCCTCGGATGGCAATACGACGAACCTGGAACACACCAAGTACACCGAATACTTGAAGACGGCTCACGGCAAGCAGTGGAGCAGTGGAGCAGTGAGACAGGATGACAGGCGTGAACTATTCTGTGACTCCCATGCAGTTGGTGCAGGCGTACGGGCTGGAGAACGTCGTCTACTTTCCGCAGAGCGCGGCCACGGGCTTCGATGGGCGTTCAGCCAACTTCCTGAGCACGGTGGGACTCCCGCATTCGGAGGTTTTCGTCTCCCGGGAGGACGTCACGGACCCCTACCCCTTGGACCTGGACGCGATCAGCCTGGGCTGCCGCTTCGATCACTACGGTATGCCCTGTCCGTCGGAGAGTCGGTCCTGGTGGATGCTCGGCTACCTCTTCACCTCCCTCGTGGCAATGGATCCGAAGTCGGGAAGGGTGTACGCCTTCCCGGAAGGCTCCTCCAGTTACATCAAACTCCACCGCGACGTGGAGTCCCTGGTCTATGCGCTTGTCGAGTTCCGCAAGCTTGAGGTCGACCACGACAACGACGTTGATCCCGAGGAGCTGGCGGAACGCTTCAAGCAGGTGGTAGGCGCCTTCGACCCCACCCCCTTCGCTGACGAGGAATCACAATGGAACCTTTCATTGGAGGAACTCGAACACGGGATGTGGTGACACCAATTCGGGTCACGCCAGGGTGACACCCGAGCGCAGCGAAAGCAGGAACCACCTCTTCGGTCGTGGGTGCCGGGATGGGGACGCCGGTGATCCTGCTTGACACCTTCGAGGACGTCGGCGACCGCACCCACCGCGACCTTGAACGGCTGATCCATCGGGTCGTGTGGCTGATGCCGATCTGCTTCTTCGTCATCACCGGCCGCTCCCGCTTGCAGTGGGCCGAACCCGCCCTCCAGGGCCAGCTCAACTACACCGGTCCCACCGCGTGGCCCGGCCTGGCCACCTCCTCCCGGCCCGGCGGCATCCCCCCATGCCCGCGGCCTCCTCCACGAGCTCGTTCCGGTGTGGGGGTGGCCGGGCGGCGGCCCACGCACCCGACCAGACCACGTCGGCGGAGACAAAGCGTATTCCTCTCGCCGGAACCGCCGGTACCTGCGGCGCCGGCAGATCAAGCACACGATCCCTGAACCCAGGGACCAGCGAGCCAACCGCCAACGGCGGGGCAGCAAGGGCGGCCGGCCCACCGCCTTCGACACAACGGTCTACCGGCGCCGCAACGAGGTCGAGCCCAGACCGCGCGGACGACCCATCGGACAGGACCTAGGCCGGAGGTGGTTCACCTTCGGCCGATGCTTCATCGGCCTCCCTCGCCCCGTTTCGCGCTCTGGACGGGGCGTCGGCTCAGGTCTCGTAGAGGGCGCGGCCAGCAGCTTCCATGTAGGCCAGCCGGGCGTCCTCGACGGCTTCCCCCTCGATGCGGCCCGCATGAAGGTTCCCCACAGCCTTCAAGTAGAGGTGAGCCGTTGCGCTCACAGAATCCGGTCCTTCAAGGCTGACCGCGCTCTCAGTGCTGGCCATCCTGGCTAGCGTGTCCTCGTCGAAGGTCAGATCGGCGGTCTGGGCGGCGTCCAGGAAGTCGAGGTAGACCTGACGTCGCCGTTCGTCGGCCCGGGCGCGGCGTTGCTCGTCCAGGGTGGCCTGCACGGTGGCGATCAGCGCGGCCGCCTGCGCCTGCCCCGCCGCCTCGGCCGCGGCGGCCTGCCGATGGCCGGCCTTCCACGCGAAGAACCCCGTCGTGATGCTGCCCAAGATGGCCGACCCGGCGGCAATCAGGGCGATCCCCCACTCACTCATGGCGGGGCCCCTGCCCGCCTTCTTGACGGGCGTCTCTCAGAGCCGCAGGGGCGATGTTGACCACCATGGCCGAAATGCTCGAGCTGATCCGCAGGTTCCCCACGAGGTAGTGGTTGATGGCGTCGTATGTCAACCGTACTTCGGTGCGCACGGCCTCTGCTTCGCCTCGGGAGAGTGATGCGTCGGTGCCTCCGTGGACGGCTTCGCGGAGGCGATGTGACACGTCCGTGGCCCGTTCCGGCAGCGACGGTCGGCGGGGGCTCTCAGGTGAGGGCGGAGCGATGGGCAGGAGAGCATGCTCCCGCCCGGTGAATCGGTACAGGGCTGTGGTGAGCTCCTTGAGTTCGGCCTCCAGTAGTTCTTCGGAACGCTGGGCTTCCGGCGTCCGTCCGTGCTCAAGATCGGAGATCACACGATCAGCACACGTCAGCCAGGCCCTGGCCGTTGCACGTGCTGTGGCACGGATCTCGAGTTGCACTTCCCCTTGCGCGCGGTTGACAGCTATCTCTGCTGCATCGGCGTCATCGCGGCGCTTAGCGCGTTGGACCAGCAGCGCGGCCAGGGCGCCGATTCCCGCGCCGCTGACTCCGCTGACTGCCGCCACGATCGTTTCCCCCATGGCCATGGCGTGATCGTCCACCGCGCACCCCAGCGGCCACAACGCTGTTGAGGGGATCTGGCCAAGATGCGTATGGCGTGGCGGGTTCCGATCCGGCGGCGGGCAGGGCGATCCCACTCACAAGGACTAACCACCCGACCTGCGTCACCTCCGTACGCACCCGTCGTTACCTGCTCAGCTGCTGGACGACCGGGAGGGCCGATGGCGGAGGAACTCGACTATGAACTGCTCCACCAGATCTACGTCCGTGGCGGGCAGGAAGCGATGGACCGTGCACTGAAGGACTTCGCCGACCACGCCACGAACGACGAGACCGAGGCTGTTGTCGAGCTGGCGTGTCAGGTGATCGAGGGAGCGACAGCGCAGAGTCGTGCCCGGGCTGATCAGGCCGAAGCCCGAATTGCAGAGCTCGAGGCCGAGATCGGCTGGCATCAGGTCGAGACCGACGAGCTCGTGGACGCCTCGATCGAACGGTTCATGGCCGACCAGGAGCCCGCGTAGGGGCCGCTGCGCTAGCCTCAGGGGGCGTACCCGACCGGTGGAGGCCCCGATGGCGCACCTGATCTTCGATGAGGCCGAGCAGCGCGAGCTCCGCGACGCCGCGCGTACGGAGTTCCCCGGGAACCCGGCGCTCGCCTACGT
>NZ_JBHXPI010000064.1:0-28693 GCF_042718575.1 Streptomyces sp. NPDC058579
GGCGGGGCCCTGGTCGCGCTCGGGGGCCGGGCACAGCGCGCGGGCCGCTCCCGGGTGGGGGGGGACGTGGCCGCGCGGGTCGCCGGCGGCCACCCGCGCGGCGTCCTCGGGGGTACGGACCCGCACGAAGGCCGTGAGCAGCGCCAGGGCCTCGCGGTGGTGGCCCTCGGCGCGCAGCGCGGCGCACGCCCCGGCGAGTTCGCCGACCGGGCGGGCCACCCCCTGCCGCAGCAGCTGCTCGCAGTCCTCCGCCCGGCCCGCGTCGGCGAGCGCCCCGGCGACGGCGGCGAGGCGTCCTGGCGGGAGCGAGGCGGCCTCCCAGAGGAGGGTGGACCAGTCGGCGCCGAGGCCGACGCGGTGCAGCTCCGCCGCGAGCGCCGGAAGCCAGCCGGGCGGCCCGGCGACGGCCTCGCAGAGCAGCACGTGCGCCTCGCCGCTGCGGCCCTGGGCGCGCAGCCGCCGGAGGGCGTACACCGCGTTGCCGGCGGCGCGGACGGCGTCCGCCTCGGTCGCACCGGTCGCCTCCGGGGTCGTACGGGCGGCAGCAGAACCGGACTCCGCGTCGACCCCGCCGAACCGGGCGCCCCGGGGCGCGGCCCCGGCCACCGGCAGCTCGACTGCCTCGGGGCTGGGCTCGGGCGCGGGGCCCTGCGCCTCCTCGACGCCGTCGAACCAGGCGTACCGGGCGCCGCGCGGCTTGCGCCGGGCGGCGGGGGCGGAAGCGGGGGCAGGGGTGGGTTCCAGGTCGGGGCCGAGCGCCACGAGCCGCGCCGCCAGTTCCGCGATACGGGACGTCGCCCGAGTATGGTCGTCCCCGGCCCAGGCCAGCGCGTCGGCGATCCGGTCACGGTCCGGAGCGTGCGGGGCGTCGCGGAGGTGGGCGGTGAGCTCGTGGGTGCGGGTCTCGGCGTGCCGGCGCTCGTGGTCCATCGCCGCCAGCCGCTCCCGCAGCGCCTCCGCCCCGCCCGGTCGCCGGTCGTGGGCGGCGGCCGCCGCTCCGTGCAGGGCCCTGGCCCGGGCCGCCTCGGCGCCGAGGGGCGATTCGCCCAGGTCCTGGAGCAGTGACTCGACGACGTCCCAGGGCGGGATCTCCGTACCGCCGAAGCAGGCCCGCAGGCCCTCGGGGTCACGGCCGGCGAAGACCCCGTACCAGCCCTCGCCCGGCACCAGGCTCCCCGCCAAGCCGCCCAGCCAGCGCGCGAACGCGCCGATCTCCACCGGGAGTTGATACACCGTCATATCGCCCGCACCGCCCGTGCACTCGACTGGAACCTTCCGGTCCACGGGTATTCGACCCCAGTCGTGTTACGGGACGACTACAGGCTGTTTTCGCCCGGCGTCCGGCTCGCGGCGAACGGGTCAGAAGCTGACCGCGATCCCCGTGTGCGGCCGCTTCCCCAGGCGGGCGATGGTGGCCGGCCAGTCGACGAGCCAGTACTGCCAGGTGTACTTGCGCGCGAGCAGCTTGCGCACCCGCCGCAGCTCCTCACCCTCCAGGAGCCGCCCTGCACCCTCCAGACGGACAGCACCCTCCGTCACGTTCCCGCGCACGTCGCAGACCGCGACCACCGTGCGCGGGTCGTTCCGGAGCCGCTTGACCTTCCAGGAGTCGGTACGGGTCCAGGCGTACAGCTCGTCGCCGTCCACGGCGTACCAGACCGCGGTGGGGACACCGGTGCCGTTCTTGCGGAAGGTGGTCAGGCTGACGTAGCGGCCGCGCCGCAGCTCCTCGGGAATCATGCGGTCGAGGGTACGCAGGGGCGGCCGCCGACTGTCAGACGGGGACCAGCGCGCACCGCACCACGAGTTCGTCCATCGACAGGCCGAGCGCGGCCGCGAGCGCCGCGACGGTGAAGAAGGCGGGGGTCGGAGCCCGCCCGGTCTCGATCTTGCGGAGGGTCTCGGCGGAGAGCCCGGCCGTCGCCGCGATCTCGACCATCGAGCGGCCGCCGCGCGCCTCGCGGAGCAGGCGGCCGAGCCGCTCGCCGCGCTCGCGCTCTTCTGGGGTCAGGGGTGTGCGCACCATGCCGCCATACTAATACCGGTATAGTAATTGCGGTATAGTAATTGGCATGGTGGAGATCAAGACGGACGAGAACCTGCGTGCCATGCGCGTCGCGGGACGGGTGGTCGCCGAAGCGCTGGCGGCCGTACGGAAGAAGGCGGCGCCCGGCGTCACGGGCCAGGAGCTGGACCGGGCGGCCCGCGAGGTCCTCACGGCGGCCGGGGCCGGATCGCCGTTCCTCGGCTACCGCCCCGAGTGGGCGCCCGTACCGTTCCCCGCCGTCGTGTGCGTCTCGGTCAACGACGCGATCGTGCACGGCATCCCGGACGACCGCCGCCTGGCCGACGGGGACCTGGTCTCCGTCGACTGCGGGGCACTCCTGGGCGGCTGGGCCGGCGACTCCGCCGTCAGCTTCACGGTGGGCCGGGCGCGCCCGGAGGACACACGGCTGATCGACACGGCGAACGCCGCCCTGGAGACGGGCATCGGCGCGGCCGTCGTCGGCAACCGGATCGGGGACATCGCGCACGCGATCGGCCGGGCCTGCCGGAGCGCCGGCTACGGCATCCCGGACGGGTTCGGCGGACACGGCATCGGGCGCCGGATGCACGAGGACCCGGGCGTCCCCAACGAGGGACGGCCGGGCCGGGGCATGCCGCTGCGCCACGGCATGGTGCTCGCGATCGAGCCGATGGTCATCGCCGGGGGCGGGGACGACTACTACACCGCGCGGGACGGGTGGACGATGCGTACGGTCGACGGCTCGCGCGCCGCGCACGCGGAGCACACGGTGGCGATCACGGACGACGGCCCCAGGATCCTGACGGCGCTGTAGCGCCCACCGGCCGTACGCACCTACATCGGCTACCCCACCGGCCGCACCACCATCGCCGACCCGCCCCCACGCCGCACGGTCTCGGCGGCGGCGACCCAGCGGCCGTCCGGCAGGCGCTGGACGCCGGTCGCCGCGCCGATCTCCGGGTTCTGCCGGAAGCCGTGGCCGATCGACTCCAGCTCTGCCTTCAACGGGCTGTTCCACAGGCCCGGTTCGAGCTCCGTCGTCGTCTGGTTGCGCTGGCTCGCGCGGGGCGCGGCGATGGCGTCGACGAGCGGCAGGTCGCGGTCCACGACGCCGGTGAGCGTCTGGAGCACGGTGGTGATGATGGTCGCCCCGCCCGGCGAGCCGAGCGCGAGGACCGGGCGGTCGTGCCGGTCGAGCACGATCGTGGGGGACATCGAGGAGCGCGGCCGCTTCCCGGGGCCGGGGAGGTTCGGGTCGTGGACGGCCGGGTTCGCCGGGGCGAAGGAGAAGTCCGTCAGCTCGTTGTTCAGCAGGAAGCCGCGGCCCGGAACGGTGATCCCGCTGCCGCCCGTCGACTCGATGGTCAGCGTGTACGAGACGACGTTGCCCCACTTGTCGGCGACCGTGAGGTGCGTGGTGTTCTCGCCCTCGTACGTCGTCGGCGCGGCCGTCCCGCCGCTCGCGCAGGCCTTCGGGTCACGCGGGTCGCCCGGCGCGAGCGGGCTGGTCAGCACCGCGTCGTCACGGATCAGGCACGCGCGGGAGTCGGCGAACCGCTGCGAGAGCAGCTCCCGCGTCGGCACGTCCTCGAACGCCGGGTCACCGACCCAGCGGCCCCGGTCGGCGAACGCGATCCGGCTGGCCTCGATGAAGCGGTGCAGATAGGCGGCGCGCGAGGCGGAGGACAGGTCCGTGCGCTCCAGGATGTTGAGCGCCTCGCCGACGCTCGTACCGCCCGAGGAGGAAGGCGCCATGCCGTACACGTCGAGGCCCCGGTAGGACATCTTCGTGGGCTTGCGCCGTTCCGTCTCGTACGTGGCGAGGTCGCGCTCCGTCAGATCGCCCGAGCGGACGACCCGAGTGGCCCCGTCCCGTACCGGAGGCTTACGGACCGTGTCGACGATGTCCCGCGCCAACGGCCCCCGGTACAGCGCCCCGACGCCCTCCCGGCCAAGCTTGTCATACGTACGAGCCAGGTCCGGATTCTTGAACGTCGAGCCCACCACGGGCAGTTGGCCACCCGGCAGGAACAGCTCCGAGGAAGCCGGGAAGTCCCGGAAGCGCGCCTCGTTGGAGGCCGTCTGGGCGCGGAAGGTCGCGTCGACGGTGAAGCCGTCCCGGGCCAGGCGCTCGGCGGGTTCGAGGAGCGTGCGCAGTGACTTGCTGCCCCAGGTGTCGAGCGCGGCCTTCCAGGTCGCCGGGGTGCCGGGGGTGCCGACACCGCGGCCGCTGGTCATGCCCTCCTCGAACGGGATGGGCGCACCGTTCTCCACGAAGAGGTTCGCGTCCGCGGAGGCGGGCGCGGTCTCGCGGCCGTCGATCGTGCGGACGGTACGGGTCCTGGCGTCGTAGTGGACGAAGTAGCCGCCTCCGCCGATGCCCGCCGAGTAGGGCTCGGTGACGCCGAGGGCGGCGGCCACGGCGACCGCCGCGTCGACGGCGTTGCCGCCCTTGCGGAGCACCTCGATGCCCGCGGCGGAGGCGTCGGCGTCGACGCTCGCGACGGCGCCGCCGTAGCCGACGGCGACCGGTTCCTTCACGGGCGGTTTCGCGCCGGTGGGTGGCGCCGCCGCGCCCACCGAGAGCACCGTCACGGCGACGGCGAGCAGAGAGACCTTCCGAGCGGCGGAACGACGCATCCGTACCTCCAGTCAACAACCGTCCGCGCAGCGTAACTTCCAGCCCGCCCCCGCGTCAGGACCGCCTCGAACAGTGGTACGCAGGCCGACGTTGCTGCCGGCGTGCACGGTGGCGGCGGCGGAACCGGAGAATGGCGAAGGAACGCGCTGCTCTCCACAAATACTCCTTGAGTGCCTGGGCATCGAAGGAAGCCCCGGCCGTCGGGGGTGGACGACCGGGGCTCTTCACCTCGCGGAGGCATTTTTTGGGGAGCCCTGCGTCAGGAAACTCACCCCCGCGAGGGGTCTATATCAAGGCCCGCCGCCTCCGGCCGGCTCGATGACCGTGAGCCTCTTGGGGTCCTCGACCTCCCAGAAGGCGCCCCCGCCCGCGATGGGGCGCAGCACATAGAACGAGCCCGCCCGGACGTCGGTCACGATGGCCTTCCTGTTGGTGGCCTCGTCGCGCACTTGATCACCCACCCAGGGCTTCCCGTCCTTCATGCCGCCTCCTCCAGCTCAGCCCAGACCTGCTTGCCCCACAGGTACAGCTCGGTGCCCCACTGCTCCGTGAGCGCGTCGACCAGAACCAGCCCCCGCCCCCGGAGCTGGTCACCGTTGGAGTCCAACGTCATCATGGGGATGACCTTGGAGCGGTCGACCACGCCTACGCGGACCCCGTTGGTGGAGGGCCGGGAGACGATCACCCGGATCGACGGGAGTCGGCTGTGGTCGACCGCGTTGGAGACCAACTCGGTGACCACGAGGGTGGTGTCGTCGATCAGCGACCCCAGACCCCAGAGGGTCAGTGCCGTACGGACCAGTTTGCGGGCGACAGCAGCGCTCTGAGGCGCGCGGGGGAGGGTCTGGGAGTACGCGGGATGCCCCGTGGGGCGAGACGTGGCAATCACAGTCATCAGGACCTCGGTGGGGTGGGTGAGTCGCTCGCGGTCACCCGCGGACGACTACGGTCTTGACTCAGTGAACGACCGTCCCGGCGGCGGCAGGAGGAAAGATCCCGCGAGTGTGGCTCCTGCCCGACCGGAAATTCTGCGCGATCCGCGCTCACGGATGGGGAACGATTCACTACCGTGGGTACGTGGAGGGGAACGAGCGCCTCGACAGCGCCATGCAAGAGCGCGGCTTCAAGCAGCACGAGTTGGCCGACGCGGTGAACACCCACCTGATCGACAACGGGTACGAGGGCACGGTCGGCGACCGCACCGTGCGCAACTGGCTGACCGGAAAATCCAAGTGGCCCCACCCCCGCCAGCGGGCGGCGTTAGAGGCAGTATTCGACTGCACCGCCGAGGAGTTGGGTTTCAGCCCGCCGGTGAGAAGACGCCCCTCGACATCCCTGGAGGACCCTGTGGATCGCAGGAACTTCCTCACCGGCGCCAGCGGCACGACGGTCGCAGTCGTCGCCCCCTTCCTGGGAGCCCGTCCGCAGGTCGGCACGTCCGACGTCATCCGGCTCCGCAGTGGGCTGGACGCCCTGATGGCCCTGGATGACACGAAGGGCGGCCATGAGGGGTTGGAGAGGGCCGCGCTCGCCGGCGCCGCCGAAGCCCTGGAGAAGCAGAAGCTGGGGGCCACGCAGCGCGTCCGTCAGAGGCTCTTCTCCGTGGCCGCCGACTACACCGCCACGGCGGCCTGGAGCGCCCTGGATGCCCGCAAGGGGGACCGGGCGTACGCCCTCCTCGGTAAGGCCCTGTACCTGGCCGGGATGGGCCAGGACCCCATCGTGGAGCTTCGCGTCTGGAACTCGTACGCGATGCTGGCCCACCAGCGGGGTGAGCACACGGAGGCGGTGGACTCTGCGATGGCGGCCCAGGCCACGAGCATCACCAAGCGGGACCCGCTCTTCGCCTCCCTGGCCCACGCCCGGACGGCCATCGGCCACGCGAACCAAGATCGCCAGGCCGCTCTGCGCTCTCTCGGCCACGCTCAGGAGGCCCTGGACAAGGCGACGTTGGCCGATCCCCGACCGAGCTGGATGGCCTTCTACGGGTCGGCTGAGCTGACGGCCATCACTGCCATCGTCCGGGACCGCATCGGAGACTTCGCCCATGCCGAGGCCGCCTCCCACCGGGCCCTCGCGTCGATCCCCAAGCAATTCCGTCGGAACCGCGCGCTGGCCACGGCGCGGCTCGCCCTGGCCCAAGTGCATCAGGGCGACATCGATCAGGCGTGTTCCAACGCGTCGACCGCGTTCGAGCTGATGACAGGGGACCCGATCCCCGGACGAATGCGGTCGCTCCTCGGAGACTTCTACCGGGACTTGATCACGCAGGCGCCAGATGCCAGCGTCGCTCAGGAGTGGGGAGACCGATACCGATCCGAATGGAGTCGAGCGTGAGCGCCACCGAGCTGGATGTCCGGCACTACACCCATGACGATCTGGCCCAGATCCGGCAGACGATCATCGACATTCACGCCGACGCCTACGCGGACGCCATGGACTTCGAGTTCAACCAGCGCTTCCCGTGGTTCGTGGACCACTGGGGCGGCAACCCGGGTTTCTCCTGCATGATCGCGTACGACGGCGACGAGGCTGTGGGCTTCGCGTACGGAGCCCCGTCCACCGCGTACCGCGAGTGGTGGCGTGAGCATCTCGCCCCGGCGCCGGAGAAGGACCGCACGTTCTCCTTCTCCGAGATGGCCGTCCGCACGAAGGCCCGGAAGACCGGCGCGGCCGAGCGGCTCACGCGAGCACTGCTCGACAGCCGGGACGAGGACCTCGCCGTCCTCCTGGTCGACACGGAGCACCCCCGGGTGCGGGCCCTGTACGAGTCCTGGGGCTTTCGCAAGGTGGGTGAGCGGCAGCCTTTCCCGGACTCCCCGGTCTACGCCGTCATGCTCGCCGAACTGCCCTTGGGAACCTGACGGGTTGGCGCTAGGGTTTCCGAGCCCTTTCGAGCCTGCATGACCTGGCGGTCTGTATGGCTGATCAGCCCGTCAAGGCGCATTTCACCGAAGACGTCACGCTTCCGGACGGCCGGAGGATTCGCGTCAGTGGCTCCTGCTCCGTCTACCCGAGTTCACCGAGACGGAGGGCATCCCTTATCTCGCTGAGCTTCGCGGTCGTGGCCGGAGTCCGCTCCTGCGCTTGTTCAGCGAGTCGGAGGGCGTCGTCAATCTCGCTGAGCTTCACGGAGGACAGGACGGCCGCCCGCTCTATCAGGTCGTCCCGGGACACAGTGGTCAGCCACGTGCACGGGGTGAAGCCTGGACGCGGGAACGCGAGCCGCAGCACGCCTTCGAACGGCAGTCCTTCACCGGCGCCGACCGTCACCTCGATGCCCAGACCGCTGATGTCGACGCCCGCCGGAGCGACGACCTGCATCACCCGGATCCCGGACGTGTCGTCTCCCGACAGCAGTACGACCAACCTCCGCTCGTCGAACTGGACCCACCAGACTTCGCCACGTTGCACAAGTCCTCCAGACACATGACGGCAGGCAGACGCTGCGCGACCCTGACGCGCTGTGGAGACGGGTGCGGCCACTGTTGATCATCGGTGTGTGAAGACTGAAGATCATGCGGTGGCCGCAGGTCACAGCGTAGACCCGCCCGCTGGCAGGAGGCGTTCGAGGGCCTGATGGTCCGGATCGCGGGCCGGTTCGCACGGGTCGAACCCCGACGTCGGGTCGGGCGGTTGGTGCTCGGGCTGCTGTCGGACCTGCCGCGCAAGAACTGCTGGACCATCGCAGAGTGGGCCGGAGAGAGCACCCCGGACGGCATGCAGCACCTGCTCGGGCGGGCCAAGTGGGACGCCGACCAGGTCCGCGACGACGTGCGGGCCTACGTGGTGGAGCATCTGCGGGACGACCAGGCGGTTCTGGTGGTCGACGAGACCGGCGACGTGAAGAAGGGCACCGACACCGTCGGTGTCAAGCGCCAGTACACCGGCACCGCGGTCAGGATCGAGAACGCGCAGGTCGCCGTCTGTCTCGTCTACGCCGGCCGCCGCGGACACGCCGCGGTAGACCGGGAACTGTACGTTCCGCGTTCCCTCCGCAAGCGGGTGGCCCGCGCCGACTGCCCACGCGGCCGATCGTTGAATCTCCCTACTTCGTTGAGCACCGAAGCGAGTGATGGCCCTGACGGAGGGACGCGCGGTGCCGGTGATACCGCCATCGCCTGCGTGCCTATCCGACGGCGCGTCAGCTGGCTCGCGATCACGCCTTTTGGGGTGGTTTGCGCGACGCTTTTGCTCGACTGGTTCTGACCTGGGTGCGGAATCGAGGCCACCGGGCTTGGCCAGCAGACAGCGATGCCCGGGGCGTCAGGGCCGGCGGCTCCCACCTCGGTGCAACGGCGGTCGGCACGCAGGTGACCGCACCGTGTTGACAACCCGAATCGACTCGAAGAAGGAGGAGAGAGAGTATGCAGATCTTCCCCACGCTCAAAGAGGGCACGGTCAATCCGGTGGTCTTCAGGTTGCATGTTCAGACGCTTCAGCGAGCACTGGTGAGGGCAGGTTTCGATCCTGGACCCGTTGGTGACAACAACGGGGACCTCGTCGCTGGCTCCAAGGTAGCCACAGCAGCCAGAGCCTTCCAGGCCGCGAATGGCCTTGCTGCCAATGGCACCGTAGGACCCGAGACATGGGAAGCCCTTCCCGGAGAGGACATGCAGGGGCTGCCCACGCTTGCCGTTGGCTCTCAGGGCGGAGCCGTATCTCTCCTTCAGCGGGTAGTTCGGGATTCGGGCTTCGACCCGGGGCCCATTAGTGGCGTGTTGGGCCTTCTACAGACACAGCGGTCAAGAAGTTCCAGAACCTCATGAGCATTGAGGTCGATGGCATCGTCGGCGGCCAAACGTGGACCATTCTGAATCCCTGACAGTCGGTATCCAGCCTGTTTGTTCAATCGCGAGCGCCGCAGATGATCAGGCCAAGGCCCTGAAGGCAAGAGGCCGACGAAGGGTCGTCTCTCAATAGGTATCCGCCGTGCACGGTTGTCTCTCTAGTCTCAGAGGCGTACCCAACCGGGGGATGCCGCGGATGGTGCACCTGACCTCCAGAGAGGCCGAGCAGCGCGGGCTGGGTGAATCCCGCGAGCGCGGAGTTCCCGGGGAACCCGTGTTCATCTACGTCCTCGAGAGCTGATGGGGCTCGCTGATTCCGGCTCTGGCCGGAGTTCCGTGAAGGGCCGGGTCGCCGGAGTGGAGGTAGTTGGGATCCGGCGGCCAACTTTGCAGGCAGCTATCCAGCAGCCACGACCGTGCCGGCCGTGATCTGAGGACGGTTGGGGAGCAGCGACGCGAGGTTGTCCCTTACGAAGTCCGCCGCCCGATCGATCGACTCTTCGGCTCCGGATCGGTCTTCAAAGACGCTTGTGGAGATCATCACTCCGTCTCCGGCGTCCACCCAGTAGTAGGCCACGAAGCCGGGGACTCGGCGGAGGAGAGGTACGAATCCCTCGTCCACTCGGCGTCCTGCCTGGGCAGAGTCGGTCACTCCTTCGTAACGCCGAATCACTGCGTACATAGCTGATCTCCTCTTGGATTCCAAGGTCACCTTGCGTGAATCGACTTTCCCCCATCGAGCGTCTCTGGCGCGGGGGATATCCGGACGTGACCCGGATAGGCGCACCGGTGATCCAAACCGGGTATCTGCTGTGGCCAGGGGCTGGGCGAACCGGGGCTTCACGGAAATCCGGTCAGAGCCTATTCAGGAATCCCCATCACGGCGGGCGGTCGCAGGGATGTCGTCGCCAGGAGCTGGGGGCGAGGCAGGCTTATCCGCACGTGGTGTTCAAATTTGATCACGGTTCTGTCTGTTCTGGGCAGTTCCAGAGTTCTCCGGTCGCGGTGGGAGAACGGTCGGTGCCGGACAGCCAAGAGGGCGAGGGCGCATCCCGCGCTTCGTTACCTTCATGCGGAGAGCGACTCAGATGATGTCGTCCTTGGACTGGACCGGGCTTGTCCCGGCCATCGCGGCCGCCGTGCAGACGGCGGCCGTTGTGGCGCAGGTGTGCTGGGACCGGCGGCAGCGCGGGGCTCGGATGACGCGGCGCCCTGTCTGCGGTGAACCGGTGCCCGGGTGCGTCGACACTCGTGCCCACACCTGGGGCCCCGACGCCACCCTGACCCGCCTCGAAGCGTGGTCGGTTCCTAGGAGACCCAGGAGCATCACGGCACACAAGGGGGAGTCGGCGAAGGGTTGCCGGTTGCGGACCTTGCGGTAGCACCAGCTCTCGTAGGTCCTGTACGCGGGGGACTCGCGCCCGGCCTAGCGGCGCCGGGAACCTTGATGCCGGCTACGTGGCGCAGTGCCATGAATACGGACCGAGGGGGTGCGGGATGAACGACGAGGACAGCGACACCGCGAGCCAGGGCGACGTGCCCCCACGGCGCCCAGGTTCCTCAGATTTCCCAGGCACGTTCTGGACCGTGCTGCTCGCGCTGATGGTGCTGGGGCTGTTCCTGTACGGCCTCACACGGGGTGAGGGTAGCGGAGGGCACCCCGACGGCTACTCCGGTTGGCACTGAGCGGAGGCCGCGGACACCTCCGCCAGGGCCTCGGCGTGGACACCGTGTACGAAGACCGCGGACACGGTGTCCGGACAGAAGCGTTCGTGCCGTGGGAGTCGATCGATCCGCGCGGCTCGGGGCGGCCGTCGCTTTCTTCCGGGGCGCCGCACCGGGCAGGACCGGGCCCATGAGGCTTCTCGTTCACGGTGGTACCTGTGTTCCTGGGCAAAGAGGTAGTTGCCGGCGCGCTGGCGTGTGAGTGAGAGGCGACAACGTTCACCCGGGGTCGCTCCGGTCCCGGTCTGCCGGGCGTGGAGGCAGTCCACGGAGACCGGACGGATGCCGCGGACCTCGCGCGCCTGGCGGCTGGCGGTCCCTGGGATGCGGTGGTGGACAACAGGGTCTCAAGGTCTGTCGTCACACACGGATCGTTGAGGCCCTCGCCGCCTTGGTGGAGCCGGACGTGAGACTTACTCCAGTTCCTCCGCCAACAGGTCCATCAGCAGCCCGTCGTGCCAGCTGCCGTCCGGGCCGCGCTCGTACTGCCGCATGATGCCCACCGGGCGGAAGCCGACCTTGCGGTAGCACCGGATGGCGGCGGTATTGTCGGCGGCCGGGTCGATCACCAGTCGGTGGTATCCGTGATCATCGATCAGATGGCGTGCCAGGACGCGGACGGCGTCTGTGCCAAGGCCGCGCCCGTGCACCGCGGGGTCGAGATAGATGTCGATGTTGGCATGCCGGTAGTCCGGCTCGTCCTCGGCGCCCCACTGGATGGCGCCGACCACCCGGCCGCCGTGCTCGACCGCGAAGGTCCGGGTCCCGGGATCTTCAAGGTCCTCGGCCACGGCAGCCTTCAGGTCGTCGCCGTACTGCTCGACGGCCCAGGGCAGCACCACGCAGGACAACACGAACCAGGGGGCAAGTCGCTTCAACTCCCAGCTTTCCACCGGGAAGTGCAGCCCTTCACGACCTCGTCGCGTGAATTGCCCGACCCGCGACCCGGGACGCCCCTGACCTCTGGTCGCCGGGATACGGACCGGTTTTCAGCGGTAACCCGCTGGTCGGTCGGGCAGGATGTTGGTCGTCTCGCGCACCAGGTCCGGGGCGGTGAGCCTGGTCGTGGTGACGTGGTGGTAGCCAAGGGGCTCGGCGACGACCGGCGCGGGCATGCCCAGCACGTGTTGGCGGATGGTTGTGCGGCGTCCGGCGACGACGGGAACTCCGAGCTGGTGGACGAGGGCGGCGACGTGCCCGGGATGCAGTGGCTGGTCGGCGCGGCGGCCGGGGTATAGCCAGGTCGAGCCGTCTAGCCGGATCGACCGGCCTCGCCGAGACCGGGCCGGATGGGGTCGACCAGCATGTGCACGAGTTGCTCGACGCTGACGTGCCACGTTTCCTTGGCCAGGTGGCCGCTGAGTTCCATCCCGGCGATGCCGTAAGCACTGGACATCAGCAGAGCGCCGTAACGGGGGGCGTCGGCCTCGCCGACCACATCCGCGACGAGCGCCAAGAACTCGCTTGCGAGGCGGTCCGCGGCCTCGACGGCGGCCGGAGTGTTCGCCGGAGTGCCGAACATCAGCGCGAACAGGTGCGGCTGCCGGCGGGCGACCGCGATGAGCGCCAGAAGACCTCCCTCAAGCCGCGCTCGCACAGGGGCCTCGAGGTTCGCGCGAAGCCGCCCCGCCTCCTCTGCCAGTGAGTTCCACGCGTTGACGGCAAGCTGAGTCAGGAGGTGGTCCTTGTTCTCGAAGTGGCCGTAGGGCGCGCCGCGGGAGACCCCGGCCCGCGCGCCCACCGCGCGCAAGGTGACCGCGTCCGGGCCGCCTTCGTCAAGCAGCTCGGACGCGGCACTGATGAGCGCTCGTCGCGTGGTCGCTGCGGTCTCCGCTCGTGTCACACAGCCATCTTACTTGACAATGTCATCTGAGATGCGAGTCCATGGATCACATGACAACGTCAGATGAAACCCAGGGCGGCGACGCTCGCGTGCTCCGCCTGCTCGATCGCGCCGAGATCGGCGATGTTCAGATCCGCTACGCCGTGAGCACCAGCTCCCGCGACTGGGAGCTGTTCCGCAGCTGATTCACCGAGGAGGTCGAAGTCGACCTCAGCGACGGCTTCGGACAGCCCGTCATGCGCCTTGCCGCCGACGACTGGGCGCGGGGCACCGCGCCGAGGATGGAGTCCTTCCGGGCGACCCAACACATGATCACCAATCTCCGCATCAGCTTCGACGGCGAGAACCAGGCCACCTGTGTCGCCTACGTCCGAGCCAGTCACCACCTCCCAACAGCACCGGTGACAGCGACCAAACGGTGTACGGGTACTGCACGAACCACTTCGAGCGGACCCCGCACGGCCGGCGGATCGCCCGGCTCAAGCTGACCACCCTCTGGATGACCGGCAACTTCGGCATCTTCCAGACGGCCCTGAGACCCCAGAACGCCGCCACGCCGGCCTGAAGCAGGCCGTCCGCCGAAACGCCCTGACGAGACTCTCGAACTGGAGACACCTGGCCATGGCACCACCACCCCACGCCGTTCCCGACCTCGCCGGCCGCACCATCGTCGTCACCGGGACCACCTCCGGCCTCGGCCGTGCCCTCGCCCCTGTGCTGGCGGGGGCCGGCGCCCAGGTCCTGATGACCGCTCGTGACGCCAGGCGTGGAGCGGCGGCCGTCGAGCAGGTGCGGGCGGGCATCGACGGGCCGGGCTCGGCCGAACTCGTGCTGCTCGACCTGGCCGACCTCGCCTCGGTGCACACCGCCGCCACGGACATCCGGGAACGCACCGGCGACCGGGTCGACGTACTGATCAACAACGCCGCCGTGTCACTGGGACCGCACGAGCAGACCCGTGACGGGTTCGAAATGCAGATGGGCACCAACCACTTCGGCCCGGCCGCACTGACCTGGCTGCTCATGCCGGCGCTGCGCGGGGCCGGGCAGCCAGAGCGGCCCGCGCGGGTGGTCACGACGTCGAGCCTCGGGCACCGCACCGGCGGCCTCGACCTCACCGACCTGCACTGGGAGCGCCGCCGCTACTCACCGACACGCGCCTACGGAGCCTCCAAACTCGCGAACCTGCTGTTCGCCGCCGAACTCGACCGGCGACTGCGGGGCACCGGGGACTCAGTACTCTCGCTCGCCGCCCATCCAGGACTGACAGCCTCGGAGCTGCTCAACAATGCCCTCGCCCGCAGAAACACCTGGGGCGCCCGCATGCTCGTGATACCCGACCGGTACCTCTCCCAGCCGGTGGCCGCGGGCATCCAGCCCCAGCTGCTCGCCGCCACCGGACCGGTCCGCGGTGGTGACTACCTTGGCCCGACCGGCCCCTTCGAGATCCGTGGCCCAGCCGGTCCCGCCCGCCGCACCGCGACCGCACGAAACCCCGAGCTCGCACGCGAGCTGTGGCAGCTGACCGCCTCCATCACCGAGATCACGCCAGACCCCTGACCCACGATCAACACCTGACCCCGACCCGGCACAGCTTTTGCCACCAGTGATGAACTTGAACACCCCACCATCCGGCCCACCTGACCGGTGAACGCCGGCCATGGCCAGATCCGTCTCTCACAAACGACCGTTTGTGAGAGTGTCCGTGCCCGTTCAAGCGGATCTTGAGCCCCTTGCTGTCGCCGTTGTTGAGGACTTGCAGTGCGGAGCAGCTTGGAACGCGGCGAGGACGTACGGACGCTCCGCAGGGGGCTCAAGGCCTTTCGGGCTCAGCGGTCCGCCTGCCGTGCAAGTCCGTCGAGGAGAAGGTCGAGACCGAAGGCGAACTCGTCGTCGGGGTTGACTGCAGTGAGGCTTTCGGCCGTGGCGGCGATGGCGGGGTGGGTGGTGGGGTCGAGTTTGCCGTAGTAGTCGGCGAGGGGCGGGCCGTCGGCTTCGCGCTGCTGAACGGCGAAGCCGATGACGTAGTGGCCGACGGCGGTGAAGGCGCGGGCCGCCAGAGCGGGCGGCAGGCCGTGGCGGAGCAGGGCGGCGAGGACGCGTTCACGCTGGGCGAGGGCGTTGGGGCCGACGGGGACGTGGTCCATGAGGGTGGGAAGGAGGCTGAGGTGCCGGGTGAGGACAGCGCGCAGCTGGTGCCCCATGGTGCTCAGTACGTCCCTCCAGCTGGCTGGAGCGGCTGGAGGGATGGTGTCGGCTTCGCCGAGGGCGAGGTCGACGGTCAGGGCGAGGATTTCGTCCTTGTTGGCGAAGTGCCGGTAGAGGGTGGCAGTACTGGAGCCGAGGGCGTCGGCGAGGGTGCGCAGGGAGAACGCCTGGACGCCGTGCTCGTCGATCAGGCGCAGGGCGGTGGCGACCATGTGGTCGGTGTCGAGGGAGGGCCGGCCGCGGCCCCGGCGGGGGGCGGCCGTCGGTGCCGTGCGCCGGACCCACCAGGCCGGGCTTCCGGGGGCGGGGGTGCTGGTCATGCGGTGTCCTTTGTACGCGGGGCCTGGTTCGCGAGGTGGGTTGCGGTTCACGGTAGCGGGCGCGCGGCCGCCGGGGACGCGATCTTGCCGCCCGCGGCCCCGCAGTCAGGCCGCCGGCGGGGCGGGGGTGAGCCGGCGGAGGGTTTCGGTGAGGCCGACCCCGGGGGGCGTGGGGGTGCCGGGCCGGTGGATGTGGGCGATGTAGCCGTCGGGGCGGACCAGGATGAGCGTGTCGTCGGTGATGCCGTAGGCGGTCAGGAGGCTCGCCTCGTCGGGGGTGCTCGCGGTGGCGGCGGTAAGGAGGGTGTGGCGGTGCAGGGGGGCGCCGGCGGCGGGCCACTGGAGGGAGGCGAGCGCCTCACCGGCGCGGGTGCCGAAGGCGAGGGCGGTGAAGTGGGGGCCGCGGTAGAGGTCGAAGACGCGGCCGCCGTCGGGCAGGGGGGCGTCGGGGGCGCGGTCGCCGGGGCACAGGGCGGCGGTGGAGGCGGCGTCGGTGGGCGCCAGGGGGCCGCCGAAGTAGGACAGGCCCAGCTGGCGTTCCTCGTCACCGCGGGTCAGGGCGCGGGCGCGGGGCTGCTTGAGTCCGGCGTAGAGCTCGGTGGAGCGGCCCAGGACCTTGCCGGCGACCGGGCGGCGTTCACCCTGGTAGGAGTCGAGCAGGCTGTCGGGGGCTCCGGCGAGGACCTGCTGGAGCTTCCAGCCGAGGTTGTAGGCGTCCTGGATACCGGTGTTGAGTCCCTGGGCTCCGGCGGGTGTGTGGACGTGGGCGGCGTCACCGGCGATGAGCAGGCGGCCGTTGCGGTAGCGGTCGGCCAGGCGGATGTTGGGCCGGAACACGGAGGCCCAGGTCAGGCCGTGCAGGCGCAGTGAGCGCCCGGCCCGGCGCTTGAGCAGGGCGGCCAGGGCTTCCTCGGTGAGGTCGGCGGGGTCGTCGGGCCGGATGGTGATCATGAGTTGGAACAGGTCGCTCCCGGGCAGGGGGCAGGCGGCGACGGTGCGACTGCCGGTGCGGGGCCAGACGTGCCAACGGTCGGGGGCGAGGCCGTCGACGCGGGCGTCGGCGATGATCATCCGGTCGGCCTCGTCGGTGCTGCCTTTGAAGGCGGCACCGATGGCCTTGCGGACCGTGCTGCCGCCGCCGTCGGCCCCGACGACGAACCGGGCGCGCAGCAGCCGGCCGTCGCCGGTAGTGACGGTGGCAGCGTCCTCGTCCTGGGCGATTTGCTCGGCGGTGACACCGAATTCGACCGTGCCGCCCTGGGCCAGCACAGCGCGGTGGAGCAGGGCGGTCGTGGCGTACTGCGGCAGCAGCAGGATGTCGGGATAGGAAGTCGCGGCGGCGACCGGGGCGGGGTGCTGCATCTGCCACGTCTTGATGAAGGGCCCGATGTGCAGGCCCATCGGCGGGTACGGCCCGCCAGCGGCCCTGGCGTTGGCGGCGATCCCGAGGTCGTCGAACACCTCCAGGGTGCGGGGCTGCACGCCCTTGGCCCGCGACCCTTCGAAGGTTCCCCGGCCGCGCTCCAAAACGCGTGCGCTGATGCCGCGGCGGGCGAGGTCCAGAGCGAGGGCCAGGCCCACCGGCCCGGCTCCGACCACGACCACGTCGGCGTGCATCGGCGCGCCGTTGAGCTGTCCGTCGACCATCATCACTCCCATATGTCTGTTTCGGATGGATTCCTTCTCTATTTATGGCTACAGTGTAGCCATAAATAGGGGACGGGTATCCGGCCCGTCGTCGAAAGCGGCGCTCGATGCCGTGACAGCGGAGGCGGCGATGAAGGCGGCAGTGGTCACACAGGCGGGGGCCTCCCCGCAGTACCTGGACTTCCCCGGGCCCGAGGCGGGCGCCGGCGAACATCTGGTGGATCTGGTCGCGGCCGCGATCCACCCGGTGGTGCGGTCCAAGGCCACCGGGTGCCCACTACAGCAGAACGGGCGCCTACCCGCTGGTGCCCGGCGTCGACGCGGTGGCCCGCGCCACCGACGGGGCGCTGGTCTACGTCGGCGGGGGTCCGCGAGCCGCTTGCCGAGCGGTTGGTGCCGGATGAGTTGTGGGAGTTGTTCCGCAGGGTGGTGCCGGAGGCAGTGGTGGTGCGGCCGCAGGGAGGTGGCCGTCGGCGGGCGGGGGATCGTGAGTGCCTGGCCGCGATCGTGTTCGTGGCCACGTCGGGCTGCACATGGCGGCAGGTGCCGCCAAGGTTCGGGCCGGCCTGGCCGACGGTCTACCGGCGTTTCGCCCGCTGGAGCAAGGAGCGGGTCTGGGCCCGTCTCCGCCGAGTCATCTTGGATGAACTCGGGGCCCAAGGGGACCTGGACTGGTCGCGTTTCGTCGTCGACTCAGTGAGCGTCCGGGCTCTCAAAAGGGGCTGCTGCCCGGACCGAATCCGGCCGATCGCGGCAAGAACGGATCGAAGATCCACCTCGTCGCCGACCGGTCCGGCCTGCCGGTCGAGGTCGCCAACTCCGCGGCCAACACCCATGACAGTCTTGCGCTGAAGCCGCTCGTCGCGTCGATACCTCCGATCCGCAGCCGCCGCGGCCCCCGCCGCCGACGGCCCGACAAGCTCCAGGGCGACAAGGGCTACGACTACCCCCATCTGCGGCAATGGCTCCGCTCCCGCGGCATCACGCCACGGATCGCTCGCAGAGGATCGAGGCCTCCCGACGACTTGGACGCCATCGGTGGGTCATCGAGCGGACCATGTCCTGGCTGGCCGGCTGCCGCCGGCTCCACCGCCGCTACGAAGGCAAGCCAGAGCACCTCCTTGCCTTCACCTTCGCCCGCGAGGACGGGCTGGCATTGCTCGACGAGCGCAGTCCATCGTGCCGCTTCCTCGGGCCGCAGCCCGACGACGTGGTCGAACATGGCTAGACCTGCCTCCCTGAACTTGCGCGAGCGATAGTCCAGGTCTGTTGGCCGTGCCGTGCGGCGTGGGTGCGGAAGTCGAAGAAGCCCAGACCATCGACCTTGCACTCGGTGTCGATCTCTTCGAGCGTCCAGCAGCGGTCGGAGTAGTCGTCGACGGCGACGCCACCGGCTTCGAGGACGTGCGACAAGAGGGCCCGGATCTCGGCAGTACCGTCGATGTGGCTGGAGACGCTGACCAGCAGGGCCCAGGCCGGGCGATGGCCGAGCGTGGAGTCCAGCAGGCGTACGTCCTCGGGAGTCCAGCCGACGAACAGGTGACCGCCCTGCTCGTCCATGAGGTCGATGAAGAGCTTCCCATCCGACCAGTACCCGTCCTTGCCGGGCATCAGCCGGTCGAGCCGTGCGGCTGTCGCGGTCGACTCTCCAGCGGGGAACACGAAGACACTGTGCATGGGCGGAGCGTAAATGGCGACGCAGGGCTGTGGCCAGGGAGTTTCAACCCGGTCATGGGTTGCCTTCGCCGATGGCGGCAGTGCGAGCGGCGAGTTCGCTGAATGACGGGATGCCGAGGTTCACCGTTGAGGTATGTCACCGCTGGCTGCCATTAGCTCCACCGCCGCTACGAACGCAAGGCAGAACACTCCCTCATCTACCGACGACTCACCAAGTGAAACAACGTCTTTCGGGCACCCCAAGCAGCGCCCCACACGCTGCGTGGGCCCACAACGCCACTGTGAACAACTTGGTGCTCATCAGGGTTGGCGGCCAGCTCGTGTTCCCGGCCGGTGCAGTCCCATGAGCGTCAGGCGTCGACGGTGGCTGTGCGGCGGTAGCGGCTTGGTGGGAGACCCAGTTCGCGCGTGAATGCCCGGGAGAAGGCGTACTCGGAGGCGTAGCCGACATTGCGAGCGATGATGCCGAGTGAGTCGTTGGTGTCCCGCAACTGTCGGGCGGCCTGATCAAGGCGCACCCGGGAGAGGTAGGCGAGGGGGCTGGCGCCGACGGCTGACTTGAACCGGCGGGCGAATGTAGGTCGGGACATGGCCACAGCGCGGGCGAGGCTGTCGACGGTCCAGTCTTCCTGCGGCTGCTCGTGCATCAGCGACAGCGCGGCACCGATATCGGGGTCGCGAAGAGCGGTCAGCCATGACGGGCCCAAGTCCTCGTTGTCGGCGCGCTCCAGCCAGTTGCGGACGGTCAGTATGAACAGCACTTCTGTGAGCCGGGTGGCGACCGCTCGGGATCCTGGCTGACCATTGGTGGCCTCTGCGGCAAGGAGCCGGACGACGCTCTGGAGCTGGGGGTCCGCCGCCATGCCGGGCACGTGCACCACCTCAGGCAGGACCGACAGCACCGGATGGCGGTCCGTGGACGTTGCGTACTGGAATTTGCCGCACACCACGCGGACCTGCGGGCCATCACCGCCCATGTCCACGACGCCCGCGCGGCCTGGAGGGTTCTCAGCTGCGATCTCCGAGTAGGGGCGGGTCTCGGTTCCGGGGCTGCCCAGGAGCTGGTGCGGGGTGCCTCGGGGGAGCAGCACAACGTCACCGGACACCAGCTGTATCGGTGCCATGTTCGCCGTCTGGAGCCAGCATGCTCCGTCGGCGATCAGATGGAATCCGGCGATGCTCCCCTGGTCGAGTTCGCACCCCCACTGCGATCCGTTAGAACGAAGCTGAGCGAGGAGTGCTCCCGTGAACCCGGTTGACGCCAGCACGTCGGCAAGTACATCCATGTGGTCACGCTATCTAGGCAGGATGGGATTCCGCACCTTGGGTGAGATGCAGAAGTATGTAGACGAGGCATACCAGTATTGGTGCTCTCATTGTGTGAGACTCAAGTCCCTCCTGACAGTGTGACACCGCAGCGAGGTTCCGCAGCGCCACACTGCTCCGCGTCTTTCCCGCCCAGCGTGTGCAAGGTGTGCTGACGTCGGCGGTGAGGGCTACTTCAGGGTGCGGCGGGAGAGGTCGGCCCACTCGTCCCAGGTCTTGAGGCGGTCGGCGTAGATCGCGGGGAGCCAGTCGAGGCCCGCGGTGCCGAGGAAGACGCGCAGGGGCGGGTTCTCGGCGTTGGCGATCTCCACGAGGCCCTGGGCGGCCGCGGCGGGGTCGCCGGGGACGATGGTCTTGGCGAACTCCTGGCTTGCGATGCGGGCGGGGTCGTAGGCGGGGATCATCTCGGCGGCGGCCAGCGAGGGGCCGGCCCACTCGGTGTTGTAAGCGCCGGGCTCGACCAGCGTGACCTTGATGCCGAGCGGGCCTACTTCCTGGGCCAGCGACTCGGTGAAGCCCTCCAGGGCCCACTTGGAGGCGTGGTGGCCGCCGAACAGCGGGAACGCCGCGACGCCGAAGGTCGACGACACCTGGATGATGTGGCCGGACCCCTGGGTGCGCATCTGCGGCAGCACCGCCTGTGTGACCCACAGCGCGCCGAGGTAGTTGACCTCGATCTGGTCGCGGGCCTGCTGCTCGGCGATCTCCTCGATCGCACCGAACAAGCCGAAGCCGGCGTTGTTGACGACGACATCGAGACGGCCGAAGTGCGCGGTAGCCTCCCGTACGGTGGCGATGGCCGCCGTCCGGTCGGTCACGTCGAGCTGCAGCGGAAGCACGGCGTCTCCGTGCTTGACTGCCAGGTCCTTGACGCCGTCGATGTTCCGGGCGGTCGCGACGACCTTGTCACCCTGGGCGACTGCGGCCTCGACGAAGTGACGGCCCAGGCCACGGGATGCCCCGGTGATGAACCAGATCTTGCTCATGGTCATACGTCCTTGTCATGGTCTTCACGGAGGGACGACCCCTCACGCCCAACCACGCTACGTCTCGCTAATCGATACTCTCCATAGCCGAGAGAGTCATCTTCATACCCCAGCGTCTCAATAGTTCTCGACCGAGTCTGGTTCGCGACGTCAGGTTCCGGTGCAACCTTCCTGCCGGGTGACGCTCAGTTCTGGCGACGCCGAGAACGGATCACCCCCGGTGATCGGCGCCGACCAGTCCGGTCGAGATCCGTAAGGAGTCGGAGTGGAGGCTCGACTCCACCGCCTCCTCCAGTCGGGCACCAGGACGCTCTGCGGAGCCCGGTCCGCGACCGTCGGACCAGTACTCGAATGCCATCACCGTGCCGCCTTCGGAATCCCCCGACCAGCACCTGTGGCGGGGAGCGGGCGGCGCCCTCACTGAGGCTGGGATCAAGTGGTGGACAGGCAAGGGGTACTGGGGTGCCGGCGCCACTGGCTGTACCCCTGCAGGGGGCGATGGGCGCGGGTCTCCGCAGTCCTCACCCTTCATCTGGCCAGCTCGGAATGAGGGGAAAGGCTCAGCTGAGGAGGGGGCAGGGATTGCTCCCGAGGTCTGAGAACTGAATCTCAGACGAGCTTGAGCGAGCAATTTTGACGTACGGGCGCACCTCAACGCTCCATGTCCCCTGTTCCAAGCGAATGAGACGCAGGGGCAAGAGAGTGAGCGCTTCTGGCATGGAAGCTCTCGCTACCGAAGACGTAGCGTGTTGCCCAAGCGAGGATGCGGGCCCCTGGAAATAGCCCGCCTCGTCGCTCGGACAGCAACTCACGACCGGAATTGGTGGCAGAAAAATGGCCAAGGAACAGCAGACTCCCATGGGCAGCGGATTCGGGCCCGAGAGCACTACGGCCGATGTCCTCAACGGCATCGACCTCACGGGTCGGTTCGCTGTCGTGACGGGCGGGTACTCGGGCATCGGCCTGGAGACCACGCGGGCCCTGGCCGGCGCCGGCGCCACCGTCGCGGTTCCCGCTCGTCGTCCGGAGCTCGCCCTGGGGGAGCTGAAGGACCTTCCCCGGGTGGAGGTCGGTGCGATGGATCTGACCGACCTGGGCAGCATCGCCGCCTACGTCCGCAGCCTCGAAGCCGACGGCCGGAGCATCGACATGGTCATCAACAGCGCCGGCGTGATGGCCGCACCGCTCACCCGGGTCGGCCCCAAGGGCTGGGAGTTCCAGCTGGCCACGAACCACCTCGGTCACTTCGCGCTCGTCAACCGGCTCTGGCCCATGCTGAACAGTGACGCCCGGGTGGTTGCTGTTTCCTCGCGGGGGCACTTCTACTCGCCGATGCGCTGGGACGATCCGTTCTTCGAGCAGAGCGCATACGACCGCTGGGCCGCCTACGGGCAGTCGAAGACGGCGAACTCCCTCTTCGCTGTCCACCTCGACCGCCTGGCACGCGATACCGGTGTCCGCGCCTTCACCCTGCACCCCGGCGTCATCGTCACGCACCTGGGCCGCTACCTGAGTGACGCCGATCTGATCGCCGCCGGTGCCATGGACGCCGACGGCAACCTCACCCCCGACTTCGGCAAGTCGCCTCAGGCCGGCGCCGCGACCCAGGTCTGGGCCGCGACCTCACCGCTGCTGGAAGGCAAGGGCGGGCTCTACCTCGACGACGTCGACATCGCCTCCGTCTTCGACAGCCGTACGCAACGAGGCGACGTCCAGGAGCACGCGATCGACCCGGACGAGGCCGCACGACTGTGGACCTGGTCGGCGGAACTCACCGGCGTCGACGCCTTCAACTGACCTTCAGATCACGCCAGTTCCTCGTCGGACCGCCACGGTTGGCGAGATGCGCGCCTGCACACCGCTTCTCTCATCTGACCCCTGTCCCCCATTCCGGCACACCCACTCCCCGCACCCTTCCGTCAACACATCGAAGGAAGAGCCATGGCCACCACTCACGAGCAGTCGCGCCTCTCGGGCGCCACTGACGATGACGTGCCGCACCACCGGATGTTCATCGACGGTGCCTGGGTCGACACCGACGAACACACCGAGATCCACTCACCCGCGAACGAATCTCTCCTTGCCACGGTCGCCAAAGCTGGCCGCAAGGAGACCGATGCAGCGGTAGCGGCCGCCAAGCGGGCTTTCGAGTCGCGGGTCTGGGCGGACATGCCGGTCGTAGAGCGTGCCGACCTGATGCAGACCGTCGCCGACCGGCTGCAGGCGCGCTTCACGGAGCTGACGGAACTGCAGTCGCGGGAGATCGGCGTCCCGATCACCGTCGCCGAGCTCCTCCACATCGGGTTGACGATCAGCGAACTGCGCGACATCGCCGAGCTGGGCCGGGACTACGCGTGGCAGGAGGAGGCTCCTGTCATCGGCGACAACGCGCTGGGCGGATATCTCCGCAAGGAACCTGTTGGCGTTGTCGCGGCCATCGTTCCCTGGAACGTTCCGATGCAGCTGGGCATGAACAAGATCGCCCCCGCACTCATCGCCGGCAACAGCGTTGTCGTCAAGCCCGACTCCCACGCACCACTCACCCTGCTCGAACTGGCCCGGGAGTTCGATGCCGCCGGACTCCCGAAGGGCGTCTTCAACGTGGTGACCGGTCCCGGCGAGGTCGTCGGCTCGCGCCTGTCCGAGCACCCGGACGTCCGCAAGATCGCCTTTACCGGCTCGACGGCCGTCGGCCGTGACGTGATGAGCCGGGCCTCGGCCAACGTGAAGAAGGTGTCCCTCGAACTCGTTGGCAAGGGCCCCAACATCGTCCTTCCTGACGCCGACGTCGACCACACCGTCGACGGCGCCCTGTTCTCCTTCCTGAGCTTCTCCGGCCAGGGCTGCGAAAGCGGAACCCGCCTGCTGCTGCCGTCCTCCCTGCATGACGAGTTCGTGGCACGGATGGTGGAGCGGATCAAGACGCTGCGCATCGGTGACCCGTCCGACCGCGAGACCACCTTCGGCCCCGTCATCTCCCGCCGCCAGCGCGACCGGATCCTCGGCTACATCGCCTCCGGCCTTGAGCAGGGAGCCACCCTCGCGACCGGTGGCCACGTGATCACCGGACCTGGCTTCGAACGCGGCCACTGGATCGAGCCCACCATCTTCACCGACGTCACCAACGACATGCGTATCGCCCAGGAGGAGATCTTCGGCCCCGTCGTCGCCGTCATCCGCTACGACACCATCGAGGAGGCCATCGCGATCGCCAACGACACCGAGTACGGCCTCTCCGCCGGAGTGTGGGGCGAAGACCTCGAACGCGCCATGGACGTCGCCAACCGGATCGACGCCGGCATGGTCTGGATCAACGACTTCCACGTCGTCGACGCCCGCTACCCCTTCGGCGGCATGAAGCAGAGCGGACTGGGACGAGAGCTCGGACCCAACGCCCTCGACGAGTACACCGAGGTCAAGCACGTCGCCTACGCGACCGGCCGCCGCAACGACCCCCATCCCTACGCCGTGCTCTTCGGCAACCGCTGAACCGGCTTCACACCGCACCCCGCCGGCCCGGACTCCGGCGCGGCACTTACCGAATTTCAGGAGATCGAGATGACGAACAAGACGTGGTTCATCACCGGCACGTCGTCGGGCTTCGGGCGGCAGCTCACCGAGCAGTTGCTCGCCCGCGGGGACCGTGTCGCGGCCACTGTCCGCAACGCGGCGGCCGTGGACAGCCTGGCGGCCGAGTACGGCTCCCGGCTCTGGCGCGCCGAACTGGATGTCACCGACACCACCCGGATACGCGAGGTGGTCGAGCAGGCGTTCACGGATCTCGGACACATCGACATCGTCGTGTCCAACGCGGGATATGGCCTGCTCGGCGCGGCGGAGGAACTCTCCGACGACCAGATCGACCGGCAGATCGCGACGAACCTCACCGGGTCCATCCAGCTCGCCCGCGCGGTGATCCCTCACCTGCGCGCGCAGGGTGGCGGCCGGATCATCCAGCTCTCCAGCATGGGCGGACAGATCGCGCTCCCGGCCCTGTCGCTTTACCACGCCACGAAGTGGGGCATCGAGGGCTTCTGGGAGTCCACCGCGGGTGAGATCGCCCCCTTCGGTATCGCTGTCACCCTCGTCGAGCCGGGCGGCGCCCGTACCGAGTTCGCCGGCACCAGCGCCGACATCGCCAAGCCCATGCCGGAGTACGCCGATCACGCACCGGGCCTGCTCCGCCGCATGCTCGCCGGAGAGGTACCCGCCCTCCCCAACCCGGGCGACCCGGCCAAGATCGCCGCGGCCATCATCACCTCCGCCGACCAGGACGAGGCGCCCAAGCGCCTCACCCTCGGCTCCGACGCCTACGAACTCGTCACCGCCGGCCTCCGTGAGCGCCTCACGGCTCTGGAAGCCGCCAAGGACCTCGCCTACTCCACCGACGCCGACGACTTCACCGAAGCCCGCACCAACGAGAACTGACACACCGCGCAGCGGCGGCAGCCCGCCGGACACAGCCGCCACGTGCGGCGGCCGCACGCAGGACCAGTTTCGGTGCCCGACCGTCCGTCAGAACCCGCAACCAGAACGGAGACAATTGCCATGTCCAGATCCGCCACCTCACGGCCCCAGGCCCTCATCGTGCTCTCCTCGGCACGCACGCTGCACCTGAGTGAGCCCGTCGACCATCCCGGCCTCCCCACCGGATTCTTCCTCGTCGAGGTCGCCGCAGTCCTGGCGCAGTTCGAGAAGGACTACGACTTCATCCTCGTCACGCCGGACGGCAAGCCTCCTCAGATCGACGTCAACGGCCTGGGGCTCAACTTCATGGGCGGCAAGAACACGGGCAGCGTGGCGGCGCGCACGACCGTCCAGAGCTCCCGCAAGAACTTCACTCCCGAGGGTCTGCGAAAGAAGAACCCGAAGCTCGTCAAGCGCCGCAACGACGAACTCGCCCTGGGCCGACGCCATCTCGGACGCATCCCCGTCTCCGAGCCACTGCCCAAGACGGACAAGGAGGCCATCTCCATCCGGGACGAGGTCGTCGCCGGCTTCGAGGCCCTGCCGGAGAAGAAGTACTTCTCCATCCAGGAACTGGTCGAGAAGGACCGCGACCCCAACGAACCGTTCTCCTTCCGGGACATCGCCTTCATGCACGCGCCCGGCGGTCACGGTCCGATGGTCGACGTCCACGCCAACCCGTGGATGGGTGAACTGCTGAACAGCCTCCAGGAGAACCGCGTCCCGATCTCGCTCATCTGTCACGGCCCCGTCGCCCTCACCTCGGCCCGATACCGCGTCCGCAAGGACGGAGAGGTCATCACCAACAACAACCACGGCTTCAAGGGCGCCAAGATCACCACGTTCGCGCAGGTCGCCGAACGGATCGTGCTCGCCTCGCAGTACCCCAAGGTTCCCGGGAAGCGCACCCGGCTTCCGTACTTCGTCGACGTGGCACTCAAGGACGCCGGATACGACGTCAGCCTCGCCCTCAACCCCTCAGGGGTCAAAGTGGTCTGGGACGAAAAGCACGCCCTGCTAACCGGTAACGGCCCCCAGGCCATCGACGCGCAGGCCGCCCGCCTCGCCAAGATCGTGCGGTCCTGAGCCCCGCACTGCGAGAAGCGCTCGGAGCTCCGAATATCCGAGCGAAAGGGGGACACGCCGTCATTTCTCGGGATTAGCACGGGTGCCACCTAGTCCACTCGATCACAGCGGCCAAGGCGTGTACGGGCCGCGATCAAATCCGTCGGAAAATGAAGAAACGCAAAGGATTGCTGCGATGAAGAAGCGATACTCACACTGGGTCAACGGTCAGGAAATGGCTCCCGCGAACGGCGAATGGAGCGTCTGGTCGGACGCAGCGGTCGGCGAGATCGCGGTGGGTTCCCCCGACGACGTGGAGCGTGCGGTGGACGCGGCGTCCGCCGCTCTCGCGGAGTGGCGGGACCTCAGGCCGACCGAGCGGGGCCGGATCCTGACCGAGATTGGCGTACGCCTGCGGGCCGATGCGGCCCGGCTGGGGGCGCTGGAGGCCGCGGAGGGCGGCAAGCCCGAATGGCAGGGACCCTTCGAGTTGACCTGGGCGGCCGACTTCTTCGAGTACTACGCCGGTCTGGTGAACCTTCCCCAGGGTGACACCGTGGACATCGGCGCCGGTTCCCACGCCTTCACCCGGCGGGAGCCCTTCGGCGTCGTCGGGGTCATCACTCCCTGGAACGCCCCGATCAACCAGGCCGCGCGCGGGATCGCCCCGGCGCTGGCCGCCGGCAACACGGTGGTGAGCAAGCCCTCGGAGTTCACCTCGGCGACCACGCTGGAGATGGCCCGGATCGCGTCCGAGGCCGGACTGCCGGCCGGTGTCCTCAACGTGGTCACCGGTGACCGCGATGGCGTGGGCAAAGCCCTGGTCGCGCACCCGCGCGTGCGGAAGATCGCGTTCACCGGCTCGGTCGCGGCCGGCCGTTCCATCGCCCGCGAGGCCGGGGAGCGGCTGATCCCCGTCACCCTGGAGTTGGGCGGCAAGGGAGCCAACGTGATCTTCGCCGACGCCGATCTCCAGGCCGCGGCGAAGGACGTGGTGTTCGCGTTCACCGCGAACGCGGGACAGGTCTGCTTCTCTCTGCCCCGCCTGCTGGTGGCCGACGAGATCCACGACCGTTTCGTCGACGCGGTCCTGGCCGAACTGCGCGACGTCACCGTTGGCGAGTCCTACGGCCAGACGGTGACGGAGGCCCAGTTCCACAAGGTGCAGGAGTACTTCGACATCGCCCGTAAGGAGGGTGCCACGCTCGCGACAGGTGGAGAGGTCGCCGAGACGGCCGGCCGGTATCTGCAGCCGACCGTCTACACCGACGTCACCAGCGACATGCGCATCGCCCGTGAGGAAGTCTTCGGCCCGGTCTTGACGGTCACCCGCTTCAGCGACGAGGACCACGCCGTTCAGCTCGCCAACGACACCGACTACGGCCTGTCGGCCGGAGTGTGGACCACCGACCTGGGCCGCGCCCACCGCCTCGCCGCCCGGCTGGAGGCCGGCACGGTCTTCGTCAACGGCTGGCGGGCAGGCCTGGTCGAAGGCCCGTTCGGCGGCTACAAGGACAGCGGATACGGCCGCGAGATGGGCATAGAAGCCCTCCACCACTACACACAGAGCAAGTTCGTCGTCGTCACCCTCTGAACGACACACGGCAACGAGGGTGAGACTGCGCGCCCGGTGTTCGCGAGGCTCCATGGATTCCTCGACGCCCGTCATCGCACTCCCGGCTCATGGACTCCCTGCGAGGCATCCCGCTCGGCCGTCCCAACCGGCCCGAGGTGGCTTGGCCTTCGAACAGCCGCCGTACTTGCGGGCCGCCTGCGCGCGGCATGCCGTCGGGGTGGACTGCGGCCGGGGGGCGGGCACGCAGTCCCATCCGCCGACCACGCCGCCGGTCACCCCGACGACGAAGGGAACCCCGACCCCGACCGGATCCGTCTCTACCGCGGGGTCCCCCGATGACCGCGTCGCCGCCGGGGGGCCCCCCCCCCCGGCGGCCCGGGCGGGGGCCGGCCGGCG
>NZ_JBHXPI010000065.1:0-28411 GCF_042718575.1 Streptomyces sp. NPDC058579
CAGGAAGGTCGCGTCCGCAGGGTTCGTGTCCTCCTGCTTCGGGTTGTCCGACGAGCCGTCGCCCTTCTTGCCCTTCTTCGCCTTCTTGGCCGCCTTCTTCTTCGCGCGGCGCTCCTTGCGGAGCTCCACCATCGCGTAGAGCGTCGGGACCAGGAGCAGCGTCAGCAGCGTCGACGTGATCAGACCGCCGATCACGACCACCGCGAGCGGCTGCGCGATGAAGCCGCCCTCGCCGGTGATGCCGAGCGCCATCGGGAGCAGCGCGAAGATCGTCGCCAGGGCCGTCATCAGGATCGGGCGCAGTCGGTGCCGGCCGCCTTCGACGACCGCCTCGACGACGCTCAGGCCCTGCGCCCGGTACTGGTTGATCAGGTCGATCAGGACGATCGCGTTGGTCACGACGATGCCGATCAGCATCAGCATGCCGATCATCGCCGGCACACCCATCGCCGTACCCGTGATCACGAGCAGACCGATCGCGCCGGTCGCCGCGAACGGGATCGACACCAGCAGGATCAGCGGCTGGATCAGCGACTTGAAGGTCGCGACCAGGAGCATGAAGACGATCGCGATCGCCGCGAGCATCGCCAGGCCCAGGTTGACGAAGGCCTCGGACTGGTCCTCGGAGACACCGCCGATGGACGCGGTCGCGCCCTCCGGCAGGTCGAGCGCGCTGATCTTCGACTGGAGCTCGGTGCTCACCGCGCCGGTGTTGTCACCGGTCGGCTTGGCCGAGATCGTCGCGGCCCGCGAGCCGTCGATCCGGGTCATCGAGACCGGGCCGGGAACGAGCTTGACCTCGGCGATGTCGCCGAGCTTGACCGGGCCGAACGGCAGCGCCTTCAGGCTCGCCATCGTGGTGGCCTGCTTCGCCGAGGTCAGGACGATGTCCCGCTCGGTGTCGTTCAGGATCGCCTTGCCGGCCGGGGTGCCCCGGACCGCCTGCGCGACGGCCATGCCGAGGGTCGTGTCGTCGAAGCCGAGCTCCGCCGCCTTCGCGTTCGCCTTGACCGAGATGCGCGGCACGGACTGCGAGAGGTCGCTCTGGACGTCGGTGACGTCGTCGAGCTTGGAGACCTCGGCCTTGACCGCCTCGGACGCCTTCTTCAGGGTGTCCGCGTCGGAGGCCTTGACCACCACGCTGAGGTCCTGGCTGCCGAAGCCGTCGCCGGCCGCGATCGTGGTGTCGCCGATGCCGTCGAGCTTGCCGAGGGCCGCGTCGATCGCGTCCCGGGTCTTCTCGTACGAGGCCGAGTCGTCCAGGGTCAGCTGGTACGAGGCCTGGTTGGCGCCCGTGCCGCCGCCGAAGGCGGCCATGAAGCCCGAGGAGCCGACGGTGACCTGGTAGTCCTTCACGCCGTCGGTGGCGGCGATGACCTGCTCGACCTTCTTCGCGGCCTCGTCGGCCGCCGCGAGGCTGGTGCCCGGAGCCAGCTCCTGCTTGATGCTCATGACCTCCTGCTCGCCCTGGTCGAAGAAGTTCGTCTTCAGGAGCGGGGCCATGCCGAAGGTGCCGACCAGGACGACGACCGCGATCGCGACGCTGGTGAGGCGGCGCCGGGTCGCGAACCGCAGGACCGGGACGTACAGGCGCTGCAGCCTGCTCTTGTTCTCCTTCTCCTCCGCGAGGCGCCGGGCCTCGTCCGGGTTCTCCGACGTGCCCTTGGGGGCGCGCAGGAACCAGTACGAGAGGACCGGGACGACGGTGAGCGAGACGAGGAGCGAGGCGAGCAGGGCGGCGGTGACCGTCAGGCTGAACGAGCCGAACAGCTCGCCGACCATGCCGCCGACCAGACCGATCGGCAGGAAGACCGCGACCGTGGTGAGCGTGGAGGAGGTCACCGCGCCCGCGACCTCGCGGACGGCGGTGATGATCGCCGACTCGCGCTCCTCGCCGTAGCCGAGGTGCCGCTTGATGTTCTCCAGGACCACGATCGAGTCGTCGACGACCCGGCCGATGGCGATGGTGAGGGCGCCCAGGGTCAGCATGTTGAGCGACAGGTCACGGGTCCACAGCACGATCAGGGCCAGGACGACCGAGAGCGGGATCGAGACCGCGGTGACCAGCGTGGAGCGGATCGAGGTCAGGAAGAGCAGGATCACCAGGACGGCCATGACAAGGCCGAGCGCGCCCTCCGTGGTCAGACCGGAGATCGACTTGGAGACGGCCGGGCCCTGGTCGGAGACGACGGTCAGCTCGGCGCCCGCGCCGAGGTCCTTGCGGAGCTCGGGCAGCTTCTCCTTGACGGCGTCGGAGATGGCGACGGCGCTGCCGTCGTTGTCCATGGTGGCCATCACGGCGAGGCTCGGCTTGCCGTTGGTACGGGTGATGGAGACCCGGGAGGCCTCCTCCTGCTTCACCTCGGCCACGTCGGCGAGGCGGACCGCCTTGCCCTGCTCGGGCTTGATCCGCAGCTCCTGGAGCTGCTGCAGCGAGGTGAAGCCGCCGCCGACCTGGACCGTGCGGCTCTTGCCGTCCTCGGAGAACGAACCGGCCGGCACCGTGCCGCCGCCGGAGCGGATGGCCTCGGCGAGCTTGCCGGCGTTCAGGCCGGCCGCCGCGAGCTTGGCGTCGTCGGGGGTGACGGAGACCTGGAGGTCCTGGACGCCGTCGATGGAGACCTGGCCGACGCCGTCGATGTCCTCCAGGGCGGGGACGACGGTGCGCTCCAGCTGGTCGGCGAGCGCCTGCTGGTCCTTGTCGGAGGTGACGGCGAGGACGACGGTCGGGATGTCGTCGGTGGAACCGGCGACGACCTGCGGGTCGACACCGTCGGGCAGCGCGACGCGCGCGCGGTTCACGGCCTGCTGGACGTCGGCGACGAGCTGCTTGGTGCCCTCGTCGCCGTAGTCGAAGGTGGCCATGATGACGGCGTTGCCCTCGGAGGCGGTGGACGTGACGCCCTTGATGCCGTCGACGGCCTTGATGGTGGATTCGAGCGGTTCGACGACCTGCTTCTCGACCACGTCGGGGGACGCGCCCTGGTAGGGGGCGAGGACCGAGACCATCGGCAGCTCGATCGAGGGCAGCAGTTGCTGCTTCAGCTGCGGGATGGCTATCGCCCCGAAGACGATGGCGACGATGGACATCAGCCCGATCAGGGCCCGTTGCGCGAGGCTGAATCTGGACAGCCAGGACATGGGGTCTCTCTTCTGTGGCGTGCTCGGCAGGCGGGCGGTGATGGCTGCCCGAATACACCATCAGCCATGAGAGGCAGCGGATCCTCGGCCCCGGGGCTCAATTCCTTATGCCGCGCATACCGCGTCTGGAGTACGCCGGAGTACTCCCTCACTCCACCCTTGGACGTACCAGCCCCGACTCGTAGGCCGTGACGACCAGCTGGGCGCGGTCCCGTGCCCCGAGTTTGGCCATCGTCCGGTTGACGTGGGTCTTCACCGTGAGGGGGCTGACCTCCAGGCGTTCGGCGATCTCGTCGTTGGAGTGGCCGCCGGCGACGAGGACGAGGACCTCGCGTTCCCGGGTGGTGAGGGCGGCCAGGCGCTGCGAGTACGCCGGCGCGCCGTCCTCGCCGTCGGGGTCCGAACTGCCGCCCTGGGCGAGGAACTTGGCGATCAGCCCTTTGGTCGCCACGGGCGAGAGGAGGGCCTCCCCGGCGGCGGCGATCCTGATGGCGTTGAGCAGTTCGTCCGGTTCCGCGCCCTTTCCGAGGAAGCCGGAGGCCCCGGCACGGAGCGACTGCACGACGTACTCGTCCACCTCGAAGGTGGTCAGCATGACGATCCGTACGCCGGACAGCTCCGGGTCCGCCGTGATCAGCCGGGTGGCGGCGAGCCCGTCCGTGCCGGGCATCCGGATGTCCATCAGGACGACGTCGGCCCGGGTGGAGCGGGCGAGGGCGACGGCCTCGGCACCGTCGGCGGCCTCGGCGACGACCTCCATGTCCGGTTCGGAGTTCACGAGGACCTTGAAGGCGCTGCGGAGCAGGGCCTGGTCGTCGGCGAGCAGTACCCGGATGGTCATGCGTCCTCCCCCGTACGGGCCGTAGCGGGCAGTATCGCCTGTACCCGGAAGCCGCCGCCGTAGCGGGGTGCCGCGGTCAGCGTGCCGCCGAGGGCGGTGACCCGCTCGCGCATGCCGAGCAGCCCGTGGCCGCCGGTGTCGGCGGACGGCGTCGGCTGCGGTACACCGTTGTCGAGGACGGTGATCTCGACCGTACGGCCGACCCTGATCACGCTCACCTCGGCCTTGGCGCCCGGGCCCGCGTGCTTGCGCACATTGGTCAGGGCCTCCTGGATGATCCGGTACGCGGCGAGGTCGACGGCCGCCGGCAGCCGGAGCGCCGTCGGGGCGCCTCCCGGCCGGTGGCTCAGGGGGGCGGTGTCGTCGTCGGCGCAGGCCAGCTCCACGGGGAGGCCGGCGTTGCGGAACGTGGTGAGGAGCTCGTCGAGGACGGTGAGGCCGGGCGCCGGTTCGGTGGGGGCCTCGGGGTCGCCGGACTGGCGCAGCAGCCCGACGGTGGCCCGCAGCTCGTCGAGGGCGGAGCGGCTGGCGGCCCGGACGTGCCCGAGGGCCTCCTTGGCCTGGTCGGGCCGCTTGTCCATGACGTGGGCGGCCACCCCGGCCTGGACGTTGACCAGGGCGATGTGGTGGGCGACGACGTCGTGCAGATCGCGGGCGATCCGCAGCCGCTCCTCGGCGACCCGGCGGCGGGCCTCCTCCTCGCGGGTCCGCTCGGCGCGCTCGGCCCGCTCCCGTATGGCGTCGACGAAGGCGCGGCGGCTGCGCACGGCGTCACCGGCGGCCGCGGCCATGCCGGTCCAGGCGAAGACGCCCAGGTTCTCCTGCGCGTACCAGGGCGTCGGCCCGAAGAGCATCGAGGCGCCGGTGAGCACGGCCATGGTGATCAGGCCGACCCGCCAGGTGGTGGGCCGGTCGGTGCGGGCGGCGACCGTGAAGACCGCGATCACGGCGCTCATCACGACGGGCGCGGGCCGGTCGTCGACGATCAGCTCGACGAGGGTGACCGCGCCCGTGAAGGCCAGCACGGCGAGCGGGTCGCGGCGCCGCAGGACGAGGGCGGCGGCGCCGAGCACCATGAGGCCCACGCTGCCCATGTCGGGGGTGCGGTCGCCGAAGGTGGGGCCGTTCGGGCTGCCGTGGGGGTCGGCGAAGGACGCGGTGATCATGCAGACGAGCGCGCCGAGCGCGAGCGCCGCGTCGAAGGCGAGGGGGTGCGCCCGCAGCCACTGCCGGCCCCGCGCGAAGCCGCTGTCGAGGGTGGTCACGACAGGCAACGGTACGGGGTGGAACGCACCGGTGCCCCACTCCTCCGGTGCGGAGGGGCGGGGCACCGATGTGTCGGAGAGTGCGGCTCAGCCCGGGATAAGGCCGTCGTCGCGGAGCATCGCGCGAACCTCTTCGAGGGTCGCGTCCGGCGCCGGCAGGATCAGCTCGGAGGGTTCCAGGGCGTCGTCGGGGAGGGGTTCGCCGATCCGGCGGACCTCGTCGAGGAGCGCGGACAGGGTCCGGTGGAAGCCCTCGTCGTCCCCCGACTCCATCTCGTCGAGCAGCTCGTCGTCGAGCTTGTTCAGCTCGACGAGGTGACTGTCGGCCAGCTTCCACTGGCCCTCCCCCATGATCCGTACGATCATGACGCGTTCCTTCGGGCTCGTTCCTGCTCGCTATCGCTTGCCGAAGCCGGGCTCTACTGCTTGTCGAAGCGGGGCTGGGACTGCTGCTGGTCCTGCGGCGTGGCCGTGCCGTTGCCGCCCTCGATGGCCTGCTTCGAGGCCGAGGGTCCGCCGGCCAGCTCCGCCTTCATCCGCTGGAGCTCCAGCTCGACGTCCGTACCGCCGGAGAGCCGGTCGAGCTCCGCCTGGATGTCGTCCTTGGCCAGGCCCGACTGGTCGTCGAGCGCGCCCGAGGCGAGCAGCTCGTCGATCGCGCCGGCCCGCGCCTGGAGCTGGGCGGTCTTGTCCTCGGCGCGCTGGATGGCCACGCCGACGTCGCTCATCTCCTCGGAGATGCCGGAGAAGGACTCGGCGATCCGGGTCTGCGCCTGGGCCGCCGTGTAGGTCGCCTTGATCGTCTCCTTCTTCGTACGGAAGGCGTCGACCTTGGCCTGCAGCCGCTGGGCCGCCAGCGTGAGCTTCTCCTCCTCGCCCTGCAGCGTCTGGTGCTGCACTTCGAGGTCGCTCACCTGCTGCTGCAGGGCGGCGCGCCGGGAGAGCGCCTCACGGGCCAGGTCCTCACGGCCGAGCGCCAGCGCCTTGCGGCCCTGGTCCTCCAGCTTCGAGGACTGGCCCTGGAGCTGGTTCAGCTGCAGTTCGAGCCGCTTGCGCGAGGTCGCCACGTCGGCGACGCCCCGCCGGACCTTCTGCAGGAGCTCCAGCTGCTTCTGGTAGGAGTAATCGAGGGTCTCGCGCGGATCCTCGGCCCGGTCAAGGGCCTTGTTTGCCTTCGCGCGGAAGATCATCCCCATACGCTTCATCACACCGCTCATGGGCTTCGCGCGCCCCCTTCTGACGGACTCGGCTCAAGCTCTCCAACAGGATCCACAGTACGGTCCCTGTCTCCATTACCGCACTGTTCGGGGGCGGATGTGCTCCTCCCCAAGGACGAGTGCGGTCGGGCTCTCTCCGGCCCAGGGTGTAGATGGACCTCGGGGAAACCGTGCGTGTCGTCCGTGCGTACCCCCACAGACGCGGGCCGATACCAGATCGTTCCCGCCCGCACTGGGGTCCACACCCCCCACCACGTACTCTGGGTTCTGTGTTCCGTAGCCGTTCCAAGGAAGAGAAGGCCGCCACCGACAAGGTGAGCGTGGACTTCTCCAAGCAGACCCGCGACCCCGAGGCCCCCAAGGGCCGCCCGACGCCGAAGCGGAGTGAGGCGCAGACCCAGCGCCGTCGCGCCGCGACGGTGCCGACCGACCGCAAGGAGGCCGCCAAGCGCCAGCGCGAGGCGCGCCGCTCCGACCTGGCCCGACAGCGCGAGGCGCTGGCGAGCGGTGACGAGCGCTATCTGCCGGCCCGCGACAAGGGTCCGGTGCGCCGCTTCGTGCGCGACTTCGTCGACTCGCGCTTCGCCATCGCGGAGTTCTTCCTGCCGATGGCCGTGGTGATCCTCGTGCTGTCGATGGTCCGCGTCCCGGTGCTGCAGAACGTCTCCCTGCTGCTCTGGCTCGGTGTGATCGTGATGATCGTCATCGACTCGATCGGCATCTGGCTCCGTCTGAAGAAGCAGCTCAACGAGCGCTTCCCGAACGAGCCGAAGCGCGGAGCCATTGCCTACGGCCTGATGCGTACGCTCCAGATGCGCCGACTGCGACTGCCGAAGCCGCAGGTCAAGCGCGGAGAGCGGCCCTGAGCGCGGACGTCGGCACGGACAGCTCCCAGTCCGGCACGGCCGGCGGCCCCTTGGCCGCCGCCACCTCCCCGTGGCCGAGCGGGTACGGCGGGCTGCGCGAGACCGTCCGCCAGGAGCTCGTCGCGCGCCAGCTCGACGAGCAGATAACCGGCCGCTACCCGGTGGGGCAGCGGCTGCGGATCCTGGACGCGGGCATGGGGCATGGCGCCCAGGCCCTGCGCCTCGCCAGGGCCGGTCACACGGTGACCGGCCTGGAGTCCGATCCTGAACTGCTCAAGGCGGCGCGCGAGGCGCTGGCCACCGAACCGGCCGGGATCCGTGAGCGGGTCCGGCTGATCGAGGGCGACGGCCGCGAGACCGGCGTCCACTTCCTGCCGGGCAGCTTCGACGTCGTGCTCTGCCACGGCGTGCTGATGTACGCGGACGAGCCGGACGCGCTGCTCGCCGGGCTCGCCCGGATGCTGGCGCCCGGCGGTCTGCTCTCCCTCGTCGTACGGAACGCCGACGCCCTCGCCATGCGGCCGGGGCTCGCCGGGGCCTGGTCGGACGCGCTGACCGGCTTCGACTCCGACACGTACACCGACCGCAACGGCGCGAAGGTGCGGGCCGACCGGCTCGACGCGCTGACGTCCACGCTGGCGGGGATCGCGGCGCCGCTGCACACCTGGTACGGCGTGCGGGTCTTCACCGACGGCGTGCCGGGCGAGGTGGGCCTGCCGGCCGCCGAGGAGCTCGAACGTCTGCTCACCGCGGAGGACCGCGCGGGCCGGACGGAGCCGTACCGCAGGGTGGCGGCGCTGCTGCACCTGTGCGGGGTACGGGGCGGCTGAGGCGGGACTTCGGGGGTGCTGCGGCCCCCTGATGTGGCCCCGCAGCGCACGGCCCCGGCGTGCCGGGGCCGTGGGCAGCACGTCCTAGCTCTCCGCCGCCTCGCGGAGGGACATCGTGTAGATCTTCGTGTCGTCCTCGAAGAGCGACGCCTGTTCCGTGCCGCCCTCCAGGAGGTCCTTCCAGACCTCACCGATCCAGGACTCGGCGTCGCCCTGGGTCGTCCAGTCCTCCGGTTCCACCGAGGGAGCGGTCTCCGTGCCGTCGGCCTTCTCGAACCGCCACGTCCATGCCATGTCCGCCTCCTGAGGCTCACCGGATGATCGGTTTCCTGCCCGCAGCGTAGCCGGGCGCGCACCCCTCGCGGTGTCGCGGGAGGATCATTGGGTGGAACTGACTCTGCTCGGCACCGGCGCCCCCGTCGGGCTCCCCCGCCCCGAATGCCCCTGCGCCGTCTGCGCGACCTCCCGCGGCCCCCAGGCGCGCGCCGCGACCGCGCTCCTGGTGGACGAGGCGCTGCTGCTCGACCTGACGCCGGGCGCCGCGCTGGCCGCGGCCCGGTCGGGGCACTCGCTGGTCGGCGTACGGCAGGTGCTGCTCACGCACCCGCACGACGGGCCCGCGGTGGAGGTGCCGGCCGGGCTTCCGGCGGCCGGAAGGGTGCCGGACGGCCGGGAGTTGACGCTGATCAGCGGGCACCGGGTGCGCGCGGTGCCGATGGACTCCCCCGGTACGGGGTACGAGGTGACCTCGGCGGAGGGCGAGCGGCTGCTCTACCTGCCGCCCGGGGGCTCTCCCGCCGGTCTGCCGGAGGATCACCGGCCGCCGTACGACATGGTCGTCATGGACGTCACGGGCCGGCCGGAGGCCCTGGCGCGGCTGCGGGCGACCGGGGCGGTCGGGGCGAGCACCGACGTGATCGCCGTCCACCTCGACCACGACGTCCCGAACGGCCGCGAGCTGGACCGGCGGCTCGCGGCGGCCGGGGCGCGGGCGGTGGAGGACGGCACGACGCTGTACGTCGGCGAGTACCACGCCGTGCCCGACGTGCCGCGCCGCACGCTGGTGACCGGCGGGGCGCGGTCGGGCAAGTCGGTGGAGGCCGAGCGGCGTCTGGAGACCTTCCCCGAGGTGCTGTACGTGGCGACGAGCGGGACCCGGGAGGAGGACCCGGAGTGGGCGCAGCGGGTGGCCCTGCACCGGGACCGGCGGCCGGGCTCCTGGCGTACGTCCGAGACCTGCGACCTCGTACCGCTGCTCGCGACCGAGGGGCCCGCGCTCCTGATCGACTGTCTGTCGCTGTGGCTGACGGACGCCATGGACACGGTGGGCGCCTGGGAGGAGGAGCGGTGGGCGAGCGGGGGCCAGGAGGCGCTGCGCGGGCGGGTCGAGGAGCTGGTGGCGGCGGTGCGCGCCACGCCCCGTACGGTCGTCGCCGTGACCAACGAGGTGGGCTCGGGGGTCGTCCCCGCCACCGCGGCCGGGCGGCGGTTCCGGGACGAGCTGGGGCGGCTGAACGCGGCCTTCGGGGACGAGTGCGAGCAGGTGCTCCTGGTCGTCTCGGGGCAGGCCCTGATGCTGCGCGGGTAGGGTTCGATCACCCATTGGCCACAGCCGACGCCACGAGGACGAGCCTTGAACCTGGACGACTTCTCCGATCTGATCGAGCGCCCCGACGGTGGGGTGCGGCGTGACGCCGAGGAACGCCGGGAGCGGCTGATCGTTCCGCCCGGCGCGCTCGGCCGGCTCGACGAGCTCGGCGAGTGGCTCTCGGCGGCGCAGGGTTCGGTCAAGGTGCGGGCGATCGAGCAGCCGAAGGCGGTGCTCTTCGCGGGCGACCACGGGGTGGCCTCGCTCGGGGTGTCGGGCCGCCCGGCCGGTACGGCGTACGAGCTGGTCCGCTCGGTGCTCGACGGGGCGAGCCCGCTCGCGGTCCTCGCGCGCAGCGCGCGCGTGCCGGTACGGGTGGTGGACGCCGGTCTGGACTGCGAGCCGGAGCTGCTGCCCGCCGATGTGGTCCGGCACCGGGTGCGGCGCGGCAGCGGCCGGATCGACATCGAGGACGCGATGAGCGCCGAGGAGACCGAGGCGGCGATCCGGCTCGGGGTGGCGATCGCGGACGAGGAGGCCGACTCCGGTACGGATCTGGTCGTGCTCGGCGATCTGAGCGTGGGCGGTACGACGCCCGCGTCGACGCTGATCGCGGCCCTGTGCGGGACGGACGCCTCGGTGGTCACCGGCCGGGGCGGCGCGGGCATCGACGACCTGGCGTGGATGCGCAAGTGCGCGGCGGTCCGGGACTCGCTGCGGCGCGCCCGGCCGGTCCTGGGCGACCAGCTGGCGCTGCTCGGCGCGGTCGGCGGGGCGGACCTGGCGGCGATGACGGGCTTCCTGCTGCAGAGCGCGGTGCGCCGGATGCCGGTGATCCTGGACGGCGTGGTGGGCGCGGCCTGTGCGCTGGTGGCGCAGCGGGCGGCGTTCCGGGCGCCGGACTGGTGGCTGGCGGGTCAGGTGAGCGGTGAGCCGGCGCAGGCGAAGGCGTTGGACCGGATGGCACTCAACCCGCTGCTCGATCACGGCGTCACTGTGGGCGAGGGAACCGGGGCTTTGCTCGCTCTTCCCCTCGTCCAGGCCGCCGCCGCACTGGCGGCGGAGCTGCCCGAGAAGCCGGAGCCGACCACTCCGGAGGATGTCCCGGACGGCACGGCGGACTCGCCGGACGAGGAGAACTAGGCGGATCACGGCGCCGGAGGCAGGACCGCCACGTACGGCGGCTGCTTCCGGCGCCCCGCCATGACGAGCGACGCCCCATATGATCGCTTTTCATGGGAGAGGTCCGTTTGTCCACCGAAGGAACGCCCAGGGGCACGGCCCGTTCGCGGCGCAGCGCCGCGTTCGCCGTCTGGTACCTGCGCGCCGTCACGTTCATCAATTTCCTGAGCGCCGTGTGGGTCTCCCTCGGCCAGGACCTCCGTCGGCACAACACGGACAACTACTTCACTCCGTACATGCTGACGGCGGGCTTCGCCTCGGGCGTCTTCACGCTCTTCCTGGCGATCACCATGCGCCGCCGCAAACGCGCCGCGTGGATCCTCAACATCGTCCTCAGCGGGCTCTTCCTGCTGCTCTTCGCCTTCGCGATGTTCTTCCCCGAGATCAGGCAGCACGCCCAGAACTGGATCTCGCTCGTCCTCACCGCCGCGTTCGTCCTCGCGCTGATCCTCGGCCGCAAGGAGTTCTACGCGAAGGGCGACCGCTCCAACCCCTGGCTGGCCGCCGTCGTGGCGGTCGGCGGCCTGCTGGTCACCTCGCTGCTCGCCGCCGTGCTGGTCACCGTCACCAACACCTCCACCGGCACCTCCACCTTCCTGGAGCGCTGGCGGTACGGCGTGATGCGGCTGATCACCCTGGCCGCCGACGACTCGGCCTTCGACGGGATCGCCACCCCCGGCTGGGTCAACGTCGTCATCAACGTGCTCTCCACGCTGCTGATCATCGCCGTGCTGTACGCCGCGTTCCGCTCCCGCCGGGCCGTCGACCCGCTCACCGACGACGACGAGGAGAAGCTGCGGGCGCTCCTCGACAAGAACGGCGACCGCGACTCGCTCGGCTACTTCGCGCTGCGCCGCGAGAAGAGCGTGGTGTGGTCGCCCAGCGCGAAGGCCGCCGTCGCCTACCGGGTCGTCGGCGGGGTCTCGCTCGCCTCGGGCGACCCGATCGGCGACCCCGAGGCCTGGCCCGGCGCGATCGAGCCGTGGCTCGCCGAGGCCCGCGAGCACGGCTGGATCCCGGCCGTCATGGGCGCGAGCGAGGAGGCCGGCACCATCTACGCCCGGCACGGCCTGGACGCCCTTGAGCTGGGCGACGAGGCGATCGTGGAGACCGACGAGTTCACGCTCGACGGCCGCGCGATGCGGACGGTCCGGCAGGCCTACAACCGGGTCAAGCGGGCCGGTTACGAGGTACGGATCCGGCGCCACGAGGACATCCCCGCCGACGAGATGGACGCGTTGCTCCGCAAGGCCGACGACTGGCGCGACGGCGCGACCGAGCGCGGCTTCTCCATGGCGCTCGGCCGGCTCGGCGACCCGCACGACGGGCGGTGCGTGATGCTGGAGTGCACCGATGGCGACGGCGAGCTGCGGGCGGTGCTCTCCTTCGTGCCCTGGGGGCCGAAGGGCCTCTCCCTGGACCTGATGCGCCGTGACCGGGACTCCGAGAACGGCCTGATGGAGTTCATGGTCATCGAGCTCCTCCAGCGCGCCAAGGAGATCGGGATCACCCAGGTCTCGCTCAACTTCGCCATGTTCCGGTCCGTCTTCGAACGTGGCTCGAAGCTCGGGGCGGGGCCCGTGCTGAGGATGTGGCGTTCGCTGCTCAGCTTCTTCTCCCGCTGGTGGCAGATCGAGTCGCTGTACCGCGCCAACGCCAAGTACCGACCGATCTGGGAGCCCCGCTTCATGCTCTTCGAGAAGAGCGCCGACCTGCTCCGCATCGGCCTCGCCGCCGGCCGCGCCGAGGGCTTCCTGGAGGCCCCTGGGCTGCCGAAGTGGATGCACCGCAAGCACCTGGAGGGCCGGCGGTGAAGTCCGCACTGAAGGGCTTCGCCCGCCGCGAGTGGGGGCCGCTGTACACCGCCGTACGGACCGCGCTCGTCACGAAGAAGTGGCGAGCCATCCCGATGACGCTTGCGGCCGTCTGCCTCACGGCCGTCTTCCAGGTGGTCCAGAACCAGGACTGGGGCTACCAGCCGGTCCAGAACATCGGGTCCGTGCGCGCCGAGGACCCGCTCTGGCTGGCCCTGCTGCGCACCCCGCTCTCGCTCTTCGTCCCCGCGCTCGACCTGCCGGTGTGGGGCGCGCTCGCGCAGGTCCTGCTGGTCTTCGGCATCGCCGAGATCTGTCTGGGGCGGTGGCGGACCCTTGCTGTCGCGTACCTCTCGACGCTGGCCGGGACGCTGTACGCGCGCGTGGGCATCGCGCTCGGCCCGGACAACCCCCTCGGGCTGCCCGCCGCCGACGCGCGGGTCGTGGACACCGGCCCGTCGGCGGCGGTGGTCGGCCTCGCGGTGTACGTCTGCTGGCGCTACCGCGCCCGGTGGACCGGGGCGCTCGTGGTCCTCGCGATGGTGGTGGAGGTGCTGATCAAGAGCAACCTCGCGGGCAAGGAGCACCTCGCGGCGATAGCCGCCGTGCTCGTACTGATCGCGGTCCTGGCCTGGCGCGAACGCCGTCAGTCCCCACCGCCGGGGCCTGGCGGCGGGGCGGACCCGGAGGATCCTGAGGAGCCCGAGGACCCTGAAGACCCTGCGGACCCCGAGCCGGAGTTGCGCCCCGGCACCCGTTCCTGGAAGCCGCCGATCACGTCCTGAGTGCGCCGTCGCACCCTGTCCCAGCGCCGGTCGTGCCGGTAGGTGCGCAGCCGGGACTTGGCGCGGGCCCGGTGGCGCCGGCGGTAGAGGTGGCGGGACCACCAGGAGCCGGGCCGGGCGAGGCGTACGGCGCCGACGATCGCGACGAACGGCACCAGCGTCCCGATGACGGCGAGCCGGAACTTCCCCTTGACCAGCGTGATCAGGACGAAGAGGAAGTTCACGAGGAGCGTCAGGACGAAGGTGGCCCGGTTCTGCCGCTCGTCCGGGGTCAGTTCGTTGACCCCCAGCGGCGAGAAGCCGCCGAGGACCAGCACGACCAGGGCGGCGGTGAACACCACGACCTCGACGCTCTGGCGGCCCTGGTCGCTCCAGTAGACGTCGTCGAGGTGCAGGATCAGCGCGAACTCGTCCAGGACGAGCCCCGCGCCGATCCCGAAGACCGCCGCGAAGACGCAGGCCGTGACCCCTTCCCGGCCGCTGGCGACCGCGCCGAAGCCGCCGACGACGGTGAGGACGACGCCCGGCACGACATGGTGGATGTGCAGCCCGCCGGCGGACTTCACATTGCCGAACGGGCCCTTCCCGGCCCGGATCATCCGCACGATGGTCCGCGTGACGAGGAAGGTGATCATGAAGGAGGCAAGGGCGATGAGCAGCGGGAGCTTCCCCGGCTCGACGAAGTTGCGGTAGAACCAGTGACCCATGCCACCCGCTTCCGATTTGTACGTGATGCGCAATTTACCTCGTGAGGCTCTGCCTTACCCTGCCCGGATGGACGGCCTGCGTTTCGCCTTCGGCACCCTCACCGTGCTGCCCGCCCGCATCACCCGCTGGGACCGGGACGCGGCGCGCGCCGGCATGCTCTGGGCCCCGCTGACGGGCCTCGTCCTCGGCGTGTTCGCGGCCGCGCTCGGCGGAGTGTTCCTGCTGCTCGGCTCGGGACCGCTGCTCGCGGCGGTCGCCACGGCGGCCGTCCCGGCGCTGCTGACCCGCGGCTTCCACCTGGACGGGCTCGCGGACACGGCGGACGGGCTCGGCAGCGCGAAGCCCGCCGAGGACGCGCTGCGGATCATGAAGCAGTCGGACATCGGCCCGTTCGGCGTGATCACGCTCGTCTTCGTCCTGCTCGCCCAGGTCGCCGCGCTGTACCGGTTGTACGAGGAGGGCTGGGCGTACGGCGCCGTCGGCGCCGCCCTCGCCGCGACCGTCGCCCGCCTCGCCCTGACCCACGCCTCCCGCGAGGGCATCCCGGCGGCCCGCCCCGAGGGCCTGGGCGCGATGGTCGCCGGCACCGTCCCGGTCCGCGCCGCGGCCCTGGTCACGGCGGCCGTCCTGGCGGCGTGCGCCGCGACGGCCGCGCTGTTCTCCCCTTACGACGCCCTCCGCCACGTGCTCGCGGCGGGCGCGGGCCTCGCGGCGGCGGCCCTGCTGCTGCGCCGCTGCGTCCGGCGGTTCGGCGGGGTGACGGGCGACGTCTTCGGCGCGGTCGAGGAGACGGCGGCCACGGCGGTGCTCGTGGCGCTGACGCTGGGCCTGAACTAGGGACCGGGTGAGCGGTCCAGGCCGTGCGGGAGGGTGCCCCAGGGGTGGGCGCCCGTGCCCGGGACCGCGCAGTGGACCCGGGTGGTCAGAACGGCGTCGCGGGGGGCCGCGTAGACCAGGTGGCAGTAGTGGTCGGCGACCGGGAGGTCGAGGCCACGGTAGGAGTCCCAGGGGCCCTCGAAGGTGACCAGCAGGTCGGCGAGTTCGGCGTAGCCGGGGTCGGGGTGGGCGCCGTGGTTGAACACCAGGGTGCGGGCCCCGGCGGCCCGGGCGGCGACGCCGATGCGACGCACGTGGCCGAGCGCCTCGGGCGCGGTCGGCACCTGGTCGAGGAAGGCGCCGTCGGCTCCGTACCAGTCGCGGTGGCGCAGCAGCTCGGCGACGACCTCGCCGTGCGGGCGGCGCCCGTACGCGGTGTCGGTGTAGCCGAGGACGCGGGCGCCCGCGGTGCGGAGCCGTGCCGCGAGGGCGGCGAACGCGGGGTCGGGGGCCGTGCCCGCGCCGTTCGCGGGGTTGAGGACGACGCCGTACAACGACGGCGCCGCCTCGACCACGGCCTCCCAGGCTTCGGGGCGGTCGGCGGGGTGCTCGTAGAAGGGCACGAGAAGGGTGGGGCTGGGGGGGTTCACGAGCCTTCCTCAGACGCGGTGGGCGGTCGGTCGGACGAGCAGGGCGCAGGTCAGGGCGGCCATGGCGGCGGCCGCCGCCCCGGCGACCAGTGGCCCCGAGGCCGGGACGAAGGTCTGGGCCGCCGCCGCGAGCGTGCACACGGCGGCCGCGCCGCGCACCGCGCCGAAGGCCTGGAGGAGCAGCCCGAGCCAGAGCACCACCCCGACGAGCAGCAGCCCCAGCAGCCCGGCACCCTGCGGCCCGGGAGCCCCGGGCCACACCAGGGTGCCCGCGACGGCCAGGGCGAGAAGCACGGCGAGATAGGCGCCGAGGCACTGCGCGAGGGCCCCCGCCGCCGCCCGCCGGAACTCCCGGGCACTGGTCAGGGTCCGCAGCCCGGCGACGCTCAAGCGGCGGAACCGGTGCAGCAGCCACTCGGCGGGCCCCATGGACAGCGTCAGCGCGAGCACGGGCCCCGCCCCCGTCACGAGAGCGTCGTCACCACCCGCGTACAGCACGAGCAGCCCGGTCCCGAGCCCGAAGAGCCCGTACGGAACGGAGGCGACGAGTGGCGGCCCTGAGCGGGGGCGGCGGGGGGCTGGCGGGCGCGGGCCGGTCGGCGCGCCCGCGTCGGCGCCGCGCCTCCGGAAGCCGGACGCGTGCGTCCCGGCCCCCGCGCCGCCGTCGGGCCACCGCGCGCCGGGGCGGCGCAGCAGCCGCGCCACGAAGGCGAAGGAGCCGGTGCTCCGCGAGCCACCGCCGCGCGGCAACCGCCCTGCGGAGGCACCGGGCTTCCGCTGCCCGCCGCCCCGCAGCACCAGCGCCGCGAAGGTGATCGCCGCCGCGAGGGAGAGCGCGGGGAGTCCGATCCTGAGTACGTCCGGGACGTCGTACCGGAACGCCGGTACCGCCCCCGCCAGCGGGGCGAGTGCGCAGAGCAGGGCGCGTTCGCGGCCGAGGACGAGGAGGACGGTCGCGGCCGCCAGGTAGAGCGACTGGCCCGCGGCGAACACGACGACCGGCCACTCGCCGGGGCCCGCCGCCGCGAGGGCGACCGCCGAGCCGACGAGCGCGCCCGCCGGGGCGCCGACGCGCAGGCTGCGGACGGCGGAGTCCCGGTCGCCGAGCCCGAGCCAGGTGTACGCGCGGTGCGAAAGGGCCTGGTTCCAGACCCAGCCGGCCACCGCGCCCGCGAGCAGCGGAACCGTTCCCGCACCTCCGAACAGCGGGGCCCCCAGGACGTACGCGAGCCCGGGCAGGGCGAAGACGACGCCCCGCAGGAGACAGCCGGCGAGGCCCTGGTGCCACGGCCCCGCGGGCGGGGCCTGCGGCTCGGGGTGGCGGCGCTCCACGCGCGCGTAGAGGTCCTCGGCGAGGGCGAAGGAGTCGGCGCGGCCGTAGGTGAGCCGGATGTGGTCGTCCGTCATGCCGTCGGACTCCAGGATCGCGGCTATCTCGTCCGGATGCACCGCGACGGCCGCCAACCCGGCCAGCCGGTCGGCGAGTTCGTCGACCGGGTCGGCGGCCAGGGGCTCCGTTCCCCCCGCCACCCGCTGGCGCGGGATCGCCGGCAGGGTGTCCCGCATCGTGCCGTTCTTCAGCCAGAGGGACCCGCTCATGACAGGGACCCTCCGCCGACGAGTTCCGGCCGCCAGGGGTCGGTGAGCAGCACCGTCCAGTCCTCCAGGGGCTCCGGCGCGGCGGGCACGGGCGGTTCGCCGGCCAGTTCGCCGTAGATCCGGCGGAAGCCGTCCACCGAGCGGTGCAGGGTGAACCGGTCGACGACCCGCTGCCGGGCCCTGCGCCCCAGTTCGGCCCGGCGCTCCCCGTCCCGCAGCAGCTCCGTGACGGCCGCGGCCATCACGGCGGGCTCGCGGGGCGGGACGACGAGCCCGGTGTCGCCGACGGCCTCCCGTACCCCGCCGACATCGGTGGAGACCGTGGCCCGGCCGCAGGACATCGCCTCGATCAGCGAGAAGGGGAACCCCTCGCTGATCGAGGAGAGCATCACCACGCTCCCGGCCGCGTAGGCGCCGGCGACGTCGGTGACCCGGCCCTCGAAGGTGATGCCGTCGGTCACGCCCAGCTCGGCGGCGAGCTTCTCCAGGCGGGTGCGGTAGTCCTCGTTGCCCGCCGGGACCGGGCCGAACAACCGCAGCCGCAGCTCAGGGAGTTCGGCGCGGGAGATCGCGTACGCCCGGATCAGCGTCTCCAGGTCCTTGATCGGGTCGACGCGCCCGCACCAGCTGAGGGTGGGGACCTCCGGCTCGGGCCCCGCGTAGGGGAACGCGTGCGGGTCGACGCCGTTGTAGACGGTCCGGATCCGGTCGGTGGGGGCGCCGCCGCGCTCCTCCCAGCGCCGGTTGTACTGGTTGCAGGGGGTGATGAGGTCGGCCTTGCGGTAGCCGAGGGTGTTGAGCTCGCGGTAGAAGCCGAGCATCAGGGCCTTGACGGGCCAGCGCTGGGCCTCGGTGCGGTAGCCGAGGTAGCGCTCGCGGAGGTAGATGCCGTGTTCGGTGAGCAGGAAGGGCACCCCTTCGAAGTGCTGGGCGGCGAGCGCCGGCAGCGTCGCCAGGCCGCTGGAGACCGCGTGCGCGACGCAGTCGTCGGATATCCGGGCGGCGAGCGGGCGCAGCGCGTGTTCGAGTAAGTCGGTCGCGGTGAGCGCGTCGTGGACCGTGGGCCGGGCGGCCGCGGTCGGCAGATGCGGCATGGTCCAGATCCACATCAGGGAGCGCAGCGCGCGCTCCGAGCGCAGGGCGGCGGTCAGTGCGCCGCGCCGGGCGAGCGCGGCGAGGGCGTAGAGGCCCTCGCCGAAGTCGCAGCCGGCGTCGGGGTCGAGGATGGAGAGCAGGAAGCGCTCGTAGGTGTCGGTGAAGCGGCGCCGCTCACGGCCCCGTGGGGCCCGCCCCCGCTCCGGGGCGGAGCCCCAGAGCGGGAAGGCGGTGTGACGGGAGATGTTCGACGGCAGCTCCCAGGTCACGGGTTCGCGGCCGTTGCCGGTGAGGGCGAGGATCTCGAAGTCGACCTCGGGCATGCCCCGCACGAGCTGGTCGCACCAGGTGCTGACTCCCCCGTGGACGTGCGGATACGTGCCTTCGGTGAGCATGGTGACGTGACGGCCACGGCTCGGCATGTGCGTTTCCCCCCAGAACGTACGGTGGTCGGTTCGTACGGTCGTATGGTCCTACGGTCGTCGGTCAGGCCGTCGGGAGCTTGAGCGTGGTCGTGGACTGGAGCACCTCGGGGGCGGTCCAGGCCGAGCGCGCTCCCGCGTAGGCCGTGCCGAACACCGCCGTACCGAGCAGGAGTTGCTTGCGCGTCCCCTCGGGGACGGTGACCGGGGCGGTCACTCCGGAGGGCGCCTTGACGGTGACGGCGGTGCCGATGCGGTACGCGGTGACCTGGCCGGCCGCGAGCGCCCGGTCCCAGGCGGCGCGGCGGTCGAGCTCGGTGCCGACGTCACGCTGACGGGGGTTCACCAGCGGGGCGTTGTCGGCGTACAGGGCCCGGTAGTCGGCGAGGACCCGGTCGAGGACGGGGTAGAGGATGCGGTCCTCGGCCAGGTTGGACTGGTGGACGTAGTGCGGGCGCGGGTCGTTGGCCACCACGTGGGAGAGGGCCGTGCGGGCCTCCTGCGGGACGATGTGGGCGGCGTACCCGGTGGCGGGGTCGAGCGGGGCGGGCAGGCAGGTGGACGCCGGGTTGGACTCGCAGATCCCGCTGCCGCCGTCGGCCCGCGAGGTGTAGATCCAGTTGTACTCGTCGGCCATCTCGGCGGCGGTGCCCACGTTGTAGTACACGTTCATCGGGTGGCGCGGGACGGTCTTCGCGGCGCCGACCGCCCGCTGCTGGGGCTCGCGGGAGTTGTCGCTGGCGATCCACTTCACGCCGTTGTCGGCGAGCGCGCCGGCCAGGTTGGGGTTGTCGACGGGCTGCTGCGGCGAGGTCTTGAGGCCGGAGTGCTCACCGGTGACGAGTTCGGTGCGGTCGACGGAGATGCCCTTGGCGACGGCCCAGTTGTGGTTGTCGCGGATCTGCCCGGCGATGATGCTCCGGCTGGTCCACTGGGTGGCTCCGGCGGCGGTCTTCGCGCACTGCCAGGGGACGGTGCTGGTGTCCTGGACGCAGCCGAGGAAGGGGTGCGTGTAGGTGTGGTTGATCCAGCGGTACTGGGCGCGGTCGGCGATCAGCTTGGTGGCGAGCGGGTCGGTGCCGGCGTGCTCGGTCTTCCACTGCTCGCCCTGGCCGCCGTTGTAGACCATGTCGAGGGTGAAGCCGGCGGCCTTCTGCCAGGAGGCGGCGTACGTGGCGTCGGCGACGGTCATCCGGATCGGGTTCTCGCCGGCCTCGCCGTCGCCGCCGGGGCAGTCGAAGTCGCCCGGGGTGCAGTTGCGCGCGGTGTCCCAGCGGGCGTCGGGGGCGAAGACGTCGTCGACGTGGACGGAGAAGTAGTTACGGCTCTGGCCGAGGTGGACGCCCTCGGTGAGCCACTCGACGATGCCGCGCGCGAGGACCCGGAACTGCCGCTGGTACTGGTTGTAGGCGAAGGTGACGACGAGTTCGCGGCGCCCGTCGTGGGCGTACTCGCCGATCAGGCTGGCCCGTCCGCCGCCGGACACGGGCACGTCGAGGAGGCTGGTGAAGCCCTCGCGCGGGCGGCCCGCGTAGCCGTAGCTCTCGGTGATGGCGGGGTCGTTGTCCTCGAAGGTCACCGCCCCGTCGAGGTACCGGAACGGCCCGGCCTTGCCGACGGCGGTGAGGTCGGCGGTGGCGCCGTCGAGGGAGCCGGAGTAGCCGCCCTCGTTGGTGTAGTCGAGGCCGACACCGGGGTGGGACCAGGTGTACGCGTCGACCTGCGGGATCTTGAAGGTCGTCTCGTACGCCGCGAGCGCGGCCTGCTCGGCGGAGTCGGGCCCGAAGGCCGACTCGTGGGGCAGCACGACGCCCTGGTACTTGGCCCGGGGGCGCCCCGAGACGGTGTCGCTGAGGAAGGCGGCGTTGATGACCGGGCGACCGGAATCGGCCAGATCGACCCGGCGGTACGGGACGCCGGTGGAGCGCAGCTCGGCGACGATCGCCTGCACGGCGCTGCCGCCGTCGTCGACGACGAGCACGGTGAGGTCGACCCTCGGGACCGGCGGCGCGGCGGCGCTCGCTCCCGCCGACGGGACGACGGTCGCGAGGAGCGCGGCCGCGAGCAGGGTGGCGGTCCTGGCGGTTCTGGGCATGCGGGATCCGGCAGAGTCCATCGGTGGTGTCCCCCCTCGACAGATCCGCCGGACGCGGAGGACCTGTGGAGATGATGCGGATGATGCAAAGGAGCGGGTGCTTCCCTTGCGCGAATGAGGCGAGTGTGGACGAGCTCACCGACTCTGAGGGGTAAACGTGAAAGAGACACCACGGATGAGTGAATCACCGTCGCCGTGAACGAACACGAAGGGCGACGACTGAGTCACGTCCCGGTGGTACCGGAACTGAGTGCGCGCTGCGAACGAGTGACGTTTCAGAGGGTGGTGTCGTTGATCGGATGACCGTATCGGCAGCCGGGGAGGGAGCGTTGAGTCGGAAGCCAACGCTCGCGGAGGGCGAGACAGCTCGGACCGCCGGCTCCCATGGCCTCCTGCGCACGGGGGTTGATGAGGCAACCGGTGAACTGCTGCTGGGAACCGTGCTGGTGAAGCGTGTCGGCTGGGCCGCGGACCTCGTGTCCGCAATGGCGGCCGATCTCCTGGCCAGGCACTGGAACGCGGCTGATGTGAGCACGCTGGCCTCGGGTGAGGACGGCGGGGGCCGGAAGCTTCCGTCGCAGGCCTGGATGGCGCTGCGGCGTCTGGGCTGGGCCGCCGTGCCCGAGGAGGGTGTGCGGGTCAACGACCGGATCATGCGCATGGCTCAGGAGTTGGCCGGGCGGTCCCTGCGGTCAGCTGCCTGGCGTGCGGAACTGACCGCCGGCGTGATCACGACCTGGCCCACCGAACCCGCGAAGCGCACCGCTGAGGAATGGGACGCCGTGCGCCACGCGGTGCCCGGCGGACGGTTGATGCCCTCCGGCGTCATCAGATCCCGCACCCGGCAGATCGCCTCCTTCGCCGCCACGCACGGTCGGCATCCCACCGATCTGTTCGACATGGAAGCCGCGCCTCGCACTGCTCGGATACTCCTGCTCTCCGCCTGCGACGGACAACAGGCCGCCGTCGAACGGCACGAGAGCGCCCCCGGCCGGGCGCTGCTGCGCCTGCAGTTGCCGAACCGTCGCGACCCGCGGTCCTACCGGGACTGGTCGTGGGTGTCCTGCCCCATCAAGCTGCCTCCGACGATCCCGGCGGACGCCGTGCTGCACCTGCCCACCCTCCGCGTCCACAAGGGCCGGGTACGCGCCGAACTCGCCTACACCCATGCGGTTCCGAAGACCGCCAGGAGTGGTCACACGATCGCCCTCGGCGTGGACTGGGGCCTGAACACCCTGCTGTCCGCCGGGGCCGCCCGATCGCACGAGGACGGAACCATCACCGCCCTCGGTGCGGGCAGCATGTTCCGGGCCACCGGCGTCCTCGCGAAGCAACACCGCCTCCGCCGCGCCGGTGAGCACCTTCGGACCAAGGCCGACCACCTTCAGCGACTCACCGGCGGCGACACCGAACACCCCCTGGCCCACAGGAACCGGATCCTCACCGACGAGCTCCGACACGTGTCCGAGAGGCGATCGAAGCTCAACGACGCCCTGGCTCGGGCCGCGGCCCGCTGGGCCGTCGACCAGGCCATCGCCGCCGGGGCAACGGTCATCTACGTCGAGGACCTCCGTTCGATGGAAGCCCGCGGCATGGGTCGCACCATGAACACCCGTCTTTCGCAGCAGGTCCGCGGGCAGATCGTGGACCGCGTGCGACACCTCGCCGCCGAGAGCGGCATCGCCGTGGTCGCCGTCCCCGCGCGGGACACCTCGAAACGCTGCCCGCAGTGCCTCACACCCCTGCGCCACCGCAAGGCGCCCGACCGGCCGACCACACCCGGCTGGAAGTGGGCACAGTGCCCGAACGACGACTGCCGATGGCAGGGCGACCGCGACCAGGGAGCCTGGCGGCGCATCGCCGCACGCGGTCTCACCCACCAGACCAGGACCGTCACCGACCGCGCCACCGGTGCCATGGTCATCCGCGCGACCGTCGACAGCCTCGAAGCCACCGCCGTGATCACCCCCACCACGGCGGAGACCGGGCGGGACCGGTCCAAGACCGGACCCACCCGGCGACAGACAGCAGGCCCCGCGCCCCGGCGACGCAGGGCACCCTCCCCCACCGGACCCTCGCGTCCGGCGGGCAAGCGTCCGGAGGGACACGCTCACACGGACCGGCATCGGCTGCCCCGCGCCGCCGACCGGCACCAGGACGTGACGACGATCAGCACACCCACCCATCGGCCTCATCGGCCACGAGGGGCGGCCCTGGGCGCGGGATTCCACCTGCATGCCCACGCGACCCCACCACGGTGGACAGAAACCATGTCGGAGACTATGTGTGGCATGGGATCGCTCAACTGATCAGAGACACTCGTTCTCGGCGCTCATGGGGCCGAAATACGATGCGGCGGGCATGGTCGGCCCATCCCTCGACCGCCACAGAACTCAATGGAAGCGAGATTTCACCACCGTGACTGCTCTCACTCTCAGCACAGCCGGCGCCGCGACGCTGCGCGCCGACGCTCTTGTCGTCGGGGTCGCCAAGTCCGGCAAGGGCCTGGTCGTCGCGCCCGGCGCCGAGGCCGTGGACAAGGCGTTCGACGGGAAGCTGGCCGCCGTCCTGGAGACCCTGGGCGCTGCGGGTGCCGAGGGTGAGGCGACCAAGCTGCCCTCCCCCGCCGGTCTGAAGACCCCCGTCGTGCTCGCCGTCGGTCTGGGCTCCGTGCCCGAGGACGGTGAGTCGTACCGCGCCGAGACGCTCCGCCGCGCCGCCGGTACCGCCGCCCGTACGCTGCACGGCGCCAAGAAGGCCGCCTTCGCGCTGCCCGTCGCCTCCACCGAGGACGCCGAGGCGGTCGCCGAGGGCGCGCTGCTCGGCGCGTACGCGTACACCGCGTACCAGGAGTCCAAGGACGCCAAGAAGCCGCTGGCCGAGATCGCCCTGCTCGGCGGCAAGCCGCGCGACAAGGCCTTCAAGGCCGCCGCGGAGCGCGCGCAGGCGCTGTCCGAGGAGATCAACCGCGCCCGCGACCTGATCAACATGCCGCCGAACGACCTCTACCCCGAGACGTTCGCCGCCATCGTCACCGCCGCCGGCAAGGAGCACGGTCTCAAGGTCCAGGTGCTCGACGAGAAGGCGCTCGACAAGGGCGGCTACGGCGGCATCCTCGGCGTCGGCAAGGGCGCGGCCCGCGGCCCGCGCCTGGTCCGGGTCGCGTACACGCACCCGAAGGCGGAGAAGACCCTCGCCCTCGTCGGCAAGGGCATCACCTACGACTCGGGCGGCATCTCCCTGAAGCCGGCCGGTCACAACGAGACGATGAAGTGCGACATGAGCGGCGCGGCCGCCGTGTTCGCCGCCGTCGTCGCCGCCGCCCGGATCGGTCTGGCCGTCAACGTCACCGGCTGGCTGGCGCTCGCCGAGAACATGCCGTCCGGCAACGCCACCCGCCCCGGCGACGTGCTGCGGATGTACAGCGGCAAGACCGTCGAGGTCCTCAACACCGACGCCGAGGGCCGTCTTGTCCTGGCCGACGCGCTGACCCGGGCCTCGGAGGAGAACCCGGACGCGATCGTCGACGTGGCGACCCTGACCGGCGCGATGGTGCTCGCCCTGGGCAACCGCACCTTCGGGATCATGGCCAACGACGACGAGTACCGCACGGCGATCCACGAGACCGCCGAGGAGGTCGGCGAGGCCTCCTGGCCGATGCCGCTCCCCGCCGACCTGCGCAAGGGCATGGACTCCCCGACCGCCGACATCGCCAACATGGGCGAGCGGATGGGCGGCGGCCTGGTCGCCGGTCTCTTCCTGCAGGAGTTCGTCGGCGAGGGCATCACCTGGGCCCACCTCGACATCGCGGGCCCGGCCTTCCACGAGGGCGCGCCGTACGGCTACACCCCCAAGGGCGGCACCGGCTCCTCGGTCCGCACGCTGGTGAAGCTTGCGGAGAAGACCGCCGACGGCGAGCTCTGACCCGTCCGGTGACACGGAGCGCGGCCCCCGGACCCCGGTCCCGGGGCCGCGCGTGTTCACCCTCGACGAAATCCGTACGTTCGTACGGCCCGGTTACCTGTCCGTACGGGCGATCGGCCGGTCTCACACACCGGCCCCGCGTCCCGCCTTCCGGCAACAAGTGCGAAGATGGGTTCTCGGCAGGACAGGGCCCCCACCACAGGGCCGACACTAAAGCGGCCGGACACCAGCCGCCGCCCGGTCACGGAGACCGGCGACGAGCGCACATGCATGGAGGACGTGACGTGGCGAACGACGCCAGCACCGTTTTCGACCTAGTGATCCTCGGCGGCGGTAGCGGCGGTTACGCCGCGGCGCTGCGCGGAGCGCAGCTGGGCCTGGACGTCGCACTGATCGAGAAGAACAAGCTCGGCGGCACCTGCCTGCACAACGGCTGCATCCCCACGAAGGCCCTGCTCCACGCCGGCGAGGTCGCCGACCAGGCGCGCGAGGCGGAGCAGTTCGGTGTCAAGGCCACCTTCGAGGGCATCGACATCAAGGCCGTGCACAAGTACAAGGACGACGTGATCTCGGGCCTGTACAAGGGCCTGCAGGGTCTCGTCGCCTCCCGCAAGGTGACGTACATCGAGGGCCACGGCCGGCTCTCCTCCCCGACCTCCGTCGACGTGGACGGCCGTCGCGTCGAGGGCCGTCACGTCCTCCTCGCCACCGGCTCCGTACCGAAGTCGCTCCCCGGCCTGGAGATCGACGGCAACCGGATCATCTCCTCCGACCACGCCCTGACCCTGGACCGTGTCCCGGAGTCGGCGATCATCCTCGGCGGCGGTGTCATCGGCGTCGAGTTCGCCTCCGCGTGGAAGTCCTTCGGCACCGACGTGACGGTCATCGAGGGCCTGAAGCACCTGGTCCCGGTCGAGGACGAGAACAGCTCCAAGCTTCTTGAGCGCGCGTTCCGCAAGCGCGGCATCAAGTTCAACCTCGGCACCTTCTTCCAGTCCGCCGAGTACACCGAGAACGGTGTCAAGGTCACCCTGGCCGACGGCAAGACCTTCGAGGCCGAGGTCCTGCTCGTCGCCATCGGCCGCGGCCCGGTCTCGGCCGGTCTCGGCTACGAGGAGCAGGGCGTCGCGATGGACCGCGGCTACGTCCTGGCCGACGAGTACATGCGCACGAACGTGCCGACGATCTCGGCGGTCGGCGACCTCGTCCCGACGCTCCAGCTCGCGCACGTCGGCTTCGCCGAGGGCATCCTCGTCGCGGAGCGTCTGGCCGGTCTGAAGACCGTTCCGATCGACTACGACGGCGTGCCCCGGGTGACGTACTGCCACCCCGAGGTCGCCTCCGTCGGCATCACCGAGGCCAAGGCCAAGGAGATCTACGGTGCGGACAAGGTCGTCGCCCTGAAGTACAACCTCGCGGGCAACGGCAAGAGCAAGATCCTTAAGACCGCGGGCGAGATCAAGCTCGTCCAGGTCAAGGACGGTGCCGTGGTCGGCGTCCACATGGTCGGTGACCGCATGGGCGAGCAGGTCGGCGAAGCGCAGCTGATCTACAACTGGGAGGCGCTGCCGGCCGAGGTCGCGCAGCTCATCCACGCCCACCCGACGCAGAACGAGGCCCTCGGCGAGGCGCACCTGGCGCTGGCCGGCAAGCCTCTGCACTCCCACGACTGACGCTCACGTCATCAACGGGCGCGACGACCACTTCCCGCAATTCGTTAGGAGCAACTGAAACCATGTCGGTTTCCGTAACCCTGCCGGCGCTCGGCGAGAGCGTCACCGAGGGCACCGTCACCCGCTGGCTCAAGGCCGAGGGTGAGCGTGTCGAGGCCGACGAGCCGCTGCTCGAGGTCTCGACCGACAAGGTCGACACCGAGATCCCGGCGCCCGCGTCGGGCATCCTGGCCTCCATCAAGGTGGCCGAGGACGAGACCGTCGAGGTCGGCGCCGAGCTCGCCATCATCGACGACGGCTCCGGCGCGCCGGCCGCGGCTCCGGCCCCGGTCGCTGCCGAGGCCCCCGCCGCCCCGGCTGCCCCGGCCCCCGTGGCTGAGGCCCCCGCCGCTCCGGCTCCGGCCGCTGCCCCGGCTGCCGCCCCGGCCGGTGGCGCCACCGGTACGGACGTCGTCCTGCCGGCGCTCGGCGAGTCCGTCACCGAGGGCACCGTGACCCGTTGGCTGAAGTCGGTCGGCGAGACCGTCGAGGCCGACGAGCCGCTGCTCGAGGTCTCCACGGACAAGGTCGACACCGAGATCCCGGCCCCGGCTTCGGGTGTCCTCCTGGAGATCGTCGTCGCCGAGGACGAGACCGCCGAGGTCGGCGCCAAGCTGGCCGTCATCGGTGCCGCGGGCGCCGCCCCGGCCGCCGCTCCGGCTCCGGCTGCCCCGGCTCCGGCCGCGGCCGCCCCGGCCCCGGTGGCTCCGGCCGCCCCGGCCCCGGCTCCCGCCCCGGTCGCTCCGGCCGCTCCGGTCGCCGCTCCGGCTCCGGTCGCGCCCGCCGCGCCTGTGGCCGCCCCGGCTCCGGTCGCCCCGGCCGCGCCGGCCCCCGCCGCCGCTCAGCCGGTGGACGACGGCGCCTACGTGACGCCGCTGGTCCGCAAGCTGGCCTCCGAGAACGGCATCGACCTGGCGTCCGTCAAGGGCTCCGGCGTCGGCGGCCGTATCCGCAAGCAGGACGTCCTCGCGGCCGCCGAGGCCAAGAAGGCCGCCCCGGCCCCCGTCGCCGCTGCCGCCCCGGCTGCCGCCGCGTCGAAGGCCCCGGCCCTCGAGGTCTCCCCGCTGCGCGGTCAGACCGTCAAGATGACCCGCATGCGCAAGGTCATCGGCGACAACATGATGAAGGCGCTGCACGGCCAGGCCCAGCTGTCCTCGGTCGTCGAGGTCGACATCACCAAGCTGATGAAGCTGCGCGGCCGTGCCAAGGACGCGTTCGCCGCCCGTGAGGGCGTCAAGCTGTCCCCGATGCCGTTCTTCGTCAAGGCGGCGGCCCAGGCGCTGAAGGCCCACCCGGTCATCAACGCCCGGATCAACGAGGACGAGGGCACCATCACGTACTTCGACTCGGAGAACATCGGCATCGCCGTGGACTCCGAGAAGGGTCTGATGACGCCGGTCATCAAGGGTGCGGGCGACCTGAACATCGCCGGCATCTCCAAGGCCACGGCCGAGCTGGCCGGCAAGGTCCGCGGCAACAAGATCACCCCGGACGAGCTGGCCGGTGCGACCTTCACCATCAGCAACACCGGTTCGCGCGGTGCGCTGTTCGACACGATCATCGTGCCGCCGAACCAGGTCGCCATCCTGGGCATCGGCGCGACGGTGAAGCGTCCGGCCGTCATCGAGACCGCCGAGGGCACCGTCATCGGCGTCCGCGACATGACGTACCTGACGCTCTCCTACGACCACCGTCTGGTGGACGGCGCCGACGCGGCCCGTTACCTGACGGCCGTCAAGGCGATCCTGGAGGCCGGCGAGTTCGAGGTCGACCTCGGCCTGTAAGACAACGTGGCTTGGCTGCCTGCTTGGCAACGTAACAAGCCTCACCTGCGGCGCCCCCGCCCGGAAGTGTTTCCGGG
>NZ_JBHXPI010000066.1:0-27699 GCF_042718575.1 Streptomyces sp. NPDC058579
GGTTCAGGTGCCGGGCCCCTCTCACGTACAGGCCTCCGTACAGGCCTCAGGTCACATCCCGGACCCCGGCGATCGCCTCCGCCGCCGCGCGGCCGCAGACGCGGGCCGCGCCGTGCGTGGCGATGTGCAGGGCGCCGCGGGGCGGAGCCTGGTTCAGGCCCATCTCCACCACGACGGTGTCCGGGCGGGCCGCGAGCAGGGCGTCGAGGGCCTCGGTCATCCACGGGTGCCGGTGGGCGTCCCGGACGACCGCGACGATCCGCCGCTCCTTCGCCGCGGCGAGCACGGCGTCCACCGTCGGCTCGTCGAACGCGCCGGTCTCGGTGCCCGGAAGCAGCCGCGCCAGCTCGGCCGCGACGCCCCAGGGCGTCTCGTCACCCACGGCGATGTTGGCGACCGGGGTGAAGGCGGCGACGTACGGAGCGTCGGTCACGGGCGTGTAGGGCAGCTCCCCCGGGGTGAGCGTCACGGCCCTGCGGGCGGCGACGAGCCCGATCTCGGTGCCGGGCGCGGTCCCCTCCTGCACTGCCGCGCCCGGCCCCGATTCAGCCCCCCTGGCCCGGTGCGCCTGGGTCCAGGCCGCCAGGGCGCGTACACGCGCCGCGGCGTCGGCCAGCCGCTCCTCGGGCAGTTCACCGGTCCGTACCGCTTCGACCAGCGCGTCGCGCAGCCGCAGTACGGTGTCCTCGTCGGCCAGCCCGCCGCCGACGCAGATGGCGTCGGCGCCCGCGGCGATCGCGAGGACGGATCCGCGCTCGATGCCGTACGTCGACGCGATGGCCTGCATCTCCATGCCATCGGTGACGATCAGCCCCTCGAAGCCCAGCTCCTGACGGAGCAGACCGGTCAGGATCTGCGGGCTCAGGGTCGCCGGGCGCTCGGGGTCGAGCGCGGAGAGCAGGATATGCGCGCTCATGACCGCTTTGGTACCCGCCGCGATGGCGGCGCGGAAAGGTACCAGCTCACGGGCGTGCAGTGTGGTGAGGTCCACATCGATCCGGGGCAGCGCGTGGTGCGAGTCCACGTTGGTGTCGCCGTGTCCGGGGAAGTGCTTGGTGCAGGCGGCGACACCGACGGCCTGCAGGCCCTCGACGTACGCCACGGTGTGCCGGGCGACCAGGTCGGGGCCGGCGCCGAAGGAGCGGACGCCGATGACCGGGTTGTCGGCGTTGGAGTTCACGTCGGCCGACGGCGCCCAGTTGAGGTCGACCCCGCAGGCGGCGAGCCGGCGGCCGAGCTCGGCGGCGACGGACCGGGTGAGGTCGACGTCGTCGACCGCGCCGAGGGCGTAGTTGCCGGGGAAGGAGGAGCCGTGCCGGACCTCCAGGCGGGTGACGTCGCCGCCCTCCTCGTCGATGGCGACGAGGACGTCGTCCCGCTCGGCCCGCAGCTGGGCGGTGAGCGCGGCGAGCTGCTCGGGGGAGGCGATGTTCCGGCCGAACAGGCCGACGGAGGAGAGGCCCTCACCGATCCTGCGGAGCAGCCAGTCGGGCGCGGTCGTGCCGACGAAGCCCGGCTGCAGGACCGTGAGCGCGTCACGGGTCAGGGTGTCCGAGGCGCTTACGAGTGTGGTCATGAGGCGGCGTTATCCCTTCACCGCGCCGGCCGTCAGGCCCGCGGCCATCTTGCGCTGGACGAGGAGGAAGAGGATCACGATGGGGACGGCCATCATGGTGGAGCCCGCCATCATCGGGGCGTACTCGGTGCCGTTCTTCGTGATGAAGTTGCCGAGCCAGACGGTGGCCGTCTGGTTCTGCTGGCTCATCAGCATCAGCGCGTAGAGGTACTCGTTCCACGCCTGGATGAAGCCGTAGACGGAGGTGGCGACCATGCCGGGGGCGAGCAGCGGGAAGACGACCCGGATGAACGCGCCGGTGCGGGTGCAGCCGTCGACCATGGCCGCCTCCTCCAGCTCCTTCGGGATGTTGACGATGAATCCGCGCAGCGTCCACACCGTGAAGGGCAGGATGAAGGTCAGGTACGTGATGATCAGGCCGCTGATCTTGTCGTACTGGCCCAGGTCGTTGAGCATCAGGAAGACCGGGATGATCATCGCGACGAGCGGGACCATCTGGACGGCGAGGATGCCGACGATGACGATCTTCCGGCCGCGGAAGGCGAACCGGGAGATGGCGAGCGCCGCCAGCATGCCGACGATGATGCCGATGACGACGACCACCGAGGAGACGATGAGGCTGCGGGTGACCGGGCCCCAGAAGTCCGCGATCTCCAGGGCACGCTTGAAGTTCTCCAGCGTGAACACGGAGGGGAAGAAGTGCGGGTTCGGGTCGATGGCGTCCTTGGCCGGCTTGAAGGCCGTGTTGACCATCCAGTAGACCGGGAAGCCGATCGTGACGAAGACGAGGAGCCCGATGAGGTTCCAGCCGAGCTTGGTCTTGCGGCGCCGGGTGACGGGGCGCGGGGCGGCGGGTGCCTTCGTGGCGACGGCGGGAGCAGCGGTGTCCGTGGTCACTCCACTTCTCCGATCTTGAGCATCTGCCGCATGTACACGGCGACCACGCCGAGCAGCAGGACGACGGTGACGAGCGCGATCGCGGAGCCGGTGCCGTAGTCGTTGACGACGAAGGCCTTGTCGAACGAGTACGTGGTGAGCAGCTGGAACTCCGCCTCGGGGTGGCCGTTGCGCATCACGTAGACCTGCGGGAAGACGCCCATGTCCCAGATGACCGAGAGCGTCGTCAGCATGACGATGATCGGCTTGAGGATGGGCAGGGTGACGAAGCGGAAGACGCCCCAGGCTCCGGCGCCGTCGAGGCGGGCGGCCTCCTCCAGCTCCTTGGGGACCTGGGTCAGACCGGCGCTCAGGGTGATGACGACGAAGGGCACGGCGCCCCAGACCACGAGCAGCATGATGACGGCGAGGCCCTGCGGGCCGCTGGCGAACCAGTTGTGGCCGATCATGTCGACGCCGGGGATCCTGCTGAGCAGCCAGTTGAGGACGCCGTAGTCGGCGTCGAAGAGCCACTTGAAGATGGCGGTGGCGACGATGATGGGCATGCCCCAGCTCGCCACGAGCGCGATGTTGATGAGCATCTTGACCCAGCCGGAGACCCGCTGGAGCAGCAGGGCTATCAGCATGCCGATGACCATCGTGGCGATCACGGCGCCGCCCGCGAAGATCACGGTGCGCAGGACGACGGCCCAGAACTCGGCGTCACCGAGGATCTTGGTGAAGTTGTCGAGGCCGGCCCACTCGGCCTCCTGGAAGCCCCAGAGCTGGGGCTGTCCGAAGACCTGGAAGGAGAGGGTGACCAGGCGCACGAGCGGGTAGCCGAGCACCAGGAACAGGACGAGCAGGCAGGGCGCGAGCAGCAGCCATGGGATCCCACCCCCGCCCGCGGTCGGCTTCTTCCCCGGCTTCGGGGTACCGGCTCCGGAGCCGGATGGTGGCGATTGCCGCACCGGCGGCACCTTCGCGGTGGTTGTGTCTGCGGCACTCATCCCGTGCTCCTCAACGATCCCTCTCGTGGTACGGGAAGCAGGGCCCCGTCATCGTGGTGACGGGGCCCTGCCCATAGGTCACTTGGTGTTGATGACCTTGTCGATCGCGGCGTCCGCGTCCTTCGCGGCGGCGTCGACCGACTTCTTGCCGTTGGCGATCTCGATGAGCATCGTCTTGAGGATCTGGGCCTTCTCGACCTGGCCCCAGCCCGGAGCGGTCGGCACGAACCAGCTGGACTCGGCGGCGGTGGCCGCGACCGTGGTGGCCGGGTCGGCCTTCAGCGGGGCGAGGTCCGCCTTGTTGTTGGGCAGGTTGCCCTTGGCGACGAGGCCCTTCTGGCCCTCGGCGCCGGTGAAGGCGGCGATCCACTCGGCCGCGACGCCCTGCGCCTTGGACTTGACCGGGATGGCCAGGTCCGAGCCGCCGAGGAAGACCGGGAGGTTCTTGCCGGACGGGCCGGGCATCACGAAGTTCTCGAGCTTGTCCTTCAGCCCGCCGACCTTGTCGCTCTCCGGGGCGGCCGCGGTGGCGCCCTCCCAGCCGGCGGCGAAGATCGTGGCGGAGTTGCCCTGGCCGAAGACGACCGGGCGGTCGGACTCGTCCTTGGTCTTGTCGCCGTGCATGTACTTGTCGACGATGTTCTTGTACTCGTTGAGGCCCTTGACGGACTCCGGCGAGGACAGGTTCGCCTTCCAGCTGTCGCCCTCCTGCTTGGCGATGGAGCCGCCGGCCTCGTAGACGAAGGACATCGCGGCGTACCAGTCCGGCGACGGCTGGTACCAGGCGCTGAACTTGTCGCCCTTCTTCTTCTGGATGGCGTCGAGCGCGGCGGTCAGCTCGGCCCAGGTCTTCGGGGCGGCCTTGACGCCCGCCTCGGCGGCGATGTCCTTGCGCCAGGTGCCCACGCGGCCACCGGCGTAGTAGGGGACGCCGTAGGTCTTGCCGTTGTAGGTGACCGAGTCCTTGAGGGCGTCGAGCCACTTGTCCGAGTTCTCGAACTTCGAGGCGTCGACCTCGGCGAAGGCACCCTTGGCCATGTAGCTGATCATCTCGGAGTTGCCCATTTCGACAACGTCCGGGGCCTTGTCCGTGGCGAGCACCGCGTCGAGCTTGGTGTTCTTGTCCGGCCAGCCGTAGTACTCGTGGTTGATCTTGATGCCCGGGTGCTTCTTCGTCACCGCGTCATCGGCGGCCTTGACCAGCTCGGGCCAGTTGTTCTGGGCGTCGACCGTCAGCCAGACGGTCAGCTCCTTGGCGTCTCCGCCGGCGTTGTCCCCGCTCTTGTCGGTACCGCCGCATGCCGCGACGCCGACCATGATGCCCGCGACGCCGATCGCCGCGATGAGCTTGCGCTTCACGCCACCCTCCTCAGGGATGCCTGCAACCCCCCCACCGCGCGAAGACATACGTCGAGTAGTGCTCGTGGGGCTGGGACCTGGTCTTTAATGGTTTAGACCAGTACCCGGAGCTTGGCCTAGACCTTTAGGGGTGTCAAGGGTGTATAAGAAGGGCAGTCGCGTCCGTTATCGGACCGACACCTGAGGGAGGGCGACGACCCGTGACCGGTCCGTGCCACCATGTGAGCCGCGACAGACGGAGGAGCCGGTGACGGCAGCAGCACAGCAGTCGGGAAGGCAGGCCATGGCCACGGACGCGGGCAGCACGGACAAAGAGGGCGGCGTCGCCACCCGCACCGCGCGCGTACCCAAGTACTACCGGCTGAAGCGGCACTTGCTCGACATGACCGAAACCCTGCCCCCCGGCACCCCGGTCCCGCCCGAGCGCACCCTGGCCGCCGAGTTCGACACCTCGCGCACCACCGTGCGCCAGGCCCTCCAGGAACTGGTCGTCGAGGGCCGGCTCGAACGCATCCAGGGCAAGGGCACGTTCGTCGCCAAGCCCAAGGTCTCCCAGGCGCTCCAGCTCACCTCCTACACCGAGGACATGCGCGCCCAGGGCCTGGAGCCCACCTCGCAGCTGCTCGACATCGGGTACGTCACGGCCGACGACACGCTGGCCGGGCTGCTCGACATCTCCCCCGGCGGGCGCGTCCTGCGGATCGAGCGGCTGCGGCTCGCGAGCGGCGAGCCGATGGCGATCGAGACCACGCACCTTTCGGCCAAGCGCTTCCCCGCGCTGCGCCGTTCGCTGGTGAAGTACACCTCGCTCTACACCGCGCTCGCCGAGGTGTACGACGTGCACCTCGCCGAGGCCGAGGAGACCATCGAGACCTCGCTCGCCACGCCGCGCGAGGCCGGCCTGCTCGGTACGGACGTGGGCCTGCCGATGCTGATGCTCTCCCGCCACTCGCTGGACGCCCAGGGCGAGCCGGTCGAATGGGTGCGTTCGGTGTACCGCGGCGACCGATACAAGTTCGTTGCCAGGCTCAAGCGCCCCAACGGCTGACAAAAGGCCGCACACCCACCGTCCGCTATCCGGACAGGGGTTCCATACCGCGAAACCGTCCCCTAGATTTCCTGCGCATTACAACAGGTGATCAGCGAGGGGACGGTCCGCCGTATGTCCGAAGAGACGTCGGAAGAGCCACAGGGCAAACCACCAACCGTCACGCCCCTAAGGGTCGTCGTGGCGCTCTGCCTGTTCGCCCCCTTCGTGGCGATGCTCTGGGTGAGTTCGTACGCGAAGGTCGAGCCGACGTTCATCGGCATCCCGTTCTTCTACTGGTACCAGATGGCGTGGGTCGTCATCTCGACCGCGCTGACGATGATCGCGTACGTGCTCTGGCAGCGTGACCAGCGCGCCCGGAAGGCAGGTGCGTCGCGATGAACGACGGCGTGAACGGCGTCGCACTCGCCGTCTTCATCTTCTTCTTCCTGGCCGTCACGGTCATGGGCTTCCTGGCCTCGCGCTGGCGCAGGGCCGCGAACGAGAACAGCCTCGACGAATGGGGCCTCGGCGGCCGGTCGTTCGGCACCTGGGTCACCTGGTTCCTGCTCGGCGGCGACCTCTACACCGCGTACACCTTCGTCGCGGTCCCCGCGGCGATCTACGCGGCGGGCGCGGCCGGCTTCTTCGCCGTGCCGTACACGATCCTGGTCTACCCGCTGATCTTCACCTTCCTGCCCCGCCTCTGGTCGGTGTCGCACAAGCACGGGTACGTCACCACCTCGGACTTCGTCCGCGGCCGCTTCGGCTCCAAGGGCCTGTCCCTCGCGGTGGCCCTCACCGGCATCCTCGCGACGATGCCGTACATCGCGCTCCAGCTGGTCGGCATCCAGGCCGTCCTGGACGTGATGGGCGTCGGCGGCGGCGAGAACACGCACTGGTTCATCAAGGACCTGCCGCTGCTCATCGCCTTCGGTGTCCTCGCGGCGTACACGTACTCCTCGGGCCTGCGCGCCCCGGCGCTCATCGCCTTCGTCAAGGACACGCTGATCTACATCGTCATCGCGGTGGCGATCATCTACATCCCGATCAAGCTGGGCGGCTTCGACGAGATCTTCGCCAAGGCCGGCGAGGCGTACGCGACGATCAACCCGGCGACCGACAAGCCGCGTGGCGCGCTCGTGCCCGGCGAGATGGGTCAGTGGGGCTACGCGACGCTCGCGCTCGGCTCGGCGCTCGCGCTCTTCATGTACCCGCACTCGATCACGGCGACGCTCTCCTCGCGCAGCCGTGACGTGATCCGCCGCAACACCACGATCCTTCCGCTGTACTCGCTGATGCTGGGCCTGCTCGCGCTGCTCGGCTTCATGGCGATCGCCGCCGGGGTCAAGGTCTCCAACGGCCAGCTGGCGATCCCGCAGCTGTTCGAGAACATGTTCCCGGACTGGTTCGCGGGTGTGGCCTTCGCCGCCATCGGCATCGGCGCGCTCGTACCGGCCGCGATCATGTCGATCGCCGCCGCCAACCTCTTCACCCGCAACATCTACAAGGACTTCCTGAAGCCGGACGCCACGCCGGCGCAGGAGACCAAGGTGTCCAAGCTGGTGTCGCTGCTGGTCAAGGTCGGCGCGCTGGCCTTCGTCCTCACCATGGACAAGACGGTCGCGATCAACTTCCAGCTGCTCGGCGGCATCTGGATCCTGCAGACCCTCCCGGCCCTGGTCGGCGGTCTCTTCACCCGCTGGTTCCACCGCTGGGCGCTGCTCGCCGGCTGGGCCGTCGGCATGGTCTACGGCACGGCCGCGGCGTACGGCGTGGCCAGCCCGACCCAGAAGCACTTCGGCGGCTCGTCCGCCGAGATCCCGGGGATCGGCGAGATCGGCTACATCGGCCTCACCGCCTTCGTGCTCAACGTCATCGTCACCGTCGTCCTCACCTTCGTCCTGAAGGCCGTCAAGGCGCCGGAGGGCGTGGACGAGACCTCGCCGTCGGACTACACGGCGGACGCGGGCGACAAGGGCGTCTCGACCGAGCTGCCGAAGGTCGGCGTGAGCTCGCACTGACGCCGTAACGGCACCACGTGAGGGCCCGGGGTTTCCGAGCGGAAATCCCCGGGCCCTTCGCCGTGCCCCTCGGGCAGACTGCGGGCCATGGACATCACGATCAGGGCGGTACGGCCCGAGGAGTACGAGACGCTCGGCGAGATCACCGCCCGCGCCTTCCTCGACGACGGACACCTCGACTTCGGCGAGGACGACGACTACCTGCACGTCCTGCGCGACGTGGCCCGGCGCGACGCCGAGGCCGAGGTCCTGGTCGCGGCGGACCGCTCGGGGCGGCTGCTCGGCGGGGTGACCTTCACCCCCGGAGACCGGCCGTGGGCCGACCTCGCCGGGGCGGGCGAGGCGGAGTTCCGGATGCTCGCGGTCGCGAAGGCGGCGCGCGGCCGAGGGGTCGGCGAGGCGCTCGTCCGGGCCTGTGTCGAGCGGGCGCGGACCCTGGAAGGGTGCGTACGGGTCCGGCTCTCCACGCAGCGCGGCATGTCCGGCGCGCACCGGATCTACGAGCGGATGGGTTTCGTCCGCACTCCGGAACGCGACTGGAAGCCGATCCCGGACATGGAGCCGCTGCTCACGTACGCCCTGGAGCTGTGACCCCCGGGTATTCCCTGATTCCCGAACGAATTCGGGGGCGACACAACATGTGGGGGGTGCCAAGAGCGGCGCCCCCCACATGTATGCTCGTGCTCGCTGTCGTCGCAGGGGAATCCGGTGCGAATCCGGAACTGTCCCGCAACGGTGTGCTTTTGACGGCTTCGTCCGTCCGGTCAGTCCGAAGACCTGCCGACAGCGCACCCGGTCCTTCCGTTCCGGGTGTCACAGACGTCTGGGCCTCGCGGAGTGGGCCGTGGCGCGGTTCTCCCCTGCCTTCGGGGAGCCGCCGCCCGCCTCCCGCGCCGGCCCCGAGCCGAGCGAGGGAGAGCCCCACGTGACCATCGCGCCCGCCGATCCGGCCGCAGCGATCGAGAGCGACGGCAACGAGAGCGACGGACCCGGGACCGTGCTCCTGCGGACCCTGACCGACCTCACCGCCGACCTCACGGACACCGACCCCGGCAAGGTCGCCGCCGCCGCTCTGCGGGGCCGCAACGCCGGCTCGGACGAGGCGGAGCTGCGCGAGCTGGCCACCGAGGCGGCCGCGGGTCTCATCGCCGAGGACCCGGCCTACTCCCGGCTCGCGGCCCGGCTGCTGACCATCACGATCGCGGACGAGGCGGCCTCCCAGGGCTCGGTCTGCTTCTCCGCCTCCGTCGCCGTCGGTCACCACGAGGGCCTGATCGCCGACCGCACCGCCGACTTCGTCAAGCTGCACGCCGACCGTCTCGACGCGCTCATCGACGGTAAGGCGGACGACCGCTTCGGCTACTTCGGTCTGCGCACCCTCTACTCCCGCTACCTGCTGCGCCACCCGATCACCCGCCAGGTGATCGAGACCCCGCAGCACTTCATGCTGCGCGTCGCCTGCGGCCTCGCCGAGGACGACTCCACCCGCGCGCTCGACGAGGTCGCCGCGCTCTACCGGCTGATGAGCCGGCTCGACTACCTGCCGTCCTCCCCCACGCTCTTCAACTCCGGCACCCGTCACCCGCAGATGTCGTCCTGCTACCTCCTCGACTCCCCGCTGGACGAGCTGGACTCCATCTACGACCGGTACCACCAGGTCGCGCGCCTCTCGAAGCACGCGGGCGGCATCGGCCTGTCGTACTCCCGCATCCGTGCCCGCGGTTCGCTGATCCGCGGCACCAACGGGCACTCCAACGGCATCGTGCCGTTCCTGAAGACCCTGGACGCCTCCGTGGCGGCCGTGAACCAGGGAGGCCGGCGCAAGGGCGCGGCCGCGGTCTACCTGGAGACCTGGCACGCGGACATCGAGGAGTTCCTTGAGCTGCGCGACAACACCGGTGAGGACGCCCGGCGTACGCACAACCTGAACCTCGCGCACTGGATCCCGGACGAGTTCATGCGCCGGGTCAACGCGGACGCCGAGTGGTCGCTGTTCTCCCCGGCGGACGTGCCCGAGCTGGTCGACCTGTGGGGCGAGGAGTTCGACGCCGCGTACCGCGCCGCCGAGGCGAAGGGGCTTGCCCGCAAGACCATGCCGGCCCGTGACCTGTACGGCCGGATGATGCGGACCCTGGCCCAGACCGGCAACGGCTGGATGACCTTCAAGGACGCCTCGAACCGTACGGCCAACCAGACCGCCGAGCCCGGCCACACGGTCCACTCCTCGAACCTCTGCACGGAGATCCTCGAGGTCACGGACGACGGGGAGACGGCCGTGTGCAACCTCGGCTCCGTCAACCTGGGTGCGTTCGTCGTCGGTTCGGACATCGACTGGGAGCGGCTCGACGAGACCGTCCGTACGGCCGTCACCTTCCTCGACCGGGTCGTGGACATCAACTTCTACCCGACCGAGCAGGCCGGCCGCTCCAACGCCCGCTGGCGCCCGGTGGGCCTGGGCGCGATGGGCCTCCAGGACGTCTTCTTCCAGCTGAAGCTGCCGTTCGACTCCCCCGAGGCGCGGGCGCTCTCCACCCGGATCGCCGAGCGGATCATGCTCGCCGCGTACGAGGCCTCCGCCGACCTCGCCGAGCGCAACGGCCCGGTCCCGGCCTGGGACAAGACCCGCGCCGCGCGCGGTGTCCTGCACCCCGACCACTACGACGTCGAGCTCAACTGGCCCGAGCGCTGGGCCGCGCTGCGCGAGCGGATCGCGACCGTCGGCATGCGCAACAGCCTGCTGCTCGCCATCGCGCCGACGGCGACGATCGCCTCGATCGCGGGCGTGTACGAGTGCATCGAGCCGCAGGTCTCCAACCTGTTCAAGCGCGAGACGCTGTCGGGCGAGTTCCTCCAGGTCAACTCGTACCTGGTGCAGGAGCTCAAGCGGCTCGGCGTGTGGGACGCGCAGACCCGCGAGGCGCTGCGCGAGTCCAACGGCTCGGTGGCCGGCTTCACCTGGGTCCCGGCCGAGGTGCGCGACCTGTACCGGACGGCGTGGGAGATCCCGCAGCGCGGTCTGATCGACATGGCGGCGGCCCGCACGCCGTTCCTGGACCAGTCTCAGTCGCTGAACCTGTTCCTGGAGACGCCGACGATCGGCAAGCTGTCGTCGATGTACGCGTACGCCTGGAAGCAGGGCCTGAAGACGACGTACTACCTGCGCTCCCGCCCGGCGACCCGGATCGCCCGCGCCGCCCAGGCCGCCGCTCCGACCGCCGCCACCATCCCCGTCCAGCAGGCCGCCGACCCCGACGCCGTCGCCTGCTCCCTTGAGAACCCCGAGTCCTGCGAGGCCTGCCAGTAATGTCCGACAACAAGAACCTGCTCGACCCGGGCTTCGAACTGACGCTGCGTCCGATGCGCTACCCGGACTTCTACGAGCGCTACCGGGACGCGATCAAGAACACCTGGACGGTGGAGGAGGTCGACCTCCACTCGGACGTCGCCGACCTCGCCAAGCTGACGCCGGGCGAGCAGCACATGATCGGCCGCCTGGTCGCGTTCTTCGCGACGGGCGACTCGATCGTCTCGAACAACCTCGTGCTGACGCTCTACAAGCACATCAACTCCCCGGAGGCGCGCCTGTACCTGTCGCGTCAGCTGTTCGAGGAGGCCGTGCACGTCCAGTTCTATCTGACGCTGCTCGACACCTACCTGCCCGACCCGGACGACCGCGCGGCCGCCTTCGACGCGGTCGAGGAGATCCCCTCCATCCGCGAGAAGGCGCAGTTCTGCTTCAAGTGGATGGACTCGGTCGAGAAGATCGAGCGCCTGGAGACGGCCGCCGACCGCCGCCGCTTCCTGCTGAACCTGATCTGCTTCGCGGCGTGCATCGAGGGCCTGTTCTTCTACGGTGCCTTCGCCTACGTGTACTGGTTCCGGTCCCGCGGTCTGCTGCACGGTCTCGCGACCGGCACCAACTGGGTGTTCCGCGACGAGACGATGCACATGAACTTCGCCTTCGAGGTCGTGGACACCGTCCGCAAGGAGGAGCCGGAGCTCTTCGACGACGCGCTCCAGCAGCAGGTCGTCGACATGCTGAAGGAGGCCGTGGAGGCGGAGCTGCAGTTCGGCCGCGACCTGTGCGGCGACGGCCTGCCGGGCATGAACACCGAGTCGATGCGCGAGTACCTCCAGTGCGTCGCCGACCAGCGTCTGGTCCGGCTCGGCTTCGCCCCGGTCTACGGCTCCGAGAACCCGTTCGCGTTCATGGAGCTCCAGGGCGTCCAGGAGCTGACGAACTTCTTCGAGCGCCGCCCGTCCGCCTACCAGGTGGCGGTCGAGGGCTCGGTGGACCTGGACGAGGACTTCTAGGTCCCACGCGTTCCAGGTACAGACGGGCGAAGGGCCCCGCTCCGGGGGAGGGGGCCCTTCGTCGTGTCCGAGGACGAGTACGTTTCCGGGGACCAGTACGTCTCCGGGGACGCGATCAGTCGTTCGGGACGGTCTCGTAGCGCGGGGTGCCCTCTTCCATCTGGCGCAGGGCGTCCTTGCGGTCCCGCTTGGAGAGCTTGTCGATGTACAGGAAGCCGTACAGGTGGTCCGTCTCGTGCTGGAGGCAGCGCGCGAAGTAGCCGGTGCCCTTGACCTTGATCGGGTTGCCCTGGGCGTCCCGGCCGTGCACCTCGGCGAAGTCCGGGCGGGCCAGCTCGGCGTACGCGGTCGGCACGGAGAGGCAGCCCTCGTTGGCCTCGTCCAGGACGCGCTGCTCGGCCGGCAGCTCCTGGAGCACCGGGTTGACGACGACGCCGGTGTGCCGGACGCCCTCGTCGTCGGGGCAGTCGTAGACGAAGACCTTGAGGTCGACACCGATCTGGTTCGCGGCCAGGCCCACGCCCTCGGCGGCCTTCTGGCTGGCGAACATGTCGTCGATCAGCGCGGCGAGCTTGTCGTCGAACTCGGTGACGTCCTTGCACTCCCGGTGCAGCACCGGGTTGCCCACGACGGTGATCGGGCGCGCCGTACCCCGCTCGCGGTACGCGAGCTCACGCGCCTCGCAGTCCTCCGTGTCCACGACGTAACCGTCGTTGATCTGCTCGTCAGTCTCCTGCTGCGCCATTCCGCCGCACGCCTTCCTCAGAACCCCAGTCACATGGTCCCGTACAGCCTAAGGGCAGGATCTGGGCGGAATCAGCAGAAGGATCAGCAGACCTCTTCGAGATCCCGCCACTCTCGGCTGTCGGGGCTGTCCGCCACCCAGCCGTCGAGCAGGCCGCGGACCAGGCCGACGGGCGCTGCGATCCCGCACTCCCGCTCGGGGACCCAGAGCTCGCCGGGCGAGCGGTGACCGAGCGGCCCGGGGTGGCCCGGCTCGCTGTGGTCGTGCGGGTCGAGGTGCTCGCCCTCGCCCTCGGCGCTGGGCATGGTCGACTCCGAGCAGGCACGGCAGAGCAGCCGGACCGACGAGGACCAGTCCTCGGCGGCGAACCCGGCGTCGGCGGCGAGCTGCTCCAGGGCGTCCCGGTCGGCCTCGGTGGCGGCCTCCAGGAGGACGACCCAGGTGGGGACGGGCGAGGGGGCCCAGAGCTCGATCTCGTCGAAGACGGGGTAGGACGGTCCCGCGCTCGTCGTGCGCTCGCCGTTGGGCACGCCGTCGTGCAGGACGACCTCGCCCCAGCGGCGGCCGGAGGACGGCAGCGGGATGGAGAGGACCTCTATCCGCGCGGGGTCCAGCCTGCGGCCCCACACGACCTCGGCCTCGCCCTCGGGCGACAGCCGGACGGCGGCGCTGCCGAGCTCCATCCCGGCGGGCTCGCCGGTGCCCGCGGAGGCGCCGGGCACCTTCAGCCCGTACGCCTGCCAGGCGCGGCGGGCCAGCGGCCAGTCCTGGAGCGCGGTGGCGGCGATGCCGACGTTCCACCAGTCGGGAGCGCCGGTCTCCTTGTCGAGCAGGGCGACGGCGCGCAGCCCGGCGGCCCGCGCCTGCTCCCAGTCGTGCCGGAACTTGTGCAGCAGCGCCAGGTTGAACCAGGACTCCGAGAGCCAGGGCTCCAGATCCGCCGCGCGCGTGAGCAGCGCGCCGGCGTCCTCGTACCGGCCGTCACCGATCAGCGTGAACGCGCGGTCGGTGGCCTGCCGCCACGAGGCGGAGGGCCGATGCCGTACCTTCCCGAAGATCCTCACGATTCCCGCCTGCCGGTCGCTTCACCCTCTTGTTCGCATCCAACCATGCCCGGTTGGACGCGCGCTCATTACCCATGGGTTACCCAGGAGGAGCAGGGGTGACGCCCCCGGTCACACCGCCTCTCGCGAGGACTCTCGCGAGGGATTCCACCACCTCCGGGTGGTGGTCGCGGGCGGTGGCGAGACGGAGCTGTTCGAGGGCGGCGAGTGACCCGCCGGCCCCGGCGCCGGTACCGGTTCCGGCCAGATCGTCGTAGGCGTTGACGGTACGGACGATCCGGGCGGGCACCGGTTGGTCGCGGTACGGATCGGCCTGCCGCTCCACGACGACGGCCACGGCGGCGGGGACACCGGTCTGCCGGACGACGGCCCCGCCGAGGAGGGCGATCCGGCGCTGTTCCTCGGCGGGGAGGAGGGCGGTGGCGCCTTCGGGGACGGGGTCGACGAGGGAGAGCTGCCCGATGTCGTGCATGAGGGCGGCGTACTCGAGGACGGTCAGCTCGGACCCGGAGAGCCCCAGCTCACGGCCGACGGCGGCGCTGAGCGCGGCGACGCGGCGGGCGTGCCCCGGTGGGGTGCAGCCGGCGATCTCGGTGGCGCGGGCGAGCGAGGCGATGGTCTGCCGGTTGGTGGTGCGCACGGCCGCGTACCGCCGGAAGGAGACCTGGGTGAGCAGCAGCGGCACGCAGAAGACGGGTAGGGCCCAGAGCCCGGCGGCGGCCACGCCGAGGGCCATGACGGTGCCGGTGGCGCAGACGGCGGAGCCGATGCCGATCAGGGCCCGCAGCTCGTCGCGGAGGAGCGGGCCGTAGGGGTATCCCTTGCGGGCGCGGAGCATCAGGGCGGCGAGGACGGCGTCGCACAGGGCTGTGAGGACGAGGAGGAGCACGAGGAAGAGGGCGTAGGCGGGGCCGTGGCCGAGGTGCTCGCTCACCTCGCCGGAGTTGTAGAGGGGCTGGAAGCAGAGGGCGGCGAAGCCGACGGTGAGGATGCGGCGGGCCTGGTGGTCGAGGTCGGGCCCGACGCCGCGGGCGATGTGCGGGACGATCCCGACGAGCCCGCCGGCGACGACGACGGCGATGATCTGCAGGACGCCGTGGGTGGTCGCCGTCCCCGCCTGCTCGCCGAGCAGGGCGTACGCGAGGGCTCCTGCGGTCGCGAGCGGCGCGGGCTCCCGGTCCCCGGGCAGGGCGCCCCAGCGGGCGAGCTCGCCGAGCGCGATGAGCAGGCCGAACGCGAGCGCGTTCCCGGGCTCGCTGACCCCGCTCCACAGCGTGGCCCCGAACCCGGCGACGGTGAGCGCGAGGGCGGCGCCGTGGACGACCCCGACAACCCCGACGATCGGCGCCCCGGCCTTCACGGGCGACTGCCGGGGGGTGCGGGGGCGGGGGATGCGGGCGCGGGTGCGGGTGCGGGGACACGTGCCTGAGGGACCGGCGGTGTGGCCGGTGCGCAGGGCTCGTCCGCCGTGACGGCGGTCTGCCAGCCGTGCCGGTCGAGCGCCTGGACGAGCGCGGCGACCATCCGGGGGTCGAAGTGCGTGCCCGCGCAGCGCTCCAGCTCCGCCACGGCCGCCTCGACGGGCCGGCCCCGGCTGTAGGAGCGGGTCGAGGTCATCGCGTCGAAGGCGTCGGCGACCGCGACCACCCGGGCGAACTCGGGGATCTGCTCCCCGCTGAGCCCGTACGGGTATCCGCTGCCGTCCATCCTCTCGTGGTGGTGCAGGATCGCCGCCCGGGCCTCCCCGAGGAAGCCGATGCCCCGGACCATCTCGTGTCCGTACTCCGGGTGCAGCTCGATGATCCGGCGCTCCTCGGGCGTCAGCGGCCCGTCCTTCCGCAGGATCCTGGTCGGTACGCCCAGCTTGCCCACGTCGTGCAGGATCCCCGCGAAGCGGAGGATCTCCAGGCGCTCGTCCGCCATGCCCAGCTCCTGGGCGATCAGCACGGAGGCCTGCCCCACGCGTTCACTGTGCCCCCGGGTGTACCGGTCCTTGATGTCGACGGCCTGCACGAGCGCGCGGATCGTCGCCTGGTGGGCGGCGCGCTCGCGGTGGTACTGGGCGAAGACCCAGCAGGAGATGTACATGGGCAGCAGGACGAAGAGCGCGGCGACCGGCCCGTACGTGCTCCGCCAGAGCACCGCCATCATCAGCCCGGCGAGGCCGTGCACGGCGTGCGGGGCGAGCGTCCGGCCGAGGAGCCCCTGCCAGGCGGTGCGGGGCGGGATCCGGTCGGCGGCGATCCGGACCCCGCCGTCGAGGGCGGTCAGGACCAGGCAGAAGGTGAGCGCGGAGGCGGCCGCCGGGAGGAGGGCGTACGGGAAGTCGGGGGCGTCAGGCCCCCTCCCGAGGGCCTCGCGGCTGCCCAGGGCCCCGGCGACGTGCGCGGCGGCCGAGACGGAGATCAGGAGCTGGGCGGTCCGCCAGGCCCGGCGCACCCCGGCGGGCCGCTGCTCCACACGGGCGAGCAGGGCGCCGGGCAGCGCGGTGAGCGCGGCGGCGGAGGGCGGCAGGAGGAGGGCCGAGGCGAGCAGGACGGGGAAGAAGGAGCCGGCGCGCATGGGCACCGAGCCGCCGAGCGCCCGGTCGAGGAGCCGGCAGCGCGCGGGGAGCTCGCAGAGCGCGTACAGGGCGGCGAGGAGCGCGACGGCGCCCCACGCCGTGTGCGCGCCGGGGCGCAGCGCCGGGAGCGCGCACACGGCGGCGACGAGAAGGGCCACGCCGATGTACACACGTGCCGCTCGCGGAATCGCCTTCACGCCCATCACGCCAGTCACGCTAGCGAGTTGGAGGCGGTGCGCGGGCGGGCCCCGGCCGATTCGCACCATCGGGTGATACAAGCTGATGTATGCGTGAGGGCCGCCGCGACGAGCTCGCGGCGGCCCTCACGAAACGAAGGGGCTACTACTCCTGGGCGGTGGCCGTGATGTCCTTGTCGGGCACCAGCTCGCCCGAGCGGATCAGGTCGATCCGGCCCATCACCTTGGCCCGCAGGTCGGTGGGCACGTCGTCACTGCCGCAGCAGCGCTTGACGAGCTTCTTCACCGCCTGTTCGAGGCCGTACTTCTCCAGGCACGGGGAGCACTCCTCGAAGTGGACCTCGAACTTGGTGCAGTCACTGTCGGGCATCTCTCTGTCGAGAAACTCGTAGAGATGGTCCAGGACCTCCGAGCAGTCCGTCTCATGCGGCTCTCCGCAGCTCATGAGCCCGAGCCTTTCCGATCGTTCGACGACTCTCCGGCGCCCGCGGGTACGAGCCCGCGGTCGCGGGCGTAGTCCTCGAGCATGCCGCGCAACTGGCGGCGTCCCCGGTGCAGTCGGGACATGACGGTACCGATGGGTGTCCCCATGATGTCCGCGATCTCCTTGTACGCAAAGCCCTCGACATCGGCGAGATAGACGGCGATGCGGAATTCCTCGGGGATCGCCTGCAGCGCTTCCTTGACGTCCGAGTCCGGCAGGTGGTCGAGGGCCTGCGACTCGGCGGACCGCAGTCCGGTCGACATGTGCGACTCGGCGCGGGCGAGCTGCCAGTCCTCGATCTCCTCGGCGGCGGAGCGCTGGGGCTCGCGCTGCTTCTTGCGGTACGAGTTGATGAAGGTGTTGGTCAGGATGCGGTACAGCCAGGCCTTCAGGTTCGTACCCTCGCGGAACTGGTGGAACGAGCCGTACGCCTTGGCGTACGTCTCCTGGACCAGGTCCTCGGCGTCTGCGGGGTTGCGCGTCATGCGCAGGGCGGCGGAGTACATCTGGTCGAGGTAGCCGAGTGCGTCCCGCTCGAAGCGCGCGTTGCGCTCCGCGGTCGTCTCTTCCGGGCCGTCGTCGGTCCCTGTGTCGGTCCCAGTGACCGGACCCACCTCCTCCAGCGCTGCGGCGAATCCGAAGGCGGACCCGCTCGTTTCGGAGGATAGACGAGGAACCGCTCCGCCCGCCGCCCGAATAGGGGCGGTCTTGGGAGCGGGCAGGACCGTCCAGTCGAGGTCAGCGGCCTGCGCGCGCTCGGGGCAGATGGTCGAACCCATGCGACGGACTCCCTCTTCCTTGCTCTCACACCGACATGGGTCACAACCGTGGGCAGGTGCCGGGCATTCCCGGGGTCAGCCCCGAATCGAGGAGACCCACGAGGTGACTGCGCCGACGATCCGGTCAAGGGTCTCTTCGGGCGTGACGGGCGCCCGCTTGGCAACGGCGAACCCGTGATCGCCGTACGGCACGGCGACCATCCGGTACGCCCCTTCGGGGAACTCCTCGGGCTTCCCGAAGGAGTCGTTGCCGCCCTGGACGACGAGGGTGGGCAGGCCGGTCCCGAGGAGCTCGTCGGCCCGGGACTTCTCGGGCTTGCCGGGCGGGTGCAGCGGAAAACTCAACGCGACCACGCCGACGGCGCCGAGCTCCTTCCCGGTCCGACAGGCGACCCGCGCCCCGGCGGAGCGCCCCCCGGCGATCACAGGCAGCCCGGGCGCGACAAGGGCGGGCCAGACCCCCCGCCACCCGACATCGAGCGTCTTGGGCGCGGGCGCCACCTTCTTCCCGACAACCCGCCAAGGCTGCTCCACAAGCGCGACGGTCACCCCCTGTGAGGGCACCCCCTCGGCGATCGCCCGAAGATCCCGAGCCTCGACCCCACCCCCGGCCCCATGCCCGAGGGCCAGCACCGCCCAGGCCTTCTCCCCGGGGTACCAGGTGACCCTGGCGTCCCCGGCATCGGTCGCGACAATCTCGCTACGGCTCATACGGCCATGGTGCCGTCCGCCGCCGACAACACGAAGCCACCGCGCCCCCACTCCACCGCCAACCGCCCCGGGCACGAACCGCCCCAACCTCCGGCGCGAAGCGCCCGCGCCCCTGGCGCCCACTGGGCGCGGGCCCGCCGCGCCCTCACCCCGACCCCGGTCACCCTCACGGCGCGAAGCCACCGCACCCCCAGCGCCCACCGGACACGGGCCCGCCGCGCCCTCACCCCAGCCCCGGTCACGCCTGGCGGCGCGAAGCTGCCGCACACCCGACCCAGCGCCTTCCCCTCGCGGCGCGAAGCCGCCGCGTCCCGGTCCGGGCGGAGCCCGGCATCACTCCCCACCAGCCCCCGGCAGGGTTTCGGGAAGGGGTGGGGTGGGGGAATCGCCCCGGCGTCAGAACAGCGTGCCCACCTCCGGGCCCTCCAGTTCCGTCAGCAGTTCCGGGCCGTTGTTGCGGACGTTGCTGGCCGCCGTCGCGACCGGGTACGCGCGCATCAGGCCCTCCGGGGGCGCCGCCAGGAGGTTCTGGAGTTCGTCCACGTTCGTGCGGTGCGGGTCCAGCCACGCGTCCCAGCGGTCCGGGGTCAGCATCAGGGGCATGCGGGGGTGGATCTCCGCGAGCGAGCCGGGGCCCTCCGCCGGCGCCACGCCCAGCGGGCCCGTCTCCGCCTCCGTCGTGATGACCGAGCACGTCACCCACCACGCCAGCGGGTCCCCGTCCGCCACGGTCCGGTCGCGCCAGAACTCGTAGAGGCCCGCCATCGCGAAGACCGAGCCGTCCGCCGGCGTCACGAAGTACGGCTGCTTCCGGGTCCGCTTCTTCTTCCCCTCGACCTCCAGGTCCCGCTCCCCCGCCCCGGTGACCCACTCGTAGTAGCCGTCCGCCGGCAGGATGCACCGCCGCGCCGCGAAGGCCTTCTTGAAGGACGGCTTCTCGGCCAGCGTCTCCGCCCGCGCGTTGATCATCCGGGCCGCGCCCTCCGGCGACTTGGACCAGGACGGCACGAGCCCCCACTTCAGTGCCCGCAGCTGGCGAACCGGCCGCCGCGATTCCGCGTCTTTCAGAGGACGCTCCAGAACCGCGTAGACCTCCTTCGTCGGGGCCACGTTCCAGTCCGGAGCGAGGGTCTCCTCGGGTTCCCACTTCTCGACTCCGAAGACGCCCACCAAGTCCTGAGGCGCCCGACTCGCTGCATACCGTCCGCACATACGTGCCACACTGCCACGATCCCCGACGACGCTGAGGAGCCGGTCCGAAAAATGAACGAAGTCCTCGGCACCCAGCCCGCCCCCGAAGAGTGGCTGGTCATCGTCACCGGCGTGACCGCACTCCTCGTCACCGTGCCCCGCGCGATATGGCGGCTGTCCCGCAACGCCATCACCATCGCCCACGAAGGCGGCCACGGCCTCATCGCCCTCGTCACCGGTCGCCGCCTGCAGTCCATCCGGCTCCACTCGGACACCAGCGGTCTCACCGTCTCGCGCGGCCGCCCCACCGGCCTCGGCATGATCCTCACCGCCGCCGCCGGCTACACCGCCGCCCCGCTGCTCGGCCTCGGCGGCGCCTGGCTGCTCGCCGACCACCGGATCACGCTCCTGCTGTGGCTCGCGACCGCGCTGCTCCTCGCCATGCTGCTGATGGTCCGGAACCTGTACGGGATCTTCACCGTCCTCCTCACGGGCGCCGCCTTCCTCCTCGTCTCCTGGCTCACCGGCCCGGACGTGCAGTCGGCGTTCGCGTACGCCGTCGTCTGGTTCCTGCTCGTCGGCGGGGTGCGCCCGGTCTTCGAGCTGCAGGGCAAGCGGCGGCACGGCGGTGCGCCGGACTCGGACGCCGACCAGCTCGCCCGGCTCACCCATGTCCCCCCGGCGCTCTGGCTCTTCTTCTTCCACGCGGTGTCCATCTGCTCCCTGATCGGCGGAGGCCGCTGGCTGCTCGGGCTGTAGCCGCCGCGTGCCCCACTAAAGTGAGGGCATGACCGAAACCTCCTCGCACGCCGACCTGCACACCGATCCCTGGCCCGCGCCCCATGCCAGCGGTGCCGTCGACGCGACCGTCACCGTGCCCGGATCGAAGTCGGTCACCAACCGCGGTCTGGTCCTCGCCGCGCTCGCCGCCGAGCCGGGCTGGCTCCGCCGCCCGCTGCGCTCCCGCGACACCCTCCTGATGGCCGAGGCGCTGCGCACGCTCGGCGTGAAGATCGAGGAGGGCGTCGGCCCGGACGGTACGGGCGAGGCCTGGCGGATCATCCCGGCCGGGCTGCGCGGCCCGGCGACCGTGGACGTCGGCAACGCAGGTACGGTCATGCGCTTCCTGCCCCCGGTCGCGGCCCTCGCCGACGGCCCGGTGCGCTTCGACGGCGACGCCCGGTCCCACGAGCGCCCGCTGCACGGGGTGATCGACGCGCTGCGTGTGCTCGGCGCCCGGATCGACGACGACGGACGCGGCGCGCTGCCGATGACCGTGCACGGCGGCGGGGCGCTCGACGGCGGCCCGGTGGAGATCGACGCCTCCTCGTCGTCCCAGTTCGTCAGCGCGCTGCTGCTCTCCGCACCCCGCTTCAACCAGGGGGTGGAGGTACGCCATGTGGGGGGCAAGCTCCCCTCCATGCCGCACATCCGGATGACCGTCGACATGCTCCGCGGGGTCGGCGCCCAGGTCGACGAGCCGGAGACCGGCGGCGAGCCGAACGTCTGGCGGGTCTCCCCCTCCGCCCTGCTCGGCCGCGACCTGACCGTCGAGCCCGATCTGTCGAACGCCCAGCCGTTCCTGGCCGCGGCCCTGGTCACCGGCGGCCGCGTGACCGTCCCCGACTGGCCGGCCCGGACCACCCAGCCCGGTGACGCGCTGCGGGAGATCTTCACCGAGATGGGTGGCTCCTGCGAGCTGACCGAGGCCGGTCTCACCTTCACCGGCACCGGCCGGATCCACGGCATCGACGTGGACCTGAGCGAGGTCGGCGAGCTGACCCCCGGCATCGCGGCGGTCGCGGCGCTCGCCGACTCCCCGTCCACGCTGCGCGGAGTCGCCCATCTGCGACTGCACGAGACGGACCGCCTCGCCGCCCTGACCAAGGAGATCAACGAGCTCGGCGGCGACGTCACGGAGACCGAGGACGGGCTCGTCATCCGCCCGCGCCCGCTGCACGGCGGGGTCTTCCACACGTACCACGACCACCGGATGGCGACGGCGGGCGCGATCATCGGGCTCGCGGTCGAGGGCGTGGAGATCGAGAACGTGGCGACGACGGCCAAGACCTTGCCCGACTTCCCCAGGATGTGGACCGAAATGCTCGGAGCCTGAGCCATGCGGCGCTACGGGAAGCACACCGACGAGGACGACATCCGCCAGCGGCCCAACCGCAAGGGCAACCGTCCCCGTACCAACATCCGTCCCAAGCACGAGGACGCGGTCGAGGGCATGGTCCTCACCGTGGACCGGGGCCGGCTCACGGTCCTCGTCGACGACCGCGCGGTCCTGGCGATGAAGGCGCGCGAGCTGGGCCGCAAGGCCGCCGTCGTCGGCGACCGGGTCTCCCTCGTGGGCGATCTCTCCGGCGAGAAGGACACGCTGGCCCGGATCGTACGGATCGGTGACCGCAGCTCCGTGCTCCGCCGTACGGCCGACGACGACGATCCGTACGAGCGGGTGGTCGTCGCCAACGCCGACCAGCTCGCGATCGTCACCGCGCTCGCCGACCCCGAGCCCCGCCCCCGGCTGATCGACCGCTGTCTGGTCGCGGCGTACGACGGCGGGCTCACCCCGCTCCTCGTCCTGACCAAGTCGGACCTGGCCAAGCCCGACGAGCTCCTGGAGATGTACGGCGCGCTCGGCGTCCCGTACGTGGTGACCACGCGCGACGAGTTCGTGGACGGGGTCGCCGCCGAGCGGGTGCACGAGCACCTCAAGGGGCGTACGACCGCGTTCGTCGGGCACTCCGGGGTCGGCAAGACGACCCTGGTCAACGCGCTGGTCCCGGAGGACAGGCGGCGGAGCACGGGCCATGTCAACGCGGTCACCGGGCGCGGCCGGCACACCACCACCTCGGCGCTCGCGCTCCCGCTCGACGACAAGGAGGGCGGCTGGGTGATCGACACTCCCGGCGTGCGCTCCTTCGGCCTCCACCACGTCGACCCGTCCCGGGTGATCCTCGCCTTCCCCGATCTCGTCCCCGGTACGGAGAACTGTCCGCGGGCCTGCAGCCACGACGAGCCGGACTGCGCGCTGGACGCGTGGGCGGCCGAGGGGCACGCCGATCCGGCCCGGCTGTACTCGCTGCGGCGACTGCTCGCCACGCGGGAGCGACGCGAAGGCGACTGAGCCGCGCACGTTTGCGGCCCACAGGTGTTGGTAAGTGCATAATCGCACCAAGTGCGACGAAGCAGTCACCGACGGCGTGGGAGGCACTGACGATGGCGTGGCTGCTGGTGGTGGTCGCCGGGATCCTGGAGACGGGGTTCGCGGTCTGCCTCAAGCTCTCGCACGGATTCACCCGCCTCTGGCCCACCGTCGCCTTCGCCTGTTTCGCCCTCGGCAGCTTCGGACTCCTGACGCTCGCGCTGCGCAAGCTGGACGTGGGCCCCGCGTACGCGGTGTGGACCGGCATCGGCGCGGCCGGGACGGCGATCTACGGAATGATCTTCCTCGGCGACATCGTGTCCACGCTGAAGATCGTGTCGATCACGCTGGTCATCGTCGGGGTCGTCGGGCTCCAGCTCTCCGGCTCCTCCCACTGACCGTCCGCCCCGCCGGGCGGCGCCGCGATCGGGGCCGGGGCGACGACGTACGAGAGCGCGAGCCGCAGGACGGCCTCGCAGGACCGCCGTACGTCCCCCTCGTCACCGTGCAGCGCCGTCGCGGCCCGGTCGCGGGCGAGCCCGAGCAGGTCGGCGGGGGACGGCACGCCCGCGTCGGCGCGGCGCTGGGCGGGGACGGCGGAAGCGCGGGCGCCGGCCCTCGCGGGGCGGGGCGCGGGGAGCCGCTCGCCCCAGCAGCCGGTGAGCAGGGCCCGCAGGACGGGGCGCGTGAAGGCCTCGGAGACGGTCCACTCGGCGACGGCGGCCAGGCTCCGCCGGGGCGGGGCGGGCGCGGCGAGGACCCGGTCGACGCCCTGGAGGTACGCGTCGGCCTCGCGCCGTACGAGCGCCCTGGCCATGCCCTCCTTGGAGCCGAACTCGTTGTAGAGGGTCTGCCGGGAGACGCCCGCCGCGGAGGCGACGTCGACCATCCGGACGGCGGACCAGGGCAGCCCCACGAGTGCCGCGTGGGCGGCGTTCAACAGGGCCTCACGGGCAGTCGGCATCGTCGCCTCCACGCCAGAACGGTTCTGCGCTCAGAGTTGACGGGTGGCCACGCAGTGTCAAGGCCTCCCGTAGGGCCACGCCCCTTCGAGGGATAGAGTTTCGACCATGGCCGATTACCACGATGATCTGCGTCTCGCCCATGTCCTCGCGGATGCCGCCGACGCGGCCACGATGGACCGGTTCAAGGCGCTCGACCTGAAGGTCGAGACCAAGCCGGACATGACGCCGGTGAGCGAGGCGGACAAGGCGGCCGAGGAGCTGATCCGCGCTCAGCTGCAGCGGGCGCGGCCGCGCGACGCGATCCTCGGCGAGGAGTTCGGCGTGGAGGGCACGGGCCCGCGCCGCTGGGTGATCGATCCGATCGACGGCACGAAGAACTACGTGCGCGGGGTGCCGGTCTGGGCGACCCTGATCGCGCTGATGGAGGCCGGTGACACCGGGTTCCAGCCGGTGGTGGGCGTGGTCTCGGCGCCGGCGCTCGGCCGCCGCTGGTGGGCGGCGAAGGGCACGGGCGCGTACACGGGCCGCAGCCTGTCGTCGGCGACCAGGATCCAGGTCTCGAAGGTCGGCGAGCTGAGCGACGCCTCGTTCGCGTACTCCTCGCTGAGCGGCTGGGAGGAGCGGGGCCGCCTCGACGGCTTCCTCGACCTCACGCGCGCGTGCTGGCGGACGCGGGCGTACGGCGACTTCTGGCCGTACATGATGGTCGCCGAGGGTTCGGTGGACTTCTGCGCCGAGCCGGAGCTATCGCTCTGGGACATGGCGGCGACGGCGATCGTGGTCCAGGAGGCGGGCGGCACCTTCACCGGCCTCGACGGCCGGCACGGCCCGCACAGCGGCAACGCGGCGGCCTCGAACAGCCTGCTCCACGGCGAACTCCTGAGCTACCTGAACCAGGAGAGCTGAGCCGGACAGGGCAGCGGGCACCTCACAAGACGCACCCCTCCGGGTGCGCCTCGCGCGCCCCCTTGTCGGCCCCACCCCCCGATGTCACTCTAAGAGTCCCCCCACTTGTGAACTTGTGAATTTGTTCTCGTTGAAGGCGGGAACGGTTCACGAAGGAGGTGGCTCCTTTCATGCTCGTCCGTGACGCCATGAGCACGGTGGTCCTCACCATCGGCCCCGCCCACACCCTCCGCCAGGCCGCCCGGCTGATGTCGGCGCGCCGCGTCGGCGCGGCCGTCGTCCACGACACCGACGCCGGCGGGTTCGGCATCCTCACCGAGCGCGACATCCTCAACTCGATCGGCGCCGACCAGAACCCCGACCACGAGACCGCGAGCGCCCACACCACCACCGACGTCGTCTTCGCCGCCCCCACCTGGACCCTGGAGGAGGCGGCCGCGGCCATGACGCACGGCGGCTTCCGCCATCTCGTCGTGCTCGACGCCCACGGGCCCGTCGGCATCGTCTCCGTACGGGACATCATCCGCTGCTGGACCCCCGCGCACCGCCACGCGACGACCATGGCGAGCTGACACCGGAGCGGGCCGGCCCTCCGTACGGCTGTACGGAGAGTCCGGCCCGCTCCTTCTCTACGGCAAGCGCCCTCAGCCGCGCAGGGCCTGGACCGCGGCGTCGAGCCGCTTGCCGAAGTCACCGTCCGCCTTGCGGAAGTTGTCGATCGCCCGCTCGGCGATGTCGTCGCGCGACACCTTGGCGATGAAGCCCGCCAGGTTCTCCACAAGCCGGCCCTTCTCGTCCTCCGCCATCAGCCGGTAGAGGTCGCCCGCCTGCGCGAAGTCGTCGTCCTCGGCGTGCGAGGGGGCCGCCTGGTTGCCCGTACCGCCGGTGACGGCGCTCGGCTGCCACAGCGGGCGGTCGGTCTGGAACGGGCCGCCGAAGCTGTTCGGCTCGTAGTTCTTCGCGCCCTTGTGGCGGCCGTCGTAGAGGAAGCCGTCACGGGAGTTCGTACGCGCCTCGGTGGCGTGCGGCCGGTTCACCGGCAGGTGGTCGGCGTTGATGCCGACGCGGTAGCGGTGGGCGTCGCCGTACGCGAAGAGGCGGCCCTGGAGCATCTTGTCCGGGGACGGACCGATGCCGGGCACGAAGTGCGCCGGGCTGAAGATCGACTGCTCGACCTCGGCGAAGACGTTCTCCGGGTTGCGGTTGAGCTCCAGCCTGCCGATCTCGATCGGCGGGTAGTCCTCGTGCGGCCACACCTTGGTGAGGTCGAACGGGTTGAAGCGGTAGGTCGCCGCGTCGGCCGCCGGCATGATCTGGACCTGCACGGTCCAGGTCGGGAAGTCGCCGCGCTCGATGGACTCGCGCAGATCGCGCTGGTGGCTGTCCGGGTCCTCGCCGGCGAGCTTGTTGGCCTCGGCCTGGGTGAGGTTCTCGATCCCCTGGTCGGTCTTGAAGTGGTACTTCACCCAGAAGACCTCGCCGGCCTCGTTGTTCCACTGGAACGTGTGCGAGCCGTAGCCGTTCATGTGCCGGTACGAGGCGGGGATGCCGCGGTCGCCGAAGAGCCAGGTCACCTGGTGGGTCGACTCGGGGCTGAGCCCCCAGAAGTCCCACACGTTGTCGGGCTCCTGGGAGCCCGTGTACGGGTCGCGCTTCTGGGTGTGGATGAAGTCCGGGAACTTGATGGCGTCCTTGATGAAGAACACCGGGGTGTTGTTGCCGACGAGGTCGTAGTTGCCCTCCTCGGTGTAGAACTTCAGCGCCCAGCCGCGCGGGTCGCGCACCGCGTCGGCCGCGCCGAGGTTGCCCGCCACGGTGGAGAAGCGCAGGAACGTCTCGGTCTGCTTGCCGACCTCGGAGAGGAACGTCGCGCGGGTGTACTGCGTGACGTCCGCGGTCACCGTGAAGGTGCCGTACGCACCGGCACCGCGCGCGTGGACCACGCGCTCCGGGATGCGCTCGCGGTTGAAGTGGGCGAGCTTCTCCAGGAGCAGCTGGTCCTGGACGAGCACCGGTCCGCCGACGCCGGCCGTCTCGCTGTTCTGGTTGTCGGCGACCGGCGCGCCGGCCTCCGTGGTGAGCGGTCCCTGCGTCGTCACGTACGCCTCCTGCGTTGCTTGTGCCGCAAGCCCTGTCCATGGCCTGTCCTGCGCTCCCGACCCTACAATAGACAATGTCTAAGTCAAGGCCTGGTCCAAAGTCACACCCATTCGGGACCTTGGTCCCGTCGCTGTTAATCTGGTCCTTATGAGTGACCTTTTGGAACGACTGCGCGGCCGCGGCTGGCGAATGACCGCGCAGCGGCGCGTCGTGGCCGAGGTGCTCGACGGAGACCATGTCCACCTGACCGCGGACGAGGTCCACGCCCGCGCGGTGGAGCGACTGCCCGAGATCTCCCGGGCGACGGTGTACAACACGCTGGGCGAGATGGTCACGCTCGGTGAGGTGATGGAGGTCGCGACGGACGGCCGCGCCAGGCGGTACGACCCGAACGCGCACCGCCCGCACCAGCACCTGGTCTGCGCCCGTTGCGGCGCGATCCGTGACGTCCACCCGGCCGGAAACCCGCTGTCGGACCTCCCGGACTCGGAGCGCTTCGGCTTCACGATCTCCGGCGTCGAGGTCACGTACCGGGGCATCTGCCCGAACTGCGCGGCTTCCGCCTGACCTGACGACCCAGCGAAAAGCCCCCACCGAGGTGGGGGCTTTTCGCTGGGTCGCGCGTCGCACGAACGACGAAGGCCGTGACCCAGTGAC